>JAAYCR010000015.1 GCA_012729675.1 Phycisphaerae bacterium | reverse complement strand
CTATCTGGATACATTTAATCCGCTGGGGGCATGCCCCCAGCCCACACCTGCTTTAACTCCTGATACCGCTGTACAGTCATACACCGTATCCGCTTGAGGGGGATACGATGTTCCCTGCCCATCCCACGTTTTTGGGCGAATTTGATTGACAAAGGCCGCCCCGGGGTTTAGGGTGGAAGCCGACGTAGCGGTGATTGGCGAGACTTTTTATCAGGAGAGTACCATGCTGTTAGTAACCGGCGGGGCGGGGTTTATCGGCTCGGCGCTCGTGGCGGCCCTGAACAAACGGGGCGTTGAGGACATTCTGATCGTCGATATTCTGGGACACGACCAGCGGTGGAAGAATCTGCGCCGTCTGCGGTTTGCCGATTATATGGAGGCCGACGATTTTTCGGATATGGTCGCCGGTGAGCCGATGGACTGGGATGTTGAGGCGATCGTGCATTTGGGGGCGTGTTCGGACACCACCGAGACGGACTGTTCGTATCTGGCCAAGAACAACTTTGAGTTTTCCAAGCTGCTGGCCGGCTGGGCGCTGGAGATCGGGGCGCGGTTTGTCTATGCCTCCAGTGCGGCGACCTACGGCGACGGGGCGCAGGGGTTTGCCGACAACGCGTCGCAGATTCAGTCGCTGCTGCCGCTGAATATGTACGGCTACAGCAAGCAGATGTTTGATCTGTGGTGCCGGCAAAAAGGGCTGCTGGAGCGGTTTGTCGGGCTAAAGTATTTTAACGTGTTCGGCCCCAACGAATACCACAAGGCCGATATGCGGAGCTTTGTGCTCAAGGCGTTCGAGCAGATCAACGCCGAGGGGCGGGTGCGGCTGTTTAAATCGCATCGGCCCGACTACGGCGACGGGCAGCAGGTGCGCGACTTTATCTATGTCAAAGACGCCGTCGAGATGACGCTGTTCTTTCTGGACAATCCCGATGTGTGCGGCCTGTTCAATATCGGCACCGGCCAGGCGCGGTCGTGGGACGATTTGGCCAAGGCGGTCTTTGCGGCGATGGGCAAGGCGCCGGCGATTGACTATGTCGATATGCCCGAAACGCTGCGCGACAAGTACCAGTATTTCACACAGGCCGAGATGGGCAAACTCCGCGCCGCCGGATACGCCGCGCCGACGCTTCCGCTCGAAGACGCCGTTGAGGACTATGTGCAGAACTATCTGATGAAGGACGAGTATCTGGGGGATTGATGCACATTTGGGAGTGTGATTGCAATCGCCGTCCTCGTCTCCTTTGCCTTTTACCTTGCTGCAAACCGACAACTGATCACTGATCACTGTTGACTGCTTCGACGAGGTCGCAGATGATATGGTAGGCGACTTGCTGGATTTCCTGTACGGTGGCGGTCGGGCCGTCCAGCGACAGGCACAGATTGGCCATCGCTTCCAGCGGTGAGTCGGGTTTGCCGGTAAAGGCCAGAATTTTGGCGCCGAGGGTTTTGGCTTTGTTGGCGGCGGCCAGGATGTTTTTGCTCGTGCCGCTGGTGGAAAAGGCCCAGAGCACGTCGCCGTGGCACATCAGCGCCTCGACCTGCCGGGCGAATATCTGTTCGAAGCCGTAGTCGTTGCCGACGGAGGTCAGGGTGGAGGTGTCGGTCGTCAGGGCGACTGCGGCCAGCCCTTTGCGTTCGCGGACGAACCGCCCGACCAGTTCCGCGGCGATGTGCTGGGCGTCTGCGGCTGAGCCGCCATTGCCGCACAGATAGATACAGCCGCCCGCCTTCAGGCAGTCGATCAATAATTCTGCGGCATTTAGCAGCGTCGCTATCCCGTGATCTTCAAGCTGCGCCAAAACGCGCTTGTGTAATGCAATCGTCTCAATGGCTCGTTGTCGTGGATTCATGGTATCACCTCAGCCTATTTCGTTTGTTCAAAGCACAGGTTGGCAATATTGATATAGTTCGCCGCGGTCAGTTCTTCGGGGCGGTGGTGCGGATCGACGAAGGCTTCGTCGAAGACCGTCGGCCAGTGGCGGATTTTCTCGAGGCTACCGGCGGCGAATTTGACGCACGCCTTGAGCATCTTCCGCCGATGGCCCATAAACAGCGTAACGACCTGCCGAAAGGTCGCCATGTCGTGAATCTGGGCGACTTTGCCGGGGTCGCGTTCGAAGAGGACCATCGCCGACTCCACCTGCGGCCGCGGCCAGAAGACCGAGGCGGGCAGTTTGCGCAGCATCTGGACGTGTCCAGTCGCCGTCATCAAGATACTCAGCGTCCCGTATTCCTCGCGGCCGGGGGTCGCCGTCATCCGGTCGGCCACCTCTTTTTGCACCGTGACCGCCATCTTGTCGGCCGTCAGGGGGCCGACGATGAGGTTGGCCATCACCGCCGAGCCGACGCTGTAGGGTAGGTTGGCCGTCAGCAGAAGCCGCCCGGCAAGCTGCGCCTGCGCCGTTTCCACCGCTGCCAACACGTCGGCGTTCAGCGCGTTCTTGCTTTCCAGTGCATCGCCCTGAATCAGCGTAACATTTTCAATCGCCTTGAGTCGTGACGCCGCCAGTCGTCCCAGGCCGGTGTCGAACTCAACCGTGACCACCTGCCCGGCCCGCGTCGCCAATTCTTCCGTGAACGACCCCGTCCCCGTGCCGACTTCCAGCGCCACATCCTGCGTCGTCAGCCCGGCGGCCTCGACCAGCAGCTTCATCAGGTTCAGGTCGATCAGGAAATTCTGACCCAGCCGTCGATTCGGCTTTAGCCCGGCACCGGCCAACAGCAGCTCAATGTCCTGTTTGGTTTGCACGTTGAGAAAAATCCTAAATTTTAAGCACTAAATTCTAAACAAACTTAAAAATCCAAAATTCATAAATACCGCCGAAGGCGACACCGCAATTTTACCCTTTACACTTTACCTTTTGACTTATCTTTGCCACAGAGTACACAGAGAACACAGAGATTCTCATAAAATACATTTTACATTTAACATTTTACATTTAACATCTTTTTCGTCTTCGCCATTTGGATCGCCGTTTGGATGGCGGCTTTCATACTGTCGGCGCGGGCGATGCCTTTTCCGGCGATGTCAAAGGCCGTGCCGTGCGCCGGCGAGGTGCGGATAATCGGCAGGCCGATGGTCACATTGACCGCACTGTCAAACGCCAGCATCTTGACCGGAATCAATCCCTGGTCGTGATACATCGCCACGACGCCGTCAAACTCGCCCCGCACCGCGTGGATAAACAGCGAATCGGCCGGGAACGGTCCTTCGCAGTTGATGCCGACTTCCTGCGCCAAGAGCAGTGCGGGCTTGATGATGCGCTGTTCCTCGTCGCCGAATTGCCCGTCCTCGCCGGCGTGCGGGTTCAGTCCTGCCACCGCGATCCGCGGCCGGGCGATGCCGAAATACTCTTTCAACGCGGTATTGAGCAAATCAATCGGTTCAAACACGCAGCCGATGGTGAACTTGTGGCGAATCTCAAACAACGCCTCGTGGATGGTCGCCAGCGCCAGCTTGAGCGGCCCGGCCACAAACATCATCGCCTTTCGCGGCGACTTGCAGCGGTCGGCCAGAAGCTCCGTATGCCCCGGCCACTTGCCGTCGGCCAGCTTCCAGCTTGTCTTGCTGATCGGGGCGGTTACAACCCCGTCGATCAGCCCGTTGCGGGCGGCGTCAATCGCATCCAGACAAAACCGCATCGACGCTTCGCCCGATGTCCGTGTCGGGGCGTGAATCCACGACGGGGCGGAGTACTCGTCATAGTCGGCCACCGAGACCTGCCGCGGGTAATCCCGGCTGAGCTTTTCATGCGGAAACCGAAACCAGAACGGCTCAATCTCGGCCAGATCGGCGGCGTATTCGAGCGGCTCGTCAAGCCCGAAGATGATGAACTTGGCCTGCCGCCGCAGCGCAGGGTCGGCCAACGCCTTGACGACGATCTCCGCCCCGATGCCGCCGGGATCGCCCATCGTAATGCCGATTAGCAGGTCATTGCCGACCAGCCGACTTTTATCATTTAATGTCATTTTTAGACACAGATTCACACAGATTTCACAGTTTATTTTTAGGCTAAAGGATCCTACGTTTGACGACTACGCTTTTCCCAAAATTGATTAACAGACCGACGCGCAGTCCAGTTGCCTTGAGATAGTTGACAAGTTGCACTTCGTGCGGAGCTGCTAAGTCGGATATGGCTTTCAATTCCACAATTACCTTGCTGTCAACAATAAAATCCGGCACGTACTCGCCGACAAGATGACCTCGATAGTGAACCGAAAGAGGAAATTCTTGCTCGAAAGGAACTCTCGATTCTCTTAATTCGATTGCCAGCGCATTTTGATAGACTTTTTCGAGAAATCCCGCCCCAAGCTCATTATGCACTCGATAAGAACACCCAATTATTTTTTGGGTCAACTCTTTATATAAATTATCATCGTTTATTATTTTCATAAAAAATCTGAGTAAATCTGTGTGAATCTGTGTCTAAAAACCCAATTGCTTCAGCTTCGCTTCGGTCAGTCCGCCGGTTCCGAGCATTTGTTCAAGATGTCGGCGGATGGCCTTGACCAGTATATCGGTTTCGATATTGACCGCGTCGCCGACTTTGGACCGATGCCAGATGGTCTGTTTCAGTGTCGTCGGAATCAGGGCGGCTTCAAAGCCGGTATTGTCCAGCGTCGCAATCGTTACGCTGACGCCGTCCACGGCAACCGAGCCTTTGAGCACCATTTGTCCCAGCAATTGGGGCGAGGCCGAGAAGCGAAAGACCGCAAAGTCGCCTTGTTTTTTGATCGCCGCGATGGCGCCGACGCCGTCGATGTGCCCCTGAACGATGTGGCCGCCGAAGCGACCCTGTGCACTCATCGCCCGTTCGAGGTTGACCTTGTCTGCGGGTTTAAGATGTTTAAGAGTGGTTTTGACCAGACTTTCGCTGCTGACGTCAAACCGCGCACACCGGCCGTCCAGCCCCCTGACCGTCAGGCACACCCCGTTGACGGCAATACTGTCGCCCGGCGCATCGTGTCCTGTCGCCGTAGGCCCCAGATCGACCTCCAGCATCATCAGACCGCCCGCCGTCATCGCCCGCCGCACCGTCCCGATTGCCTCAATCATTCCTGTAAACATCCCATTGCTTCCAATTCACTACAAACTGTGTTCACTTTTTAGATATTATATGGATACTACGCCGCAACCCCGAAAAAGTCAAATTGTTTTGACCGCATCCAAAATTGCTTCTATCGGTATTTTTCCCTTTGCAAGAACTGTTGTGCTTGTTATGATGAAAATAATGGCGGTAAGGTAGCATATCATGGGATTCGAGTCATTTACAGGAGTCAGTAATGAAAACTAAAGGCCTCTTGATTGCCGGAATTGCGGCATTTGTGTTTCTTGTTTCCTCATCAATGGCCAGTGAGGCCGACCTGCGGCGCGAGCAGTTGCGACTTGAAGTACAGGCTTCGTTTACCGAGATTGAGCAATCGCTGCAATCCATCCTCAAAAAGGTCAACCTCAACCAGCGTCCCGACGCGATGGAGATTCAGCAGGCCGCCGAGTTGCTCGAAACCAACCGACGCAACGCCGCCACTTATGACAGCTCTCAAAAGGCGGCCTACATGCTGCTTCAGTCGTGGACATTGTATTATCAAGACGAACCTGTCCAAAATCTGAACTGGGCGATGCGTGCAAACCGCGAAGATGAGACCAACGGCGACGCGTGGATCAGCCAGACCCTTTTTTCTCTTATCTATGGCCGTCGCCCTCTTGAGCCGACGCCAGTTCGTCAGCCGCGTTCGCAAACCGAACCGCAGCGTCAGTTCCGCGGCCGTCAGGCCGACGCGATTGTCACTACGGCCCCGCCCGTCGACGCCAAAGCTACGTTCGGCAATCCCGGAACATTGGTGTTCGATTTGACGACGCTCCGCCGTGATTTTCTCCGTGAACGTTTCGTCCGTCAGGAATATAAGACCGTTGATAATCGAAAAATAGTCTATGTCCCCGATAGCGATATCCTCTGCATTCTCTTTTGGCAGTCGGAGGAATCGCGCGATCCCAATACCCCTGACACCCCTGGCGCCTCTGGCGTTCCCGGTGTTCCCGGTGTTCGTGGTACTCCCGGCGTTCCCGGTGTTCGTGGCGTTCCCGGCACCCGGCTGCCGCAGCCTCGCGCTGAAGCAACAACAGATTATTCGGGGGGACGCGGTGCAACCGATGTCGTTTATCACCTCGCAAGCCAGCGAGCGTATTTCGATGTCATGCAGGACGTATTGGCCGACAAGAAAGAGGTCAAGTTTGTCGAGATGAATGTCAACTCCGCGGGCGTTGCTCCGGAGGCACTGGAAGGCGATCGTCCTGTCGCCCCCCTGGTGATTGCCGCACAGCCGCAGTCGGAGGCGATGCAGTTTGCGGAATTGGATGTGAAGACGCCCTTTATGGCGATCATCGATAAAGGAGGACAGGTCAAATATTCCGGCCCCGCCGATGGTTTTATGCCGGCCTTTATTCTGTCGCATCTGACCGGCGTGGAGATCGATCTCGCTGATTTTCAGGCCGCACCTTCTTCGGCCTATCCAGTGGAAACGGGGATGCCACAGGCAGCCGATCCCAATCAGGTAGCAGCGGGGCGGCAGTCTCAGCAGTCTCGAGAACTGCCGGAGCATCAGCAGATGGAAGCGGAAAAACAGCTTGCATTTGCGCGTGATTTCTTTATGGAGGCGCCGCGGATGCGTATTATTTCATACAAACGCGGCGTGGATATGTGTCGTGACATTATTCGCAATTACGCCAACACAATCTACGCGGATCAAGCCCGCCAGTTGCTGCGTCAGGTTCCTGAACGCCATCGGGCGACCTACAATATCACGGACGCTGAACTCGGTTTATAACTATCTTTTGTAAAAGGACGCCCGATGACTCAATCACTGACCGCCGGCGATGTGCCGGCCCTGAGTATCACTGCCCACTGTTTGCCTGAAGCATGGGAAAAGGCCGTACTGGCCGTCTGGGACAACGGTCTGGCCGTCAAGACGCAGTATGACAAGCCCGACGACCCGCCCAGCCGCGATGCGACGGTGATGATCACGGTGGCCAATCCGTTCAATGAGCCGCGAATCCACAAGAACTTTCCCGGCGGCCCCGAAGAGTTGGAGGCCTATCGGCAGGAAGTCGTCGCGGGCATTCACGACCACTGGATCGATCCGGCCGCAGGCAAATGGACTTATACCTATCACGAGCGGCTGTTTGCCTATACGCCGGTGGAAAATCTCCGCGACGCAAACACGCCCAAGCCGTTTCAGCGGGTTGACCAAATCGCCTACATCGTCGATGCGCTGGCCGCCTGCGACCATACGCGCCGCGCACAGGCGATTACGTGGATGCCGACCGCCGACCCGAAGACGGTCGATCCGCCGTGTCTGCAGCGGATATGGTGCCGCTTGGCGCGCGACGAGCAGGGGCGGTTTGTCCTGAATATGAACACCCACTGGCGCAGCCGCGACCTGTACAAGGCGTGGTTTATGAACGCCTACGCCCTGACCGACCTGCAGCGAAGGATCGCCGACCGGCTCAGCGAAAAACTCAATTCCCCCGTCCGCGTCGGGCGATATGTCGATATCAGCGACTCGCTGCACATTTACGGGTCCTATTTCAGGGATGCCCAAATTGAGATAGAAAAAATGCGAACGACGCCGTTTGTTCAGCGAAGCTGGGAATCAAGCCACTCGGCGTTCAAATCGATGACAGAGGATGCGAGTCAAAAACTGGACAGTGATCCGGACTGGTATGCCAAAGCGAAAGGATGACAAGCAAGACAATGCGACGCCTTGCAGCGACCAGCTCAATGCCGAATCGAATGAGTGGTTTGCCCCGGAGCCGAAGTTCTTTATGATGGTCGAAGGAAGCCAGATCGACTGGGGCGGCCACGACAAAGATAGGGACAATACCATCCGCCAGACGCTGCTGTTCGATATGGCCGTCAAAGAAGCGATTGAATTTGCCCAGCGCGACAAAAAGACGCTTGTGATTGTCACTGCCGACCACGAGACCGACGGCCTGCTGCTCAATGCCGACCGGCGCAATCGCTTGGTCGCCGGCTGGAATTCGGACGACCACACGGCCGGTGACGTGCCGATTTATGCCTTCGGGCCGGAGGTGATTCATTTTTCCGGCACGCATGACATTACCGATATTCCCAAGATCATCGCGCGCCTGCTGGATTTCATTATTTTTCCCGCTCCGCTCAAAGCCGCCCAACCGGTTGTTGAGGCTGTGAGAAACTGATGCGAACGGCACGGGAGGCCAGCGCTCAATTGCACGCTGCGGGAAACCCGGCTTTCGCCGAACATGCGCAGCGCTTCTTCAAGACCGCACCCGGCCAATACGGACATGGCGATACGTTCCTGGGCATTCGCGTGCCGACGGTGCGGGCGATGGTGAAAGACTATGCAGGATTGCGCCTGACGGAGGTCGTCAAGCTGCTCCGATCCTCCTATCACGAAGAGCGGCTGTTTGCGTTACTGGTGCTGATTCGGCAATTTGACCGCGCCGACCCCGCCGGCCGCGAAGAAATTTATACGCTGTATCTGAAACACACGCGGTCTATCAACAATTGGGACCTGGTGGACGTGTCGGCCCCGAATATCGTCGGAACCTACCTGCTCGACAAAGACAGACATATCCTTTACACACTGGCCGCATCGCCGGTCCTGTGGGAGCGGCGTATTGCGATGCTGGCGACGTTTGCCTTTATCCGCAAAAATGAGATTGACGATGCGTTGGCGATTGCACGGCTGCTGCGGGACGATCTGGAAGAATTGATCCACAAGGCCGTCGGCTGGATGCTGCGCGAGGTCGGCAAACGCAATCTGAACGCCTTGACGATGTTTCTTGACCAACACGCCGCCGACCTGCCGAGAACGATGCTGCGATATGCCATCGAAAAACTCCCCAATCCAAAACGCCTGCACTATATGAAGAAAAAGTAAATACGAGCATTAATCTCCTGCTCCCGGCTGAAAATCCTGTTTTGTAAACTCACCGGGGCACCATGCCCGATAATCATAGCATGAACGATGATTCGTCATCGGATGTATATCAACGGCCGGTTGGACCGGGCGGTTGACAACGCCAATCTCGGCCTGTATAATTACAGCCAATACGGGTATTTAGGCTTGGGAAATACCAGTGAAAGCTACATGGACGGCCTGCTGGACGAGGTGATGGTCTTTAAT
>JAAYCR010000014.1 GCA_012729675.1 Phycisphaerae bacterium | reverse complement strand
TTTTTCATGTGTCCGGCCAGTTTCATCTCAATAATCTTCATGGGTCTGTTCCTTTCGGTTATGCGTTTTGGGTTTCGTTATCGAGTGCGGTGTCCTCGCGCAATTCTTCGAGCGCCTCGCGGAGCGTAGCCACCGAGCGGCCGGTCAAATGCGAAACCAATTCAAGGAGCTCGTGTCGCACATGCCGCATGTCCCCGACCTGTCCCCAATTCGGATTGTCCTGGGGCTTGGCCAATTCAGTCTCCATCAGGTTCATCAGGCTGTCAATGTCAAACCGGGCGTTGTCGTATGCATTTTTGATTTCGGTTTTGCTTGTCTTTCGCATCGTTTTATCCTTTCGTTTTGCGTTTGTTGCGTCTTCAATGTTCAATGCCATTACTGATCTATTCGCATATTCAGCGGTACATACCAAGTCAATTATTCTCTTATTTTCCGATTATTTGCAGTATTTTTTAAGATATTCGACCGTACCGGCCAATAACACCGGACATAACCGGCTGGCTTTAACGGCATCCGGCGGCCGTGGCGATATAGTTGTACAGGCGCTTGGGAATTTGGTCTTTGACAATCGTGTCCAGTTGCCAGACCAGCTCGCAAGCCGCCCGATAATGACCGGATTGGAGGGCATTGAAGATGTCCGTCAAATCCTTAACGTCCTCATCGTACCGGTTGGCGGTGTCAACGTCGGCCTTGTCAGCGGCATCCTGGCCTTGCTTTTGCCAATCCACAATGGCGATCAGGAACCGATTGAGGTCGGTTTTGAACGTGTTGTAAGGGGCATTGGTTTTCATACCGTTATCCTTTCGGAGGTGGGGGTTTTATTTGAGCAGCCCGGCATACAAGGTTCGGGCTTCTTTTCGGCATCGCAATTGAGCCTTCAACTCCGGCAGTCGAATGTCCATGTTGTAAATCACCCCTTCGCCGTAGGCATCGAATTGGGTCGCCATCTCGTCGTAGCGGCGTTTGAGGTCATTGAGCTCACTTTTGATGCGTTGGACCAGCCGGATAATCTCGTGCTCGTTGCCCAGGGCGCTCAAGATGTCCGAGCAGTCGTCCAGGCTGGTCGCCGCTTCCGTTTTGGTATGGGCCGACAGCGTTTTGATGTTTGCTTCGACGGTCTGGATTTCAATGTTCGTTTCCATGGGGTTTGTCCGTTCGGTTATGGGTTGACGGGAATGGTGACAATCGTTCCGTTGCGGTCATCCAGATATGCAAAACCGATACCGTTGTCCATCAACCGGTCGATGTCGTCTTCGCTGACCACGAGGTTTTGCCCGTTGAGGCGGACGGCGATGCCGTCGGTGGCGACGGCGTGTTCTATCGCTTCGTGTGCGGTTTTAAATTCGGTCACTTGGAATTTCATCGCCTGTCCTTTCGGTTATGCGTTGGGGTTCTCGACGCGCGTCTCTTCGAGCGTCTCGCTGATTTGGTCTTCGGAAAACCCGCTGATAAACGCCAGCGTGGAAATCAGGTCGCCGCGGACCTTCTGGAGTGTACCGATGCTGGACCAGTCCAGAACGGGGCGTTCTTTGGAAAGTTCGCATTCAAAAAAGCCCAGCAGGTTGGCAATGTCATTTTTGACCGTGTTGTATCGGGCGGCAATCTCTTGTGCGTTTCGTGTTTTCATCGTCTTGTCCTTTCGTTTTTTGCGTTTTCGATTTTCAATGTTCAACTTCATTACTGATCAGATCGCATATTTTTCAATCAAAGCCAAGGGCAATAATGGAATAATAATTGAATATTCGCAGTTTTTTTTAATTCTTCCGAGAGTACCGGCCAATAACACGAAGCTCGTATTGTCCAAAATTGCGGAGGTATGCGAATATCGCACCACGTCGCCCACGTTTGCGCCTGTTGAAAATGGCAGAGAATCCGGAGGGATGCTTGGTTCGATGCGAGATCGCCGCACACGCGCCAACGTGGGCGCTGGCGCATGGCCGTCGGGGATGGATGATTCCGGACTAAAGCGCCTTGATTTCAACACGATGTCCTCCTTTTTTGCCCACGCCGAAGGTATAGATAATTTTGCCCGGAGCATCGGCCGAGGCGCTGTGGAGCGTGCACCGCACCGTCAGCCGCCGGATACAGCCCGTGTAGTCCTTATGGCGGCTCACCCGCGGATACCGCAGGTCGGTCACCCAGTGGGTATTGCCCGCCATCACGCGGCGCACCCATCCCAGCGCCGAGTTGGCCCAGAACGGGTCGATGCCGTGGCTGACAAGATAATCTTTCAAATACGCCAGCTCGTCCTCTCGTGTGCGTTTGGGCTCCATCGTCCTATCCTTTCGTGTTTGAGGTTATTTCGGTCGGGGACGGTTCAGCATCGCCACGGTGGCATAATCGCCCCAGGGCAGTGCAACTCTACGCGGTCGGGGCGTTGGCTTAATCCCAGCCGCTCGGGCGGCCTTGGCGGTGAGGATGAAGGTCTTTTGACCGTCCTTGCGGAGCCAATACCCGTCTTTCCAGCCGACGATTTCATAGCCCAGCGATTCGTAATAAGCGATGATGGCAGCGTGTTTTTCGCTTCGTTTCATCGTTCTGTCCTCTCTGTATGGGGTTTGGGTTTACCGCAAGGTCAACACATCGCGACCGAAATAATCGTCCAGCCCGATGTTGACGGTGATCGCCTCTTCGGGCATCTCCATCTGATGGGCGTCGCAGAGCATATCCATCGCCTGCAGAATCAGCGCTGCGACATTCGGCTCTTCGGTCTCGGCCAGCAGATCGTTGAGTTTTTCGAGGGCGGTCGTTTTTGCGTTTTCGTCAATGCGTTTCATTGTTCTGTCCTTTCGGTTTTGCGATTTCGTTATCGTTTAATCTGGTGCGGCAGGAAATCGCAAAAGACCACCGCTTTTCCCTTGCCGCCAAACCGGAGGTTGTATTTGCCGTCGTGGTATCCCATCACTTTGCCCTGGGTGCCTTTGAATGGGCCTTTGGCAATCGTGACCGTCTGGTATAAATTGAAAAGCTTCATCGTTTTGTCCTTTCGTTTTGCATTGTCAATATTCACGTTCATTACTGATCTATTCGCATATATCGCGCAGGAAGCCAAGGCAAATAACTCATTATTCTTAAAGGTTTCGCAGTATTTTTTAATAAACGAAAGAGTGCTTACACATCACACTGGACAAGGAAGGTAAGCAATGGAAAAACCCCTTAAAATCACAGCGCTGACGCCGGAGGAACTGGTGTTATTGTTAAGCCGGGCAAGCCGCAAAGCGATATCCGGACAAGACGTACTGGCTATTGCCAGAACGGCCGGGATCGTCTCGGCGGCCGGGACGATAAATCTGATTGAATACACCGCGTTTTTAGCCAGAGAGGTTTCCGTTGGCGAAAATTAATCCCACCCAAATCAAGCCGGCCGAGCTGATACGGATACTCAACTCCGCTGGATTCGGCACGGTATTGACCGACAGCACACTGCGCCGACATCGCAACACGGCCGGTTACACCATCGGCGACGATAAGTCGGTGGATTTGTTGCGCTATGCGGCGTGGCTGATGCAGGCGTATCTGACGCCGCCGGAGCCGACCCGCACGTATGACCAGATGCGCGAGGCCGCACGTCAGCGCAATCTGGAATTGGCACGGGCCGGGCGGGACATCGGCGACATCCCGGACGTCGTCAATCCCGAACGCAGGGCGCACGCGATTTCGAGCTTTCGGTTTTTCTGCGAGCGGTATTTTCCGGATGTGTTCTACCTGCCGTGGTCGGATGACCATCTGAAGGTCATTGACAAGATTGAACAGGCGGTACTCAAGGGGGGATTGTTTGCGTTGGCCATGGCGCGCGGGAGCGGCAAAACCTCCATGATGCAGATGGCGTGTCTGTGGGCGGCATTGATTGGCGCAACGCCGTTTGTCTGTCTGATCGCCGCCTCGGCGGATCGGGCGCAGCATTTGCTGGAGACGTTGAAGGTCTGGCTGGAGACCAACGACCTATTGAACGAGGATTTTCCGGAGGTCACCTTCCCCATTCGGGCATTGGAGCGGATTACGCACCGCCAGCGGGGTCAGACGGTCAACGGCATCGCCACGCGGATCGAATGGCTCAACGATAAAATCGTGTTGCCGACGATTGCCGGCAGCGCCGCTTCGGGTGTGGTGATTTCGTGTTCGGGCATGAAAGGATCGGACATCCGCGGCCAAAACCACGCCCGCGCCGATGGCAAGGTGGTGCGTCCGCAGCTGGTGATGGTCGATGACCCCCAGACCACCGAGAGTGCCTGGAGCCCCTCCCAATCGCAGCGGCGTGAGGCCATTTTGGCCGGGGATGTCTTGGGTATGGCCGGGCCGGGCAAGAAGATTTCGGGGTTGATGGCCTGCACCGTCATTCGGCCCGGCGACATGGCGGACAATATCCTCGACCGCGAAAAACACCCCGAATGGCAAGGGGAGCGGACGAAGATGATCTATGCCTTCCCGACGAACGAAAAACTCTGGCAGCAGTATGCCGAAATCCGCGCCGATTCGCTGCGCAACGATGGCGACGGTTCGGTGGCGACCGAGTTCTACCGTCAACATCGTGAGGCGATGGATGCCGGGGCGATGGTCGCCTGGCCCCAGCGGCATAACCCCGATGAGATCAGCGCGATTCAGCACGCGATGAATCTCAAGTTCCGGGACGAAGAGGCGTTCTTTGCCGAATACCAAAACGAACCCATCCAGGAAAAAGAAGGCGAGGGGATGCTGACGGCCGATGAGATTGTCGAAAAGGTCAACGGCCATCCGCGCGGTACCGTTCCCCTGGGCTGTTCGACGCTGACGCTGTTTATCGACATCCAGCAAAAGGCCCTGTTCTGGATGCTGTGCGGCTGGGAGCCGGAGTTTACGGGCTATGTGGTGGACTATGGCGTCTGGCCGGAGCAGAAACGCTTGTATTTTACGCTGCGGGACATTCGCCGCACGCTTTCCGCTCAAAAGCCCGACGCCGGCCTGGAAGGCGCGATTTATCACGGCCTGGAAGCCCTCTGTGCCGAGCGGTTAGGTCGGATTTATCGGCGCGAGGACGGGATGGATATGCGGATTGCGCGCTGTCTGATCGACGCCAACTGGGGTCAATCGACCGATGTGGTGTATCAGTTCTGTCGGCAATCGCAATACGCCGGGATTGTCCTGCCGTCGCACGGCAAGTATGTCGGCGCATCGTCGATCCCGTTTGCCGATTACAAGCGGAAAAAAGGCGACCGGGTGGGGCTGCACTGGCGGATGCCCAATATCCTCGGCAAACGTCAGGTGCGGCATATTGTCATCGATACGAATTACTGGAAATCCTTTGTCCAGGCGCGCTTATCGGTGGCGATGGGCGACCCGGGGTGTCTGTCGCTGTTTGGCCGGGACCAAGCGACGCATCGGCTGCTGGCCGACCATCTGACGGCCGAGTACTGCATCCGCACGGCCGCTCGCGACCGGGTGGTCGATGAATGGAAGCTCAAGGCGCTAAGACCGGACAACCACTGGCTGGACGGCCTGGTCGGCTGTGCGGTCGCCGCCTCGATGGAAGGGATCAAACTGTTCGGCACACAAGGTGAAATCGTTCAACAGCGTAAACGTCTGAAACTGTCAGACTTGGCACGGAGGAAATAATGTCGAAAAAACTGGTCTTATCGGAATTGCAGCATGCCAGCGCCGTGGGTATTGTCTGCGGCGCGTGTGGGTGCCGGCACCTCTCTGTGTATCGAACAGTCAATCAGGAAAACAAAATTATTCGCTACCGCAAGTGTCGACACTGCGGAAAAACGATGACTTCGGTTGAGCGTGTGATTCGTAAATAATATTTTTACCAGATATAGCAACGGTGTCATAAACCCTACGTTTTTTCACTTGTCCTGCATCATTCGGCTGCGTATGATCGCGGGTGTAACATAACGCTCTTTTGAAAACTTGGGTTCTGCGGCGTCGGCTGATCCCCGACAATGCGGAGTAATGCAAAAAACAAGACGGCAGTGAGGTGCCTCACCATCTCGCTGCCGTCTTTTTTTGCGCCCAAAGAAGACGGTGAAGTATGGGTTTGGAAGACAACATTAACGAAGTCGCTCAAGGCCCGTCAAAGGCCAGCGGCGACGCCGGCTCGGTTGAGCAGCAAAATCTCAAGGACCTCATCGAGGCGGATAAGTATCTGGCCAATAAAGGCGCCTCACGGGGACGGGGTCTGGGGATTAAGCGGGTGCAGCTTATCCCGCCGGGAGCGGTTTGAATGGACAATGGACGAAGGACGATGGACGATTTTTACTTCGTCCATCGTCCATCGTCCATCGACAATATCTATGCGTTGGTTTAGACGAAAAAACAAGGTTTCGCGCGGCCCTAAAACGGTAACGCTGCGGGCGCGGTATGATGCGGCACAGCATACGACCGAATACGCCCGGTACTGGCAGCATGCGGATGGACTTAGCGCCCAGGCGGCGATGACGCCGGAGGTGCGGCGGACGCTGCGCAACCGCGCCCGCTACGAGGTAGCGAACAATTCGTATGCCTTCGGGATTGTCGAGACGCTGGCCGATTACCTCATCGGCACTGGCCCACGGCTTCAATTGCGATTGCCCGATACCGTCCAGTGCAACCGGGTCGAGCTGCAGTTTGAGCAATGGGCCGAGGCGGTGCGGCTGACCGACAAGCTCAAGACCATGCGCAGGTCGTATGCGATGGACGGCGAGGCATTTGCGATGCTGACCACCAATCCGGCCCTGGAGACGACGGTCAAGCTGGATTTTCAGTTGATCGAGGCCGACCGGGTGGAGACGCCCATTCAGTTGATGGGCGATGAGCGGATTAACGATGGCATTGAGTACGACGCCTACGGCAACCCGGCGTTTTACTACGTCCTCAAAGACCATCCGGGTGACATGGGCGGCGTCAGTCAGGACTATCTGCGGGTTCCGGCCAGTGCGATGGTGCACTGGTACAAACACCTGCGTCCCGGCCAGCGACGGGGGATTTGTGAATTGACGCCGGCGCTGAATCTGTTTGCCCAGCTGCGGCGGTATGCACTGGCGGTCCTGGCAGCGGCCGAGACCGCGGCTGAGTTTGCGATGGTGTTGTTTACCAAGACCCCGCCCGGCGGCGAGGCGGCCGAGTGCGAGCCGATGGACAAGGTCGAATTGGAACGCCGGATGGCGACGGTCTTGCCCGAAGGGTGGGAACTCAGTCAAGTTCGTCCCGAACAGCCGACGACGGCGTATCGCGATTTTGTCAAGCAGACGCTCTGTGAGATTTGCCGCTGCCTGTGTATGCCGTTCGGCATCGCGTTCGGTAACTTTGAAGGCTACAACTACGCGTCAGGCCGGCTGGATAATCAGGGCTTTTTCAAAAAGATCAAGAACGAGCAGGCCGATTTGTCGATTGCCGTACTGAATCCTGTGCTCAAGGCGTGGTTGTGGGAAGCGGCGCTGATTGAAGGATTCCTGCCGCAGGCGGTGCGCACGGTTCGGTCAGTCCCCCACGAGTGGTTCTTTGACGGGGTTGAGCACGTCGATCCGGTCAAAGAGGCCAACGCCCAGCGGATTCGGCTGGACTCCAATACCACCACACTGGCCGCCGAGTTTGCGCGTCAGGGCCGGGATTGGGAGACCGAGCTGCACCAACGCGCGAAGGAAAAACAACTGTTGACCCAACTGGGTCTGATGGATGAAACATTAACCCCCACCGTATTAGTCGAGGAAGATGACGATGAAGAATAGCGGCCAGCAACAGAAACAGTTTCGATTTGAGTGTCCCTTGACGATTGAGGCGGCGTCCGATGAAAAGGCCGTGCCGCGGTTCTCGATGGTCGCCTATACGGGCGGTCTGATGAAGGTTGAGGGTTTTTCGCATCCGGTCGTGGTGGACCTGGAAGGCTTGTCCATCGACCGTCAGAACATTCCCGCCCGATTGGACCACCAACCCAAACAGGGCGTCGGCCATACCGACCGGGTGGTGATTGAGAACGGTCAGATTTTGGCCGACGGCCTGATCTCCCGCGACACCAGCTGGGCGCGGGATGTGGCCAAGAGCGGCAGCCGGGGCTTTCCCTGGCAGGCCAGTATCGGGGCCGAC
Source organism: Phycisphaerae bacterium (assembly GCA_012729675.1). Lineage (GTDB taxonomy): Bacteria > Planctomycetota > Phycisphaerae > Sedimentisphaerales > Anaerohalosphaeraceae > T3Sed10-213. The sequence goes on along the minus strand of JAAYCR010000014.1, from coordinate 3,837 downwards.
ATCCTGGAGGCCGAGTTTATTCCCAATGGTTCAACGGTTCACGTCAACGGTCGTTCGTTTGACGGTCCCGTCTATGTGATTCGTCAATCGATTCTTAAGGAGATTAGTTTCGTGGATAACGCAGCAGACTCCCAAACGACCGCGACGGTCGCCGCCGGTCAGGCCACGCCTGAAAAACAAGACACGCCACTCACTTCAGACAAGGACTCTTCGATGCATGAAGACAAAACAACCCCCGCCGCGTCGGTCGCACAGGAAAAGCCGAAGACCGACACCCCGAACAACTTCCAGGCCGCTGCTCCGGTCGTGGATGACCCTGTGCTTGCGATGCGTCAGCGGATGGTGGATGAGACCCGACGTATCCAGGCGATTCAGACAATCTGTTCCGGCCAGCACGCCGATATCGAGGCCAAGGCCATCAGCGAGGGCTGGGACGCGACGCGCTGCGAATTGGAAGTCTTGCGGGCCTCACGTCCGTCGGCCCCGGCAGCGAAAGTCACTCGTCAGCCCGGCGATCCGAAGGTCTATGAGGCCGTCGCCTTGATGGCCGCCGGTGTGCAGGATCATCGGATGCAGGCGATGTATGAGGCCGCGACGCTGGACGCCGCCGACCGGCTGCGGGGGATCGGCATTCAGGAATACTGCGAGCGGATTTCGGGGGCGGCCCACTTCCCGCGGTTTCGACGCGACGCCTCCGGCTGGCTGCAGGCGGCGTTCTCGACCCTGTCGCTGCCGGGCATCCTCTCTAACGTCGCCAACAAGATGCTGCTCGAAGGCTACACCTATATCGAGGACGCCTGGCGCAAAATCTGTAAGATTGCCACGGTCAACGATTTCAAAGAGCACAGCCGCTACCGGATGACGGGCAGCTTTACCTTTGAAAAAGTCGGCGCTGACGGCGAGATCAAGCACGGCAAGCTCGATGAGCTGCCCTACGGCCAGAAGGCCGATACGCACGGGATTATGTTTGCCCTGACCCGTCAGATGATTATCAACGATGACCTGGGCGCCTTTACGGATATCCCGCGTCAGATCGGCATGGGCGCGGCCGAGGCGATTGCCGATGCGGTGTGGGGGCTGCTGCTCTCCAATCCCAACAGCTTCTTCTCGTCCGAGCATAAGAACTACAAGGAAGGCGCTGATACGGTACTGAGCGTCGACGGCCTGACGCTGGCCGAGGTGACCTTCAGCGAACAGACCAAGCCCACCGGTCGCCCCCTGGGTGTAGATGCCTCCATCCTGCTGGTACCGACGGCGCTGAAGGTCGCGGCGCAGATGCTGATGACCTCGCTGCTCTTGAACGAGACGACCACGACCAACAAGGGCAAACCGGCCAACAATCCGCATGCGGGCAAGTTCGAGGTCGTCTCCAGTGCGTATCTGGCCAACCCGTCGTTTGCCGGGGCCAGCAACAAGGCGTGGTATCTGTTGGCCGACCCGAATCGGCTGCCGGCCATCGAGGTGGCGTTCCTCAACGGGGTGGATCGCCCCACCGTCGAAAAGACCGACGCCGATTTCAACACACTGGGTATTCAGTTCCGCGGGTATATCGATTTTGGTGTTCGCGAGCAGGATCACCGCGCGGCCTTGCTCATGAAAGGCCAGGCGTAAACAGCGGATCAGGTCATTCGTAATGTGACCACATCCGCAACACCTTGACGCGATGTTCTTCGGTCAAGACCTGATAGACCAGACGATGCTGAATGTTGATCCTGCGAGAATACAGCCCCGTCAAATTGCCAAGCAGTTTTTCATACGGCGGATAGGGCGCAAACGGGTCTTCTTCGATCAGTGCCAAAAGTTTTCTCACTTTTGGGGCTAATCCGGCAGCGACGATGTTATCGGCATCTTTGACGGCGGCTTTGGTCAGGATGACTTCGTATCGGGCCATGCAAACTCCGAAAGCGGGGTGCATTCGTCAGGCGGCGTCTGACGGCCTTCAAGCAAGCTCTGGGTCATACCCGGCACGGATTGAAGGTAAAGCGTCTCCTGAATGGCGGCGTAGTCTTCCTCCGAGATCAGGATGCCTGCCCCATGCTTGCCGGTAATGCAGATGGGCTCGTGGGACTCCTGAACCTGGCTAAGGAGCTTATAAAGCTGTTTTCGAGCGTTTGTGGCGGTAATGGTCGTCATAAGACCTGTCCTACAGTTAGGGTTACAATTTCTTATTAACCGTACGCTATAGCGTACATAAAGTTCGCTTATAAGTCAACTAAAATCCCTTGTTTAAGGAAAAAATGATGGCAACAGCACAATTTATTCACAACGGTGATTCGATTGATTACACCCCCGGTGCAGCAGTTGCTGCCGGCGACGTGGTGGTTCAGGGCGACCTGATCGCCATCGCCAAGCTGGACATCGCAGTCGGTCAACGGGGCGCTTTGGCAACCGTGGGCGTCTTTGACGTTCCCAAGGCCACCGGCGGCGGCACCGACATCGCCGCCGGCGCTAAGCTGTGGTGGAACGCATCCGACAGCCGTGTCGAAAAGGTCGTGGGCGACCCGGCCCGTCCCTATCTGGGCAAGGCCGTACGCGCGGCCGCAACGACCGATGCAACCGTGCGGGTACGGCTGGAACAATAGTATAAATGGACGATGGACAAAGGAATAAAACGTCCTTCGTCAATTGTCAATTCATGGATATGACCAACTTACTGAACCATGGCTTGGATTGGCTGGAGCAGAACCTTTTGAGGTTTTGTTCCAGTCCGGTCACGTATCGGCGCGATGCACAGACGCAGACCTGCAATGCGGTCTTTGGCAAAACCGACTATCAGGTCAGCGGCGAGTCCGGCGTCGAGGTGGGCGCATTTCTCTGGGATTTTCTCATCGACGCCGAATCGCTTGGACTATCGCCGGAGGTCGGCGACATCGTTGTGGTTAACGGAAAACAGTTTGAAGTGATGAAGCTATCCGGTCAGGGCTGCTGGCGCTGGACGGGACCGAATCAAAAGACCTATCGGATTCACACCAAGCAAGTATAAATCCGAAATGCGAAGCACGAAATCCGAAACAAATTCAAAATCCGAATGTCAAAAATTCTAATTTAACCACCGAGGACGCTGAGGAAACCGAAGTTTTTAATCTATTTATCAGTATCAGTGTTCTCGGTGTCCTCGGCGGTTCCCTTGTTTTTAGTGTTTCGTATTTCGATATTCGTGCTTCGAATTTATTTCTAAAGGAAGTAACAGTGACCTGTAAGAATGACCAATATGAAACTGTCTGCAAGGACGAGTTTTCGGAACTGCACACGAAGCTCGACGTTATCGACGTCGCCTTGCGCGGAAACGGCAAGCCGGGGATTCAGATTAGACTCGACCGGCTGGAGCAGGACCGCATCAGCCGCAGCAAGGTGACGTGGTTTATCCTCGGCGCACTGACCACCGTCGCCGGGTCGATTGTATCGGCGTGGATTCGGGGGCTGCTATGAAAATCGCCATTGATCTTGCCGATGCGATTGTCGCCGCCCTGAAGACCGGCGCCTTTTCGGAACCTTTGACGGTCCATCGCCGCGTCCTGCCCGAATATGAGTTGGCGGAACTGAAGAGCCTGACGATCACCGTGGTGCCCAAGTCGGTTCAGATTGCCAATGTGACGCGCCAATCCACCAGTTTTGAGGTGGCCATTGATATCGGGATTCAGCAGAAGATTGGTAAAGACATCGATGACGAGGTGCTGCGGCTTTCCGGGATTGTATCTGAAATCGTCACGTTTCTGAATCGACGTTCGTTACCGACGCTCAAGGCACAGTTTAAAACAATCGCCAACGAGCCGGTCTATGCCCCGGAGATGCTCAGTGAAAAACGCCTGTTTTTATCCGTCCTTACCGTGACCTATA
>JAAYCR010000013.1 GCA_012729675.1 Phycisphaerae bacterium | reverse complement strand
TGGCAGTCTCCTATTAAAGCGAATGGTATTGTACCCCCTGACCAGTGGTAAATCAAGAAAAAAATAAATTAGTTTGACGACATGGGTGCACTTGAAATCGTGTCACCCCCAATACCCCACCAGCTAAACCACAACGCCGCCGCGTCCCTGCGTAAAGAGTTTGGTCTTGAAACCGCCCGCATCTTCTTGGCCCGCTTGATGGTTTGGGTGTCATCAATAATCAACAGGCAGTCCGTGTGCCCTTTTTTATACAGGCGTTTGAGCATCGCCAGCGTTTGGGTCTGAATAACAGCCCTCTCATCAAAAGCGCTGCGCCACAGGAATTCGCCGTGATTGGTGCGGTGCGGGCAATTCCGCAGCCGCTCCACCAGCCGCTGAATCGTGCCGCTGTGACTGACACAGAGGGCGACAACCAGATTGCAATAGTAGGCATAAACGTGAGCCGAAACCCCCGATTGGATCGGCTGGAAAAAAGATTTGACTTTTTGCGGAATTTTACCGATAGTAACCATACGGCCTCCACGCATATAAGTAATGTTCGTCACACTACTTATCGGCATTCGAGGTCGTTTTTGTTGAATCCTTACTATCATCAAAATTCCTTCAGTCGGTCAGTTTGAGTTATTGAATTCATTTATGGACTATAGGCTATTACAAAGAGGTAGCTGGTATGCCACACTTTAAATGCCAGCATTGTGTCTATTGTGAAGGTGATTCACGAATAGCAAGATGCACACTCCACAACAAGACCATTGCATCCGGTGTGGCCTGCTGTGAAGATATCGTCTATACCCCTAAAGGACTGTCTCTTGTTGGAAAAAGAAAAAGGCAAAAGCAGTTATCCAAAGAACGGTCTCCTTAAATCAATTTTCTGAAAGGCTATAGGACAAAAAATGCTTGTTATATTACGACTTTTATTGGGATTGATGGTACTATGGTTCATGTGCCTGTTCTTTTATAAAATTGGTAGAAAAAGTATTTTGGATGAGCACAAGAAGAAACAATGGGGGCAACACAAAAGAAAAAAAGTCGATTCGACGGTGGTGGATAAAGAAGACGAGTAGGGTTTTGACCCGAAGATGCTGGACTATGACCTCTTTATATCTTTTTCCAAGAAATACGCATTAAACCTGCCAATTGACATCTGGAAATCTTCAAATCGCCTTCCTTTCGTCAAACGGTGGTGATGCTGAGGAAATTCTTGCAATTAGCGTCGGGCCGGCTACAATAAGAGACACCATAAGATGACAATCAATGGAAGGCAGAACGATGAGCAGGCTTATAATTGTATCCAACCGGCTTCCGGTCAGTGTCGCGCGGCAGGCCGAGAGCCTTTCGTTTCAGCCCAGCGTCGGAGGCGTGGCCACCGGCATCGCCTCGCTGGAATCGCCCAAACGCCGCCTGTGGTTCGGCTGGCCGGGCATCGCCTCGGACAAACTCAGCGGCGAACACCGCAAACAAATCGCCGCCGGACTGCAAAAGCACGGCTGCCGGCCGGTCTTTCTCAACAGCGTCGAGCTGCGGGATTTTTACTTCGGCTTTTCCAACCGCACCATCTGGCCGCTGTTTCACTACTTTACCCAGCACACCGATTTTAATGAGGTCTACTGGCGGGCCTACAAAAAAGTCAACGAGCATTTTTGCCGCGAAATGGAAAAACAAATCAAACCCGGCGACAAGATCTGGGTGCACGACTACCAACTGATGCTGCTGCCGGGGATGCTCCGCGACAAACACCCCGACGCGCAGATCGGTTTCTTCCTGCACATTCCGTTCCCGTCGTTTGAACTGCTGCGGCTGCTGCCCTGGCGGCAGGAACTCCTGGACGGCCTGCTCGGCGCCGACCTGATCGGCTTTCACGAGTACGACTATGTGCGCCACTTTTTAAGCAGCGTTTACCGCATCTCCGGCTGCGAGCCGAATCTCAGCCAGGTCATGGTCCACAACCGGCTGGTACGGGTGGACGCCTTCCCGATGGGCATCGACTATCCGCGTTACGCCGACAGCGGAAAAGACCCCGAAGTCCTCAAAGAAATCAAAAAGATGCAGCCCGTCGACTACCAGCGTTTCATCATCTCGGTCGACCGGCTCGATTACACCAAGGGCATCCTCAGACGGCTGGAGGCGTACGGCTGGTTTTTGCGGCAGTATCCCGAATATCGCGGCAAGGTCACGCTCATCGTCGTGGCTGTGCCGTCGCGCACCAAGGTAGACGCCTACAACGATCTGCGCGAAGAAATCGAACGCAGCGTCGGCCACATCAACGGCGAATACGGCACGCTGGACTGGACGCCGATTTCGTATCTGTACCGCTCGCTGTCGTTTCCCAAGCTGACCGCGCTCTATGCGGTCGCCGACGTGGCGCTGATTACGCCGCTGCGCGACGGGATGAATCTGATCGCCAAGGAGTTCGTCGCCTGCCAGCAGGACAAAGAACATCCCGGCGTCCTGATCCTCAGCGAAATGGCCGGGGCGGCCTGCGAGCTGGCCGAGTCCATCGTGATTAACCCGCACGACAAAGAATCCATCGCCGAAGCGATTTATCAGGCACTTGAGATGCCCCGCAGCGAACGGCTCAAGCGCAACCGGATGATGCAGCGGCGGCTGAGCCGCTACACCGTCTCGCACTGGGCGGCGGATTTTCTGGCAAGCCTTGACGCCGTCAAAAACAAACAGCAGTCGCACGGCCCCGAACCCCTGACCGGCGCCAACCGCAAAACACTGCTGGCCGACTACAGGGCCGCCGACAAACGCCTGATCTTTCTGGATTACGACGGCACGCTGGTCAGCTTCGTCAAGCAGCCCGAAGACGCCATGCCGGACAAAGCATTGCTCGAGACGCTCAAAAAACTGCTGGCCGACAAAGCCAATCGCGTCATCATCATCAGCGGCCGCAACCGCGAGACGCTGACCGAGTGGTTCGGCGACCTGAAAATTACGCTGGTCGCCGAGCACGGAGCCTACCTCCGCGACGACGACGGCCGCTGGAACGAACAGGTCAAACCCGACAATGAATGGAAGGAGATTATCCGCCCGATCCTGGAACTGTACGCCGACCGGACGCCGGGGGCGTTCATTGAGGAAAAAACCTTCTCGCTGGTCTGGCACTGCCGAAAAACCGAGCCGGACCTGGCCAAACTGCGCACCCAGGAACTCAAGGACGCCCTGCTGGCAATGACGACCAACCTGAACATCGGCGTCTTCGAAGGCGCCCGAATCGTCGAGGTCAAGCACATCGGCGTCAACAAAGGACACGCCGTCCTGCCCTGGATCGGACTCCAGAAATGGCCGTTCATCTTCGTCGCCGGCGACGATTATACCGACGAGGATATGTTCGCGGTGATGCCGGATAACGCCTGGGCCTGCAAGATCGGCTCCGGGCATTCCCGCGCCAACTACCGTCTGAACACAGTGCGCGATTTCCGTGAACTGCTCAACGACCTGGCCGCGGTTAAACCTCAACCCAGACCGAAATCCAAGTAACGAAAGAGATACGAATCAGCAATGACACCCTCAAGTACGCCCCTCAAAGACCTGGACTACGGCATTATCGGCAACTGCAAAACCGCCGCGCTGGTCAGCCGCACCGGCAGCATCGACTGGTGCTGCCTGCCGGATTTTGACTCCGGCTCATTTTTTGCCCATATCCTCGACAAAAAGAACGGCGGGTTTTTCAACATCGAACCGGTCGGACGCTACCGCATCGAACAGGCGTATATCAACCGCACCAATATCCTGCGGACGCGCTTCAAACGCGGCAAGGACAGCTTTGAAATCCTCGACTTTATGCCGCGTTACATCACCGACGACCGGAACTATCACTGCCCGCCGGATATCATCCGTTACATTCGCGTCCTGTCGGGCAAACCCTCAATACGGGTCTTTTACAATCCGCGTCCCAACTACGCCGAGCATCCCGTCGAGACGCAGCTCACTTCACGCTTCATCAAGCACTACACCTCCGCCGGCAGCTACGAATCGCTCTACCTGTATTCCGACCTGCCATTTGAGGACATCGTCGCCCACGAGCCGATCACGCTGGAAAACGATTGCTTTCTGCTGGTCAGCTACAATCAAAAACTCATCACGCCCCGGCTGGACTGGGTGGAACTGGAGTTTGAACGCACAAAAGTGTATTGGATGGGCTGGATTTCCAAAACCAACATCCTGACCAGGTATCCCGACAAGGTCGAACGCAGCACGCTGGTGCTCAAGCTGCTGGCCTATCAGAAAACCGGCGCGATCCTGGCGGCCGTCACGACCAGCCTGCCCGAAACCATCGGCGAACAGCGCAACTGGGATTACCGCTTCTGCTGGATCCGCGACGCCTCGATGACCATCAACATCCTGACGCGGCTGGGACACTACAACGTCGCCCGGCGGTTCCTGCGGTTCATCCTCGACATCGTGCCGTACAAAGACGAAAAAGTACAGATTATGTACGGCATCAATCCCCGCCGCAAGATCGTCGAACACGAACTGCCCTGGCTGTCGGGTTACGAAAACTCCAAACCCGTCCGCGTCGGCAACGCCGCCGTCAAGCAGAAACAAAACGACATCTACGGCGTCCTGATGGATGTGATTTATCAGAGCCTGGTCTTGTTCAGCAGCACCATCGACAACAAGGAAGACCTCTGGACCGTGGTGCGCACGCTGACGCGCCACGTCAAAAAAAACTGGAAAAAGCTGGATTCGGGCATCTGGGAGTTTCGCTCGGAGCGCAGGCATTTTACGTTTTCCAAGATTCTCTGCTGGGTAGCGATGGATCGCGGCGCACGCATCGCGGCGTTTCTGGACAAACAGCCCGAAGCGATGAGCTATATCAAACTGCGCGACCAAATCAAGGCGGATATCTGCAAAAAAGGCTGCGACCCCAAAACCGGCGCACTGACGCAATATTACGGCAGCACATCGCTGGATGCGGCCAACCTGCTGGCCAGTCATTACGGCTTTCTCGAACCCGACGATCCGCTCTATGTCAGCACGGTTCAAGAGTCTTACAAGCGGCTCTGCGTCGACGGTCTGATGTTCCGCTACCGAGACGCCGACGACTTCGGCCTGCCCAAGTCGGCCTTTACCGTCTGTACATTCTGGATGATTAAAAGCCTCTACCAGATCGGTGAAAAAGAAAAAGCGATTCAGATGTTTGAAGATGTGCTCAGTCATGCCAATCACCTGGGATTGTACAGCGAAGACATGGACTTCAAAACCAAACGGCTGCTGGGCAACTTCCCGCAGGGCTACTCGCACATCGCCCTGATCGACACCGTCCTGACACTGTCCGACGCCCCGCACTGGCACAGCGAATACGGCGACTCCGGCATCGGAATCTGCGTCATCCCCTGATTACGGCCGGTAATGATTGGTGATGGGCATCCGGCGGTCTTTGCCGAAAGCCTTGGGTGTGATCTTCACGCCCGGCGGCGATCAGTTCCATCGGGGCCTTGTCGTGTTTGATAAGTCCTTCAAAATTGCGTCCAGTACGTCGAAATCCGGCAGGGCTATGGCCTCACTTATATTCAGTTTCCATTTTCCTATATGGAAGAGTTCTTGCAGCTTGAAAGATTCGCCAGGAATGCCGAGAAGGGGCTATGGTCCGAGCGGGAAGCCAGTGATACGCAAGAAACCGTCTATATTACGCCGGCCGGGAATAAGTACCATCGGGGAACCTGCCGCCATCTAAGGGACGAAGGAATGCCGATTAAACTAAGCCAGGCAAAGGACAGGGACTACGAACCTTGCCAGACCTGCTATAGCGGTGATTGATCCCGAATAGCCGACAATGATAGTGGAGAATTGATTGTCAAATAAAGCTTGATTTCCGATACGAAAAAGTCTATATTAGAGGCAGACAATTAAATACTGAAGTTCGCTGAATTTGTAACGTTCGAACCAAAACCGCCAGTTTTGAACACAACGAAACGTGCAATGATCAGCACCCCATACGGGGTGTTGCTTGCGTGTTCGTTGTGAGGCTCTGGCGGGCCTTGGTTCGGCATGATGTAGCAGCACCCTTTTTTTTGGAACGAGGGGCTGCGCGTTCTTATTTGGAGAAATATGGAACAGTCGCAGAAAACGAAATGGGAGAAATGAGATTATGTCCCAGCCATAGTTGAAGGTTCGTGGCGGCTCCATAAGTTTCAGTTTATCCGACCTTGCATTGTTGTGCAAGGGTCTGTTCATTTTCCAGTTCATCCAGGTACGATTTCAGCATCCAAATCTGTTGATACCCGCCGATCTTCTTGAAGTGTTTTTCGGTCTCCAGGAAGGCCGCTGTCGCCCACCGCAAGACCATCTGCCCGTCCTGCCAGTGGCAGACCCGACGGGTTCGCATCCGCACCCCCGAATGCGGCGACTCAATGATATTGGTCGTACACAGGCACCGCGTCAACGCCTTGGGCAGTCCCATCGCATTGACCGTAAACAACTCATCCAGTCCTTCCAATAAACTGCCGGCCGCCGAGGGATACTGCTTTTCCAGTTGGCGAGCCTGCTGACGAATCTGCTTGTTGCCTTCTTCCGGGCGCATCCGCCAGGCCGCCTGCATGGCCGCTTTGACCTGATCTTTCAGGCTGTCCGGCAAGTGATCCATCACATTGGCCAGCTTGTGTTTGCGGCACCGCTGAACGGGGGTGGCCGAACCGAACACCTCATTGACGGCCGCTCGAAGGGCTTTGGCCCCGTCTAAGACAAACAGTCGCTTTCGCTTCGGGTCCAGTCCCCGTGACACCAGATCATTGAG
>JAAYCR010000012.1 GCA_012729675.1 Phycisphaerae bacterium | reverse complement strand
TGGCAGTCTCCTATTAAAGCGAATGGTATTGTACCCCCTGACCAGTGGTAAATCAAGAAAAAAATAAATTAGTTTGACGACATGGGTGCACTTGAAATCGTGTCACCCCCAATACCCCACCAGCTAAGCCACAACGCCGCCGCGTCCCTGCGCCTCGAAGCCGCCTGCATCTTCCTCGGCCACCGCTCCGCCGCCATCACCGAGGTCTATGCCGAACTGGATCAGCAAAAGGCGATGGGGGTGATTGTGCGGGTGGGGTGAGGGGGCGATAATAGCAGGACGTTAACGTGATCAGTTTTTTGGATAATAAAGCTTGAATGCATTTGACCGTTTCGTTGCGGTGCATACCCAAGCCATTTGAGATATCCTCGATGGTGCAGGGGCGTCTTTTCAAGAGCATCAGAATGTCTTCCTGCTGCGACAGACACTCATGACGCTGACTTATTGCCCTGTAATCCGCGATTACCTCAGCGTTCGGAAAAAGGTGCGAAGCGATGCGTTCCAATTGAGATCCAGGCACCGGCTCAACAAACGGTTCCGCTGGCGGGCGAGTGACCGTGTTGATCTGCACCTTATCCGGCTGTATCAGCGCAATAGCCGATTTGAGATTCTCGATTTCCTTGTCCGTTGTGGACAGCCCCGCCGCCAGAAATACTTCCAGCCAGTATGGGCCGTGGTAATCCTTCCGAAAGGTAATCAGGCCGTCGAGCATTTTTTCAAATGAAATCTCGGGATGCGGCCGGTTGATATATCGAAATAAAGTTTCGCTTCCGGCGTCCAGCGAAGGAATCACAAGATCGGCACATTTGAGCGACTCCCTGACCTCAGGCATCCACAACAGCGAGCCGTTGGTTAATACGGCAACCGGAATGTTCGTGATCTGTTTGATGCGGCCAATCAGCTCGCCGCAACGGGAGTACAAGGTCGGCTCGCCCGATCCCGAAAGCGTAATGTAGTCCGGCTGTGACGATAATTTATCCTTTAATTGGCGAAGAACTGAATCCATTGGAAACCATTCTCTTCGCTCGATGGTCTTGTTTGTGGTGCGGCCCAATTGACAATAGATGCAATCGTAGCTGCATGTCTTGAAAGGCACCAGGTCGACGCCCAGCGACCGACCCAGTCGGCGTGATGGAACCGGACCGAAAATATATTGTGTGTTTTCGCTGTTCACCGTATTTGATCTCATTTGCCGTTGGCTTCGGTCATGACAACCAATTGGATGTCCAGCGGGTTGTACTTGCTCATCATTCCGGCCTTTCCGATCAGTTTTAAACGCATCTGGGATTGTCCGTTTCGGTCTGTGTAACGTTTAATATGGGTGCTGTACCGATACAAAACAGCCATACTGTTCAATTCATCCTGAAGCCGTTCCAAAAGACGATCAACATCGAGACCCTTGTACTTTTCCGTCAATCCTTTGAATGTAAACGCTCTGCCTTCAAACTCATGGATGCAGTGGATCGCTGAGTTTAATCCTTCGCCTTCGACTTCGATGACGTCTTTCCGTTTTTTGATAAAATCAATAAATCGCATCAATCATCCAATAGGAACATGGCAATAGCGACAACCGTTGTCCATAGCCCTTTTTGACCTCTTGCAGTCTGTGTGATATTCGAAGTTCGAATAATCAGACCGCTGGCCTTATAGACCTGCTCTTTTTGAGACCATGCCTTGTCGGGGTCCACTTCCAACCCCAGCGTGGTTCCCAGCATATCGGCAGCCAGGTCTTCGGCCATGTCCGCGGCCTGCTGCTGGTTCATCCCGTGGCCGTGCACCTCGCTGATGTAGCCCCAGTTGTCCCGCACTTTCGGCACCGCGATGCCGACCGATGAGGCGATAAGTCGCCCATGCTCGTTGGTGTCCGTTCGTGCCATCACGCAATAAGAAATTCGGCCGGGCGTCATCTGTTTGAGACCCTCGCCACGGCTGACCATCGTGCAGTGCGGCGGCAGAATGGACGACACCTGCACCAGGTTCTGCTGGGCGACGCCCGCCTGACGCAGAGCTTCTTCAAAGGATTTCAACTGGTATCTGTGCCGCCCGACGCCGCGGGTCAAAAAGACTTTTTTGGGAACAAGTGATTGCATTAACGTCTCCGGTCAAATTCAGCATTGGGGTTTTATAAACACAACCGCGACCCCGCCCCCAAAAGCAGACAGCGGTCGCCGAACGTTTCCTTAATCTGCTGCGTCGCCTGCGAGCCGGTACAATGCAGCGGCGCGATGCATCGAACATCATACCGGCCAAACGCGCCCATCGTTTCATTGATGCGGCGCGCATCGGCATGGACCAGATGCATCCCGCCGATGACCGCATGAAACTTCTGCGTGCCCGTCCATTGACCAATCGCGTCGAGAATATTGACCACGCCTGAGTGGGCACAGCCCAGAACCACCACCAGTCCCTTCTCAGATTCGAAATACAATGACTGGTCGTCGGACAGGTCGTCCGGGCAGGTACACCCGGCATCCCTGTAAAAATGCCCGCCTGTATCTTCAAACGCCGTATGGCGCGGCACCGGGCCGGTCAGCATGACACCGTCACACAGTTCCGTCCGGCCTTCCACATACACAACGCCGCCGGCAACATCTTTTTCGATCACCGCCAATTGCCCCTCGCGGCCGGCGCCGATGGGTCGGCCGGCGCCGCTTTTGAGACTGTATTTCGGTTCCATCGCCTTTGGGTGCAGATAGACAGCAGCGTAGGGCGCCGATTGAACAGCCCTGGCCAGTCCGCCGGTGTGGTCGTAATGGCCGTGACTCAGCGCGATGGCGTCGGCGGTACGGACATCCACGCCCAGCCGCTCGGCATTGTCAAACACCCCGTCACTTTGTCCGGTATCCCACAAAATACGCTTGTTGCCGACCACAATCCACATCGACAGGCCGTGTTCGGTCAGCAGGGCGGGATCGGCCGCAGTGTTATCCATCAAAATCGTTATGTGCGCCGAGTTATTCATTTTCACTGTCAAATTGAGCCAATTGCGGCTGGTCATAAAACTTGCCCTCGGCGGTCGCCTTGACCTGTCCGTCCTGAACAATCTCGGCCTCCAGGAGATACAGCGGATCGGCGTTGCGCACCAGCCGGGCATTGACGGTCGCCTGTCGATTGATATAGATCGGATGCCGAAATCGCGTGGTCATTTCGACCGTCACCGCTGCCTGTCCTCGCACAAAAAGGCAATTGCCCATTGCTCCGTCCAGAATCGTCGCAATAATACCGCCGTGCAGAATCCCCGGATAACCCTCACAGTCCCTGTCGCACTCAAAATGAGCGACAACGCCGTCATCGTCGGCCTCAAAATTCAGATGCAGCCCCTTTTCGTTTAGCAGGCTGCACGCCACACAATACGGGTGAGCCTGCTTTTGAATACTGCAATATTCCTGTTCCGCCGTATGCATCAGACTCAATGACCTTTCCGGGCACAGTTGTGAACATAATTCAAAATCGCCTCATGAAGCGCCGACGCTGCCAGGTTCGAGCAGTGCATCTTCGCCGTCGGCAGCCCGCCCAGCGTTTCGGCCACCTGCTCGTCGGTCAGCTCGTCAGCCTCGTCCAGCGTCAGTCCCATCGCCATTCGGCTCATCGTACTGCACGCGGCAATCGCCGCCGGACAGCCGAAGACCTTGTATTTGATATCCGCCAGCCGCTGGTCTTTGACTTTTATCCAGACGCGAATCATATCGCCGCAGTCCTCCGAGCCGAGGGTTCCCACCCCGTCGGCGTCGGCAATCTCGCCGACGTTGACCGGATTCATAAACGCCTCAATCACCTTGTCCGAATAAAACATCATCGTGCGCCGGCAGTGTCCGTTTAATGATCGCAGGTATTGGCCCCGGTCTGGAGCGTCTGATTATGATAGGCCGTCACGAGGTTTTCAGGCGTATCGACCGGCGCGCCGACGACAACGTCAATGGCATTTTGCACGAACAACTGCTGGGCGCGCTGTCCCATCCCACCGGCCAGAATAACGTTAACCCCCTGCTCGTGAAGCCACTTGGGCAGCACCCCCGGCTCATGCGGCGGCGGGGTCATATCGGTGCGGCCGGTGATTGTGCCGTTTTCGGTGTCAATTACGGCGAACAGGTCGCAATGACCAAAATGCAGGCACAGTTTTCCGTCATGCAGGGGAATCGCAAATCGCATCGTCGCACGTCCTTTCAAATCGGTTTTCGTGTTCGGTTTTTCAAGTTCCAGAATAGGCCGGATGGCCTCGGCAAAGCAGCCGGCGGCCTTACTGTCTTTGTAGGCTTTGACATAGGGATGGCCCGAATCGCAGGCGTCCACGATCTGCGGATCAATCGGAATACGGCCCAGAAAGGCCACGTTCATCTCCAGTGCCATATTCTCGCCGCCGCCCGACTTGAAGATATCGACTCGTTCTCCACATTTCGGACAGACAAATCCGCTCATGTTTTCAATCACGCCCAGGATCGGCAGGTTCAGTTGACGGCAGAACGAAATACACTTTCGCACGTCCGTGACCGCCACCTGCTGGGGCGTTGTCACAATCACCGCCCCGTCGGCGTCGCCGATCAATTGCGCCACCGACAGCGGTTCGTCGCCTGTGCCCGGAGGGGCATCCACAATCAAATAATCCAGATCGGACCATTCGACATCCTTAAGGAACTGCTTAATCATTTGATACTTCATCGGCCCGCGCCAGATCACGGGACTGTCCGGATCGGGCAGGAAAAAGCCCACCGACATTGCCGACAGATTGTCCATCACGGCAATCGGCTCGATCGCCTCGGCCAGGCTGACGGGCTTTTTGTCTTCCAGGTTGAGAATCTTCGGCACGCTCGGCCCGTGAATATCCACATCCAGTAACCCGACCTTCCGGCCCGCCAGCGCCAGCGAGACCGCCAGGTTGACCGCGACAGTACTCTTGCCGACGCCGCCCTTGCCCGACAGGACAAGAATCTTATGCTTGATTCGACTCATCCGATGTCGCACGCAAAGCCGCTCATCGTCAGCCTTAAAGTCTTTTTGTTCAGCAGAACACTGTGTCATACATACATCCTCAATTGAAACATCAATTCAATTATCCCGACACTGTCGGGATTCCACTATTTTGCCTTTTACCCTTTGCCTTTTACATTTGTTTCCCATTCAGCCTGCGGCATACACGACCTGCCGCCAGAGGGCTTTGATCTTCTCGGCGATCTCGCCGCCGGTATACTCAATGAGTGTCGCTTTCATAATCTGGGCCTTGGTAAAGGCATCATCATAAGGCAGTTGACCGATCACAGTCAACCCCTGTTGTTGAACCTTTTCAGCGATCTGCTCGCTCATCTGCGGATTGATATCCGCCTTGTTGACGCAAACCAGCGTTCGGATACCGAAATTTCGGGTCAACTGCCCGACACGCTCCAGGTCGTGCAGCCCCGATAGCGTCGGTTCGGTGATAATCAGCACCACGTCCGCCCCGGTGATCGAGGCAATCACCGGGCAGCCGATGCCCGGTGAGCCGTCCACAAGCAGAAGAGTTTTATTTTGTTCTTCGGCGATGCGTTTGGCTTCTTTTCGAATCAATGTAACCAGCTTGCCGCTGTTTTCCTGGGCGATGCCCAGCCGGGCGTGAACCATCGGCCCGAACCGCGTCTCGGAGACAAACCACTGCCCGTTGATCGCCGGCTCAAAGGCAATCGCGTCCACCGGGCAAAACGCAACGCACACCTTGCACCCTTCGCAGGCAATCGGATCGACACGATAGGTTTTGCCGACAACGTCATTACCCGGCCCGTCCAGCGCAATGGCGTCGAACCGGCACAACGCCGCGCACTTGCCGCAGCCGATACACGTGTGCGGATCAATCGCCGCCAGCCGTCCGCCGGAAAAATCGGACTGTCGCAGCACGTTCGGATTCAGAACCAAATGCAAATCCGCCGCATCCACGTCACAGTCGGCCAGCACGGCATTTTCAGCCAGCGCCGCAAACGCCGCGGTAAGACTGGTCTTTCCCGTACCGCCCTTGCCGCTGATAATGACCACTTCTTTCACTGTCCGATCTCCTGTTGTCTGTCAAAATGTCAAAACCTTGTCCGCCTGGACAACCCATTGGGCCAAATCGGACATCTTGGCCTCCTGGGCGCCCTGAAAATACGGCTGCCCTTTGTGGATACCGCACCGGGCTTTGCACGTTCCGCAGACCTTGACCGCCACACCCTGAGCCATCAAATCTTTTAACATCTGCACCAAATCAAAATAATCCGCAGGCGGTTTTGTCGTCTCGCGCGCCAAATCCACCGAATCATTCATCAAAAAAATCCACACCCCCGAACCTGTCTTGACAAGCTGCTCGACCAGCCGCAGCCCGTTCCAGGTCACATCCGTACCGTCATAAGGCGTATGATTAAAAACAAACAAGATGTTCATGCCGTTTCCTTTCCAGCGATCTGCAGAGACACGATGGATTCGAATAACCGAATAAATTTTTGACGATACGCTGTCATTACATTGACCATCATGTCGCCGCGCGAATACGCCTCGGCGATGCGGCGGTCATTGGGAATCTCCAGCAGAATCGGGATGTTCTCGCCGCGGCAGTACCGCACCACGCCGTCATCGCCCATGTCGCAGCGGTTGACGGCAACGGCAAACGGAATCCCCAGCTGCCGCACCATCCCGACGGCCAGTTCCAGATCGTTCAGACCGAACGGCGTCGGCTCGGTCACCAGCAGCACAAAATCACAGTCCCGAATCGCCTCGATCACAGGACACGACGTTCCCGGCGGCGCATCGAGAATGACAATACCGCGATCGCGCATCCCCTTTTTCAAATGCCGAATCACCGCCGGACTTTGGATCGCGCCAATATCCAATACCCCCTGCCCGGCGGCAACACCGTTGGAGCCGCCGTACTGGGCGACGCCGATCTTGCGCTCAACTTCCCGGATCGCCCCCGTCGGACAGACCGCCATACAGCCGCCGCAGGAATGGCACAACTGCTCAAACACCAGCGCCGCGCCTTTGACGGCCACAATCGCGCTGTACTGACACAGTTGTCCGCACTTGCCGCAGCCGGTGCATGTGTCCAAATCCACCTGCGGCACGCCGACGGTGACGTCCTCGGTGCTGTCCCATTGGGGCTTGAGAAAAATGTGCCCGTTCGGCTCTTCGACATCGCAGTCCAGATACTGCACCCGCCGCCCGTCGTGCGCCAGCGCCGCGGCCAGATTGGTTGAAAGCGTCGTCTTGCCCGTGCCGCCTTTTCCGCTTGCAATCGCTATTTTCATAGTTTCTGTAATAACTCAAGTTGACTGACTTTTCTGATCGGGATTTTGGACGAAAATGATGATTATTTCAACAAAAAACGGCAATCTGTCCGATAAAAGGGTTGGAAACAGCACTTTTATGCAGGAGACTGCCGT
>JAAYCR010000011.1 GCA_012729675.1 Phycisphaerae bacterium | reverse complement strand
GCAAAACTGGCTACCAGAAAAGCGTATGGCTTTAAGAGCTTCAAAACGCTGGAATTGGCCTTGTATCACAATCTTGGTGCATTACCGGAACCGGTTGAAACCCACAAATTTTTTTGAAGAGGCTTAATATTTTCATATTTCAATTTCCCCGTACAAAAAGACAATTCAAAATTCACCAGAAATAATCCACAACATCACAGTTCGTCGTTCAAGCTTCAGCTTGTCAAAAGCCGACGGGCGGCCTCTACAAGTTTGTCAAATAGTCAATCGTCAAAAAGCAACAGTCATCAGGCATGTTTGTGCTCTCCGTGGTCGTGGTCGGCGGTGACGGTCGAGAGGGTCAGTTTGCCGAGTCTGACGCCTTTGAGGCTGGCCATGTTGTCGGCCAGTTTCTGAATCTCCCGCACGCGGCCTTTGAGGATAATCACCTCCAGGCAGTTGTGATGGTCCAGATGGACGTGCATCGAGGCGACGACCGTCAGCAGGTGGGTGTGCTGGAGTTGGATGAGCTGCTCGGCCAGCTTGGAAGCGTGATGGTCATAGACCAGCGAGACCGTCCCGATGCCCTCGGCGTTCGGGGCCTCCATCGCGGTGTCCGTCAGCTTGGCGCGGATCAGGTCGCGCACGGCCTCTGAGCGGTTGGCATAGCCCTGACTGCGGATCAATTCGTCAAATTCGGCCAGCAAGGCCTTGTCCAGCGAGACGCCGACACGTTCGATTTCGCTCATAAGTCTTTCCTTGAAAAAGGGATAATGCCATCATCCAACAGCCCGCCAGCCACTGTTTTGACCGAACAGGGGTGCCAATTCCCCCATTATGTGGACAACAGAGATCATTGTAAAGCGATTTCTGTATCCCGCCAATTCGTATCTTGTTGGACTTTAAATAATCTGAATTTATGCCTTTTGACTCTTGACTGCGTAGCACTATTTTGATATTCTTATGTGCAGTAGCAATAAAATTAAAAAATTATGCGCAAGTTCATAAGACATTTCAACAGAAAGAAAGGTCGGGTATGAAAAGCACAATGACAATTTTAGCACTGGCGGCGGCACTGTTCTGCTCGACAGCGACAGCGGATAGACCATCAGCGACCAAGGTTTCAAACTGGACCCTGCAAGCGGTTGACGGTGAAGGAATGCCCGCCTATGATCCTCCGGTTCGCGTTGAGGTGGAAGGTATCATTTTAAATCGGCCTGAGTATATGCTGGATACAAATACAGCATGGCAGATGTACATTCAGGGCGATCAGGGCGACGATGGCGGTACGGCCGTTTATATGCGTAAAGTCAACTATATGCCCGGACAGACTTACTCAGATTCCGAATGGCTCAATGAACTCGATCGCATCAGTTATGATGAAATCAGCGGCTATCGGTTTATGCCGGGAGACAAAGTACGTGTCAATGGCCGGACTCTTTTCTATGGCGGCAAGCGCAATATCAATGAACAACACAGCATTGACCCGGACAACGATTTTTTTATTGA
The DNA here is from genome assembly GCA_012729675.1 of Phycisphaerae bacterium. Classification (GTDB taxonomy): domain Bacteria; phylum Planctomycetota; class Phycisphaerae; order Sedimentisphaerales; family Anaerohalosphaeraceae; genus T3Sed10-213. Next base: position 4,360 of record JAAYCR010000011.1, on the reverse strand, counting down.
TCTGGTCAAACGCGGAGCAGGCCTGCCGGATCCAAACGTCATCATGCTCAATGAGGTCAAAGACGACAATAACGAATTTATCTTCGATGCCGGCAGAGCGACCGGCTGCGAGCGCTATCAATCCAGACTGGTACGCATCAACAATGTCAGCTTTGTTGACCCCGAACTGTGGGGGCCGGACGCGACGCTGGAAATCACAGACGGAAATAAAACATTTCCTGTTAAATTGGGCATCGGGCCGGGTATTACCGTCGGCTCAAATAATTTGCCGGCAACGTTCGATGTGATCGGTATTTTCGATCAGGAAGGCAGCACTACAGGCGGCTATCGGCTTTGGGTGACGAACTATGACGGCAACGGCCGGATTCTTGCCGACGGCTGCGATATGCACGGCATTTTCTCCCCGGCGGATTTCAATCGGGATTGCAAAGTCGATCTGGTTGACCTTTCAATTTTTGCGGCAGAGTGGCTCAGTATCACGAATCCGTTGTTATTGGAATAACACGCTTTCTTGATTGAATGTGACACAGCATCAAAGAAAACCCGGTTTTACGCTGATTGAGCTGCTGACGGTCATCGGCGTCTTAGGCCTGTTGATGGCGATCATATTGCCCTCGCTGGCCAAGGCACGGTTGATCGCGAAAGTCGTCGCGGTCAATGCCGAACTATATAATTTCGGTCTTGCACTGGAGTCGTACGGCATGGATAACAAAGGAGTCTATCCGCCGACTCGCTTTGACTGTAATGCAGATAGTCTTGCGCATTTCTGGGCAATGCCCAAAGAACTGGTCGAATCGGGGTATCTATCCGGTGGACAGTCGGGCGTTGTCCGGTACGCGGATGTTGAAGATCGATTCAACCGTGGCTTTGCGTACAAGTACGTCGCCCCAGGCCCCATGCGAAGTTACTACGGCGACATCATGACCCTGCGTTTACAAATTCCGGACGGATTTCCGTACAATGAGTCTGAAACACACAAGGCGTATTCCGACCCGAAAACAGCTCCGGTCCACTGGATGATATTCAGCGTCGGCCCCGAGTTCACGATGAAAACTCTGGATGAAACAGGGTTTCCTGTATCCAAACGATTTTGGTATTCCAGCGCCGCGAAAAAAGGGGTGATTACACGGGTGCGGTTAAAGAATGGCACACACATCGGTTCATTTGAGGGCAATCCCTGATGCGAAGAGTCGGTTTGATTATAGGTGTTGTGTGGATGACACTGGCGGGCGGCTGTCGGTATGAAAAGGATGTGCCGCCGGCGGAGATTGTGGTGTCCAATTCGTACCTGTATGCCGTGGTACGCGATTTGTGCGGCGATGAGACGGCGATTTTCTGTGTTGTGCCGCCGGGGATGTGTCCGGGGCATTTTGACATTCGTCCGTCGGATGTGCGGCGGCTGTATGCCGGCCGTGTGCTGCTGACGTTTGATTTTCAGCAGGCCATCGGCGGCATTCTGCCCCAAGACGGCAGCGGGCCGGCCTTTCATACCATCACGCCGCCGGCGGGGATGTGTATCCCTGCCAGTTATCTGGAAATGGCGCAGCAAACCGCCGAGATTCTCATCGCCGAATATCCCGACCGCACAGCACATTTCCGCGGCCGGCTCGAGGCCATCGGCCGCCGGATCGCGGCACTGGAACAGGAGTGTGCCGATACGATGCAGCAGTTTGGTCTGATCGATGCCCCCGTGCTGACCAGTCGGCATCAGGCGGTGTTTGCCGAATGGCTGGGGATGACCGTCGTCGCAACTTTTACCGGACGGGACGCTGAAACCGCCGCCAACATCAACGCCGCGCTGCGCCAGTCGGACGGCTCCGGCGTTCGCTGGATCATCGCCAATCGCCAGGAGGGGACGCAACTGGCCGAGGCGATGGCCGACCGGCTCGGCGCGCCGACAGCGGTCTTCAGCAACTTTCCGGCCGTCTTTGCCGACACGCTGGCCGCACCGGCCTTTGATGCGATGGTAAGCGACAACCTGCGGCAACTGGGCGAGGCGGCGCAATGACTTCGGCCGCCTCGATTGCGCTGTCCGGCGTGGCCATTACACGGTCGAGACGGCGGATTCTGGATGTTGACGCTCTCCGGATTGACGGAGGGCAGTTCATCAATCTCATCGGCACCAACGGCGCGGGCAAAACCACGCTGCTGAACGTCTGCTGCGGCCTGACCCGGCCCGATTGCGGCACAGTGACCTTCGACCGCGTTGACCTCTGCACCTTTAGCGGCTGGGGCAAAAGCCGCCTGCGCAAACGCATCGGTTACATCCCCCAACGCGCCGACTACAACGCCGAACTGCCGTTTACGGTGCGTGAGGTGGCCGTGATGGGGCGCACCGCGCGAAAGCCGCTGGGCGTGCCGCTGGGCCGGACAGATTATGCCGTGACCGACCATTGGCTCGATACGCTCGGCATCGCCGACCGCCGCGGCCAGACCTTCCGCAGCCTGTCCGGCGGCGAACAGCAGAAAGTCCTCATCGCCCGCGCGATGGCACAGGAGCCTGAGCTTCTGATTCTCGACGAGCCGGTCGCCAGTTTGGACCTGAACTGGAAATTCCAGATTATTGAAATCGTCACGCAGCTTCACGCGCAGCTTAGGCTGACGGTGATTCTCGTTTCGCACGAGATTCAGTCACTGCCGCTGGCCGCCGACCGCACGATCCTGCTGCACAACGGCCGCATCACCGCCGACGGCCCGACGCGGGATATCCTGACCTCGCCCGAATTGGCACAGGTCTATCAAACCCGCGTGCGTATCGTCGAAACGGAGCCGCAGCCGTATGTCTATTGTCAGCCGGCGGCGGGGGAGGGAGGAAGTTAGAAGTTAGATGTTAGAAGTTAGAGGTTAGAGGTTAGAACATAGAATACAGAATACAGAATACAGAACACAGAACACAGAAAAATGTCATTCCCGCGCAGGCGGGAATCTAAGAACTACGAACTACGAACTAAGAACTAAAAAATGGACGCATTTTTCTATCCAGTATTATTGGCCGGGGCGGTGTCCGGTGCGGCGGCGGCGTTTCTGGGCGTGTTCATCGTCGGGATGCGGATGCCGTTTATCGGCACATGCATCGCCCACGCGGCCATGGCCGGGACGATCTTCGCGTCGCTGCTGGGCGTCCACCCGCTCGTCGGAGCGGTGGGGTTTTCTATCCTCACGGCCCTTTCGCTGGCGGCCATCCCGCCGCAAAAGTCGCGGCTGGACACCAATGTCGGGTTGGCCATCGTCTTTTCGCTGATGCTCGGTCTGACGTTTCTGGGGATGGGGCTGGCCGAGTCCGGCCGCGGCGATATGCTCGCATTGCTGTGGGGCAGTATCCTGTTTGTCCGCAAAGGCACCGTCATCACCATCACCGTACTAGCGGCGCTGCTGGCGGTGTTCGGGCTGGTCTTCAACAAGGAACTCAAGGCCCTCTTGTTTAGCCGGTCGATTGCCGCCGCCACCGGCATCCACGAACGCTTTGTCTATGCGGGCTTTCTGATGCTGTGCGGCCTGACGCTGGCGCTGAACCTGGAGATGATCGGCGGCCTGATGATCTTCAGTCTCATCACCAACCCCGCCGCCGCGGCCTATCAGCTCTGCAAAGGCCACACCGCCGTCGTCCTGATGTCCGTCCTCCTGGGGATGTTCAGCGCCACGGCCGGCTTTCTGCTGTCTTTGTACTGGAACCTGCCCACCGGCGCCTGCATCGTTTTGGTCAGTACGCTCATCTTTGCCGCCGCCGCCGTAGCCCGCCGCCTGATGCCGCAATTGAGCAATCAGTAACCCGCCGCCATGTCGTCAGTGTGCGGAGAGGGATACTTCGTTGGGCTGATACCGGGCGTTCATGGCTGCCGCTGCATCCGCGTCCAGTCCTCGGTGCGCGTGCCCTCGTATAGCGTAACCACATACTCGATGGTCTTCTCGCTTTGCGGCTCCATCGTCAGGGTGTATTTGACCGTGTCCAGATCGACCTTTTCGTAGTACTCTGCCGCGTCGGCAAGATTCCTCATCATCCAGTACGAGGTGGGGAAGTTGCGTTTGATCTCGATCTTGACCGGCAGGCGGCGGGTGTTCTTGACCTCCAGCCGGTACGTCTGAATCCTGTCCCAACCGTTGATATTGCCCCGGTTCTCAAAGCGGTAATTGTCGGTCTTTTCGTCCATCAGTTTCGACTCGACGATCACATCGGAGACCTCCCCCAGATTCAATTCGACCTCCTGGCCGACGGGGATGTACTTGAAGCTCGACTGGCCTTCGTAGGACAGGTGCTGCCGGTCATCGACCGTGCGATAGACCTTGAGCATCCCGCCGGGGATGGGCGTTTCGCCGAGCTTGTGGTCTTCGTCGTTCTTGAAGCTCAGGTAGCGAATCACCG
>JAAYCR010000010.1 GCA_012729675.1 Phycisphaerae bacterium | reverse complement strand
AGTATTTCACGTTTTCGAATCTCATAACGTCGTTCCATGACAATTCCTTTCCATGGGGACAAATCCCCTGGAAAGTTAATCGTAATATAGACTTATATAACTTTAATGAAATTGGACAGTACAACTATTTTAATCCCATTTATCATTATCGTCTTCTTCACTATCAAATCGTTCTTTGTCATTCGTCCATCGTCAATACCGCGATTTTAAAAGCACCAAATTCTAAGCTGTAAGCACTAAACAAAATCGAAATTCGGAATTCAAAAAACTCAAAACAAAAAATCCAATCTTAGTTTTCTTTCTCCGTGTCCTCGGTGACCTCTGTGGTTAAACCCATTCTCAAAACTCAAAATTGTTCCTGTTCAATCCTGTTATCCCGTCCAAAATCGCCCGTTAATCCTGCCTGATAATTGCAAAGAGCCTTTGGTTTCAAGGAAATGGATGTCTCCTTCATCTCCTTTTGTGCGGCCATTCACGCCGCAATTTCTTAGTATTATAGATATTGTGTGGTCGGATGCAAGCGGGAAAATAATTTTTTAACCATCAAGCATGAAGGAGTTAATTTGTTATCAAGACTGTTTTTTACCTGTTTCCTCTAAACGTCAAACTGTCCGTGGCAAATTCTATTTTCCGTGTCCTGCTGAACGCAGCAAAATCCCGACCCGTCGGAATGGCTAAAATAACAAAAAAACCTTCATGCCCTTCATGTTCTTCATGGTAAAATAAATTGCTTTTCCCCGAATAGTATGGTATAATACCCCCCAATTCGGGCATCCCCGCCCGCACAGGAAGGAGAAAAAAAAGACCGGAACAAAACCAAAAAAATCCCAAAAATCAGTGTTAATCTGCGTCAAAAAACACATAAAACAAGAAAAATACCAATTTCTGACTTCCAACCTCCGCCCTTCGCTGAGCGCAGCGAAGTCCCGACCCATCGGGACGGCAAAAACAAATCCAATAAATCCAGTTAAAAAATCCGTGCTCATCTGTGTGAATCTGTGGCTAAAAAAAAAACAAAACAAGCAAATTCCCACCTTCTGACTTCTGCCGTCGACCCTCTGAATTCTTTTTTGAACAAACGAACCCAATTTCCGCAGGGGCAAAAATCGTAAACTCTTATTCCACAACTGCTTACTGATAACTGACAACTGTTGACTGCCAAAAAACAAACCCAATTCAAAGCCAAAATGCTGTGCCGATAAGTATCGCCAAAAAACCGCTTTACAAACCCCGGCCAATCCGGTATCATGACTGCTCTTGTGCCGAGGTAGCTCAACGGTAGAGCACGGCTTTCGTAAAGCCGGGGTTGAGGGTTCAAATCCCTTCTTCGGCTCTTTTTTAGCCCCGAACAATCGGGGTTTTGACTTTTGGGGCGTACTATGACCGCACAGGACAAATACCGACAGCTTCAGGCGATATTACAACCGATGGGCAAAGCGGCCGTGGCCTTTTCCGGCGGCGTGGACAGCGCGTTTCTGCTCAAGGCCGCCGCCGAGACGCTGGGCACGGCCAATGTCCTGGCCTGCATCGGCGTCAGCCCCTCCCTGTCGCAACATCAGCTTGATCAGGCCCGCCGCGTTGCCGCCCTCGTGGGCACAGCATTGGTCGAACTGACGCTGGACGAACTGGACAACCCCGATTATCAGGCCAACAAGGCCGACCGCTGCTTTCACTGCAAGTCCAGCCAATTCCGCACCATCCGCGACTATGCCCTGTCGCGCGGCATCGCACACACCCTCTGCGGCAACAACTTCGACGACAAAGACGACTACCGCCCCGGCAACATCGCCGTCAAGGCCCTGAACATCGCTACCCCTTTGCTGGACGCGCATCTGACCAAGGCCGACATCCGCCAGTTGAGCCGCGGCCTCGACCTCCCCACCGCCGATGTCCCCGCCTCACCGTGCCTGGCCAGCCGAGTCGCCTATGGCGAAACGATCACCGAAGATAAACTGACACAGGTCGAAAAGGCCGAAGACCTGCTCCGTTCGCTGGGCTTCGTCGAATTTCGCGTCCGCCATCACGGCCCCGTCGCCCGCATCGAACTTCTGCCCGACGACTTTGCCCGCATCATGGCCGACCCCATCCGTATCCGCATCACCGCCGACCTCAAGACCCTCGGCTTTACCTTCATCACCCTCGACCTCCAGGGCTTCCGCTCCGGCGCCCTCAACGAAACCCTCACCGACGACCAAAAATCGCTATAATCAGCCCTCAAGCCCTCAGTTCGTAGTTCAAGCTTCAGCTTGTTTTTTCGCCAGTTCGTAGTTCAAGCTTCAGCTTGTTTTTTCGCGGCCTGAAAGAACAACATACAATGCCCGACGCCGCAGCGCAAACCCCGTAGGGGCAAACCTATGTGTTCGCCCAAAACAATAGAAAATTCCACCCAATATTCAATCGGCAATATTTCAAGGACAAGCCGACTGTGCCTGACAAGCTCACATCATTGCTGACGCAGCCTGTCGGCATAGTGTTCCATAAGCTGTTTGGTGACCGGGCCGGGTGTGCCATTGCCAACGGTGTGGGCTTCGACGGCGACGACGGGGAGCACCTGCATAATGACATTGGTCAAAAAAACCTCCTCGGCGGCCAGCAGGTCGTCAATGGCCAGCGTCTTTTCGTGGACGGCCAGCTTGGCTTGCTCGGCGATCTCGAAGACCGTCTTTCGGGCGACGCCGTCCAGGACGGGCGTATCCAGGGGGGGCGTAAAGAGCTGCCCGCCCTGCACCAGAAAGACATTGCTTACGCAGCCCTCGGCCAGGGTGTTTTCCGTCGTGAACCACAGGGCCTCGGCGGCGAGCTTTTCGTGGGCGTCGCGCAGCACAGACAGGCGCGGGCCGTAACAGGTGGTCTTGCGCCCGGCGTAGGGGTCTTTGGAGTTTTGCCGGTGGTCGGTCAAAATCACGCGAACGCCTTTATCGTAATAGCTCTGCGGATAAGGCGTGTAGTTTGCGGCGGTGATGAGCAGATGCGTGGTCGGCTGGCCGTCGGGCTGGATGGGGCCGTTGGACAGCGACAGGCGGAGGCGGGCGTCGGCCAGCTCGTTGGCCACCAAAAGACGGTCTATCGCGGCGGCGATGTCAGCGTCGCTGAAGGTGTTGCGGACGGCCAGCGCCGCGGCGCCGGCGTTGAGACGCGCCAGATGGTCGGCCAAGCGAAAAACCCGGCCGCTAACGGCACGCATCGTCTCAAACAACCCGATGCCGTACAAAAAACTGCTGTCGGTGATCGAAATCTGCGCCTTGTCGGCGTCCAGAAGCCTGCCGTTGAGAAACACTTTTTCCATCGCTCTATTCCCTATTATCTAACGTACTCCGCCGGCGTTCGCCGTTGGCGTTATTCATCGCTGGTGTCCAAAATCGACATAAACGCTTCCTGCGGGATGTTGACCTGGCCGATGTTTTTCATCCGCTGCTTGCCTTCTTTCTGTTTTTTAAGCAGCTTCATCTTTCGCGTCACGTCTCCGCCGTAGAGCTTGGCCGTGACATCTTTGCGATAGGCCTTGATCGTCTCGCGGGCGATGATCTTGCCGCCAATGGCCACTTGCAGGGGAATTTCAAACTGGTGGCGCGGAATGGCCCTGCGCAGCTTGATGATGAGCTTTCGCCCGCGCAGTTCGGCCTTGCTGCGATGCACGATCAGGCTGAGCGCATCGACCGACACCTTGTTGACCAGAAAATCGATCTTGACCAGGTCGTCCTTTTCGAAGCCGAGCAGCTCATAGTCCATCGTGGCGTAGCCGCGGCTGATGCCCTTGAGCTGGTCGTAAAAGTCATACACAATCTCGGCCAGCGGCGCCCGGTACTCCAGCAGAACGCGCGTCGCGCTGATGTATTCGGTCTTGATGAGCCGGGACCGCCGTTCCTCGGCCAGCTTCATAATCCCGCCGATGCTCTCGCGCGTGGTGATGATCTCCAGTTTGACAATCGGCTCGCGGATCTCGGCGATCTTCTGCCGGTCGGGCAGTTCGCTGGGCGAGTCGATGCGTTTGACCTTACCGTCGGTGGTCTGGACCTCATAGCTGACCGTCGGGGCGGTCTGCACGACATCGATATCGCTTTCGCGTTCGAGCCGTTCCTGGATGATTTCCATGTGCAGTAAACCCAGAAACCCGCAGCGAAAGCCGAAACCCAGCGCCGGCGAATTTTGCGGCGTGTATGAAAAACTCGCGTCATTGAGCGCCAGCTTTTCAAACGCCGCCCGCAGCTTGGGATAATCGGTCGTGCCGCCGGGATAAAAGTCGGAAAAGACCATCTGCATCGGGGGTTTGTATCCGGACAGCGGCTTTTCGGCCGGTGCGTTGTGGTCGGTAATCGTCTCGCCGATGGTCACATCCGACAGTTCTTTGATATTGGCGATGACATACCCCACCTCGCCGGCCCCCATTTCATCGACCGGCTTCATCTGCGGACAGAACTTACCCAACTCGGTGATGGTGTAGGTTCGCCCGCTGCTCATCAGCCGAATCTTCTGCCGCACCGCCAGCTTGCCCTCGAAGACGCGCACATAGCAAATCACCCCGCGATAGGTGTCGGCGTGGCTGTCAAAAATCAGTGCCGCCGTGGGGCGGTCGCTCTTGTCTTCCGGCGGCGGTAGCTTGGTGACAATCGCCTCCAGCAAGGCCGACACGCCCTGCCCCGTCTTGGCGCTGATGGGGTAGCAATCCTCGCCGCCCAGCCCCAGCACATGCTCGACTTCCTCGATCACGCTGTCCGGGCGAGCCGCGGGCAAGTCGATCTTGTTGATGACACCGATGATTTCGCAGCCGCTCTCGACCGCCAGGTAGGCGTTGGCCACCGTCTGAGCCTCGACGCCCTGACTGGCATCGACCACCAGCAGCGCCCCCTCGCAGGCCGCCAGCGCCCGCGAGACCTCATAGTGAAAGTCCACATGGCCGGGCGTATCGATCAGGTTGAGCATAAAGGTCTTGCCCTGATAGACATACGGCATCGTCACGGCCGAGGCCTTGATGGTGATGCCCCGCTCGCGTTCAAGATCCATATCATCCAGAAGCTGCTCTTTGCGGTCACGGTCGCTGACCGCGCCGGTCAACTCCAGCAACCGATCCGCCAGCGTGCTCTTGCCGTGGTCGATATGCGCGACAATCGAAAAATTACGTATCTGTTCGGTACTCATTTTATGGGTATCTTTATCTTGGAATTACAGAAAATGAGGCATTGTACCCGACGGCTCGCACAAATACAACCCCGCACATCGCAATCATCCCCCATCCCGAAAGATGGGGGATGATCCTGTGTCGATACCCGTATTGTCTGGGACGGTCTATTGGGCGCCGCAGACGTTCATTTGGAGAGTATAGACGGCTCTGCTGGCGGTAATAAAGAGGGTCTTTCGGTCTTTGCCGCCGAAGGTTGCATTGGCCGTCCACCCCTGGGGTACGCGGATTTGCTCGATTTGCTCGCCGTCGGGATTAAAGACCATCACGCCGTTGCCGCCGGTCAAATACACATTGCCGCAGCAATCCAGCGTCATCCCGTCCGATCCCGCCTCGCAGAACAGCCGCTTGTCCGTCAGCGTTCCATCCGGCCCAATCGTGTAGGCCCAGGTCTTACGCCCATCAATGTCGGCCACGTACAGGGTCTTGCCGTCCGGCGTGCCGATAATGCCGTTGGGCTTGACCAGATCATCGATAACGCGCACCAGCCCCGTACCGTCGTGATTGATGCGATAGGCCCCTTCGGAGGAGAGCTCGGAGGCAGGGCTGCGATCCCACCACTGCCGCCGATACATCGGATCGGTAAAGTAGATCCATCGCTTCTGCGGATGCACCCAGGCATCGTTAGGCCCGTTGAACAGCCCGCCCTCGTAACGCTGTGTCAGCACCACGTGTTCCTTAGTCTCGACGTTGATGCGCCACAGTTCGTTCTTATTGTCGGCGCAGGCGATGAGCGTGCCATCCGTATCAAAATACATCCCGTTGCTGCGGCCCGCCGGCTGCATAAACTGCTTCAGTTCGCCGTCAACCGTATAAATCATAATCTGATCGTTCGGCTGATCGGTAAAATAGACATTGCCCGCCGCATCGGCCGCCGGGCCTTCGGTGAAGCGAAATGCCGACGACACCGCAACCAACTCCGCCCCGGCTGCGATTATTCCCTCCGCCTCGGCCACCTTCGCACAGTCGCACGTGGTCGCAGCCTCGCTTTCCTCTTTAGCAGCCGCACAGTCGCATGCAGCCGCAGTCTCGTTTGACCCCGCCGCATCCTCCGGACAGTCGCACGAGGCCGCACACCCGCAGAACCCCGTCGCAACCAACACGAACACTCCACATACCAACACTTGATACATTTGACATTTTGCATTTAACATGGTTTTACCTCCGGTTTTCTATCGTTTCAATTTCTTATTCTTCAATACAATGGATTTTTATCCTTCCGGAAAAGGGGTTTGGCCGCTCAGGATTGGCAACGGGTTCGGTAATGAGTCCCGGACGTCCGCCATTGGCGGCCAGTGTTTTTGCTTCAGGAACACCAGCAGGAAGAAGATGATCGCGATTGTAATACCAAAACTACCTAGGATCATCCCAATCCGAACGAGATCCATAAGAAAATTAAGCTGGGCGAACGTTTCGCCGAACGTGATCACTAAATTGCCGAGATTAACCAGCAGGCTCGCAATGTAACTGATCAATGCCAGCAGGGCAAGGACTTTGCCGGAGGATCTGCCTGAGATAGTTAAAGCGAAGAGACCCAAAGCCAGGCCGGATACAATTTGAATTGCATAGGAAATGGTATAAAACAGGGAACGGCTCAGCGGGAGATGCCGATATAAAGAAACTGCTTGTGTGATGCTGGTAATAATGGTAAACAATGTGCACAACAGGATCAGTACACCGGCGAAAATTGCCAGTGTTGATCCCCGTCCTGAGTTGGGTTTACTGAGACGGCTTATGACTGCCGAGAGCAGCAGGACGACTCCCAACGACCTGAATAAGACAGGCAGGGTAGTAGATGAGGATACAGAAATGAGCGTTGGAAGATTGATATGGTCCTTTAGTATTAATGGGATGTACAGGATGTTCCCACAGATATACAACAGAGTTGACACAATGATCAGAATCAGTGCGATGATACTTGCGTTTTTTAGGTTCATGCGTTTGTCTCCTTTAACTGATTGGCGCGTTTGGCGCCGTGTTGGATTAGCAATTCAATAACTTTTGCTTTTTTTGCGTCTTTGTCGATATTTGGATCACACAGTGTTATTTGATCAGCTTTGTCCAGCGCAGTCATGCCCTCTTTATTCACAACATTCATTAATGCGCCGTTGTCCAGCAGCATTATAATGATTTCCTCATTGCCTCCGGCAACAGCAAAATGCAACGGTGTGTATCCGCCGGAGTTAACTTTGTTGACATCGGCTCCGAGGCCGATCAGCATTTCCACACATTTGGCAAATCCCATGTTGGCCGCCTTGAACAGTGCACTTGTCCCGTATTCATCAGCGGTTTTATAGTCGGCGCCGAGTTCGAGCAAATACTCGGCCATATCTTCCATACCGCTCTCGATTGCCGTCAGCAATACGGTACGTCCAGACGTATTTTTTATTTCCAGGTTGGCTCCGGCGTCAACGAGCCATTTAATTTGTTCTTTTGCGTTCGGATTTCGTCCGCTCCAGATCACCAGCGGTTCGAGCAGCGGTGTCTTCCCCTTGCAAGTCACATTAATATCGGCGCCGTTGTCCAGCAGGATGCGGATCATCTGATGACGCTGGTCGATGTTGAACTTGTCTGCGTTGTCAACGCAGAGCGATAGAGCGGTCTGGCCGGTGCTGTTTTTTAAGTTGATGTCGCCGCCGTTTTGAATGAACCATTCGAGCATGGCGGGGGTCATTTTTCCGCCGAAGCCCAGGCCGATATGGGTGACAGTGTCCATGTCGTCCTGCTGACAGTTAATGTCGGCTCCCAATTTGAGCAGGGTTTGAAATATCGCAATTTCTTTCTCTTCGTTCCCGATAAACCTTGTCGCCTGAAACAGCCCATCGTTCAATGCCTGCTGTTGAATTGACTTGTCCATTTGGTTGAGGATCATTTCCATTTGGTCCGGCCGTTCCTGCCAAATAGCCATTGTAAACGTTGCTTTAAGTTGTTCGGGGTCGGGTTTTGGGCTGCAGCCTGACAGCAGGATGAACAGGCACATCGCACTTAATAGACATTTAACATTTAACATGGTTATACCTCCTTCTTTCTATCGTTTCAATTTTTATTCTTCAATACAAGGGATTTCCACACTGTTCTTGCAACCGGGGCATTTGCCGCGCTGCCCGGCGTATGACAAGGGTACTTTGATACGTTGGCCGCACGAACATGAAAACCGCAACACATCAGGCTTGGCTGTTGCCGCAACCGGAGTCAGGGAAATCACAACATCTTGCGGCGATCGCATCGGCACGATAAACTCATGCTTTGGCATCGCATCCGTTTCCTCTCGGGCATTGGTGTTAAATGTCGCCTGCCGTATTTTTCGGCGTTTGCGTCCATCGAAGATATCAACTAAAGATCGCTCGTCGTGTTCCATCGTTACAAACCCTATCCTTTGCAGCAAGATCGCAATACCGACCCCCGCAGCAAAGCCGCCAAGATGTGCTAAATAGGCGACCTGTCCGACGCCCGCAGCCGCGCCCCACAGATCAAACACAAACCACATCCCTATCAGCCAAAAACCCGACAGGGAAATCGTACGAAAATAAACTCCCCACCCAAACAGACAATTGATGTCATTGAGCGGGTAATAGACCAAATACATCCCAACGATGCCGTTGATCGCCCCGCTGGCGCCGATCGCCGGGTGGCCGTCAAAAACCAAGTGGACAACAGCCGCCATGATGCCTAAAAAAAGATAAATCGGCAGAAAAGCCCAATTTCTAACCTTCGAGCAGACGGCATTGCCGAAGATGAACAAGAACCAGAGATTGCCGCCAAGATGAAAAATATCCCCATGCAGCCACATGTGCCCCAGCAGCCCCGATAGCCCGAAGTCTCTGAGCACATAGCTCTCAACCGCCTCTGTTTCCGGAGCCGTAACCTGCAGACCAAAAGCAACCACGACCGAACCGATCAAAAGCCAGTTGACCAGTGGACGACGATCCAACGGTACATCCACACCATAAGGAAATAACATAATATTCCTCTTATTCAATGAGCCGGATTCGGCCCAATGCGATTCCCTGACCTATCCCTGCGGCCATTTGGGCGTCAAATCCGCGGCAACATTTAGTATCCTCATACTTTCAGCTCAACTTTCTTGTTTAACACGTTTCGATATTTACGTCGGACAGGTGCAATAACCGCGGTGATGAATTCATCGACCTGTTCGGGGGCGCGGCCGATGTAGTCTTTGGGGTTCATCACGCCGGCGAAGTTGACTTTGGCAAAGGCGGAGTCGGCCTTGAGGCGGTCGATCAGATCGTTGTGGAGGCCGTGCTGTTTGACCTGTGCAGCCGCGGCGTGAGAGTGAACGCGGATGGCTTCATGCAGGGCCTGTCGGTCGCCGCCGGACTGGACGCCGGCCATCAGAATATTTTCAGTCGCCATGAACGGCAGTTCCGCCTGGACGCGGGCGGCGATAACCTTCGGATAGACCACCAGGCCGGAGGCGACGTTGATGAGGATTTCAAGAATCCCATCGGACGCCAAAAAGGCCTCGGCGATGCTGACGCGGCGGTTGGACGAATCGTCCAGTGTGCGTTCGAGCCACTGCTCAGCCGCCGTCATCGCCGGGCTGGCCGCCAGGCTCATCACCAGCCGGGCCAGCCCTGTCGTGCGCTCGCACCGCATCGGGTTGCGCTTGTAGGCCATCGCGGACGAACCGATCTGCGATTTTTCAAACGGCTCTTCGATCTCTTTGAGATTGGCCAGCAGGCGAATGTCGTTGCACATCTTGTGGGCGCTGACGGCCACCGACGCCAGCACATCGACGACATATTTATCAATCTTGCGCGGGTAGGTCTGGCCGGTCACGACGCAGCGGCGCGAAAACCCGAAGGCCTTGGCTACCCTCTCATCGAGCTTGCGGACTTTTTCGTGATTGCCGTCGAACAGCGACAAAAACGACGCCTGCGTGCCGGTCGTGCCCTTGACCCCGCGGAACGGCAGCGTCTCGATCCGCCGCTCCAGTTCTTCCAGGTCCATCGCAAAGTCATACGCCCACAGCGTCGCCCGCTTGCCGACGGTCGTCAACTGCGCCGGCTGATAGTGCGTAAATCCCAGCGTCGGCAGCGCACGGTACGTCTTGGCGAATTTTCCCAGCCGGTCGAGCAGACAGGCCAGCTTGTCGGCCAATAGCCGCATCCCGTCGCGCATAATAATCAGGTCGGCGTTGTCGCCTACATAACAGCTTGTCGCGCCCAAATGAATAATCGGGGCTGCCTTGGGAGCGACATCCCCGAAGGTGTGCACGTGCGCCATCACGTCGTGACGAAACTTCTTTTCGTAGTCGGCGGCCTTTTTATAGTCGATGTCCGTCAGATGCTGCTGCATCTGTTTGATTTGAACATCGGTAATCTTCAGCCCCAGCTTCTGCTCGGCCTTGGCCAGTTCCAGCCAGAGCTTTCGCCACGTGGTAAACTTCATATCGGCCCCGAACAATTCGGCCATCTCCTTCGAGGCGTTTCGCTCCACCAGCGGACTGGTGTAAATACCCGTGCGTTGTGTCATAATGTTCCTTTGTTAGCCACAGATTAACACAGATAAACACGGATTATAAATATATCTGTGTAATCTGCGAAATCTGTGGTTTCTATTTCAAAACAGTTTCAATCTCGTTTATTGTCTCATCGTCCAGCGTCCAGTCGCCGGCAGGGAGAGTTTGCCGGATTTGTTCGGGTTTTCGGGCGCCGACGATGGCGCTGGTTACTTCCGGCCGGCGCAGTGTCCAGGCAATCGCCAGTTGGGCGACGGTTTTGCCGTGCCGCTCGGCGATGCGGCGCAAGGCCTCGACCCTCTTCAGATTCTGCTCGAGTTTTTCGCCCTGAAAAATCGGATCATTTCTGCGATGGTCGTCGGGGGCCAGCGACTGCATACGTTCTTTGCTGAATGTGCCGGTCAACAGCCCCTTCTGCATCGGGCTGTAGCAGACCACGCCGATGCCGTTTTGGCCGCAGTACGGCAGCACATCCGCCTCAATCTCGCGGCGGAGCATACTGTACGGCGGCTGAATCGCCGCGACCGGATGCACCTTCGCCAGCCGCTCCAGATGGGCGACGGTTACATTCGAGGCGCCCAGATACCGGACCTTGCCCTGCCGGACGCATTTGGCCATCGCCGCCCACGCCTCTTCAATCTGCTCGTCCGGCTGCGGCCAGTGCATCTGGTACAGGTCAATCGTCTCGACCTTCAGCCGTCGCAGGCTGTCATCGCACTCGCGGAGGATACTGGCCGCGTCCAGACAGTTGACCTTTTCACGTTTGGTGTTCCAGGCCAACCCGCATTTGGTGGCGATGAGAGGCTTATCGCAAAAATTTCTGACGGCTTTTCCAACGATTTGCTCGGAGTGGCCGCAACCGTAAATCGGGGCAGTATCGATCCAGTTTATCCCGCCGTCAATCGCAGCAATGATCGTCCGAATGGAATCGTCTTCGTCCTGCGGCCCCCAGCCGTACTCCCACGGCCCGCCGATGGCCCACGTCCCCAGTCCGAGAGTCGTCAGTTCCAGCTCCGTTTTTCCCAATATTCGCGTTTGCATCGGTATATCTCCTGAACAACCGTTAGTTCTGCTTGAGCAGTCTATCAGACAGCCGCGATATGAGCAAGTTTTTGCTTTTTTTGCCAATGCGACAGGCTTTATGGCCGATATACCCTTGTATTTTAGAGTTATTTTGGCTATACTGCAAAAGTTCGCTAACACCAGCTAATCAGCGGGATAATGGATCAAGACAAAGCATTACCTGTTTCAAAAGACAAGGCGGCCATGATCGTTGGGGGGATGTTGTGCCTGTTTCCAGTACTGATCAATAAGTGGACACTGGAAGCGATGTTTCCGCTGTATGTGGGCAAGTCGCTGTCGATGCATCTGACACTTCTGTTATCCGGGGCATGCATCCTCTGCTTTATCGAGGCGTGTCGCTTGTTCCGGGGCGGCGCGCTGTATTGGCAGGAAAAGCTGGCTCTTCTGCCGCTTTTGGTAGTGGTGGTATTTCCTTATCTGTATTTCCTGTGGATGGGAAATGATTTCGGCAATACAGCCAATCTGATGTACGGCGAGCTGCTGTGTTTTGTGCCGTATGCGATTTTGATCGCATTGGCCCCGCGAACGGGCATTCTGATTGCGTTTTCACTGCAAAGCCTTATTGCCTTTGTGAATTTTATTTACCTGTATTATTATCACACCCTGCCCGGCGTTTCTTTTTTATATGTGCTGATCGAATCGCACCCGGGCGAGGCCCAGGGCTATGTAATGGATTATCTCCTCTCGCTGCCGACGTTTCTTTTTTGGGCGGGAGCGGGTGTCGGGTTTTGGATCGTATTCCGCCTGACGCGCGGGCTTAAGGCCAAAGCCATACGGTTATTTGTCGCGACACTGGCGATCCTGCTGCTCATTCCCATGACACTTCTGACCTCTCGCCAGTCTCTCTCACGCGGCAACTTCTTGTTCAAATGCGCCATCAGCTATCATGAATACCGGAAGGTCCACGACGAGAGCCGGCGCGGCGCCGCGGCAGCCCTGGCCAATACGCCGGAAATCACATTTCGCTTTGAACGGCCCGAGAAAGAGGTGCATGTCCTGATTATCGGCGAATCGGCGGATCGCGACCACATGAGCCTTTACGGATTCGGTCTCGAGACAACGCCGCGACTGGATGCGATGCGAGAGTACCTGTATCCGTTTCGGGATGTGATTTCACCGTTTGCCAACACCATTCCCAATATGCAGGCGCTGCTGACATTTCAGAACTATGAATCACCCCATCGTCTGATGGAAACGGGGTTTTTAATCTCATACCTGCAAAAGGCTGACTACCACACCGTTTGGATCTCGAATCAGATGCCGCTGGGTATCTATGAAACGATGACGACGATCATGGCGCAAAGCTGCGACGCGACGCATTTTGTCACTCGTACGCAAAGTTTAAATCAGGCCTCTTATGATGAACTGATCTTCGAACCGCTCAATGCGGTACTGGCCGAAGACATCGACCGACAGTACATCATTTTCCATCTAATGGGACTGCACAACCCGTTTCGCCTGCGATACCCCGAAGCGTATGACGTGTTCAACGAGCCGTATCCCAAGAATACCGAACGGCAGAGAGGTCTGATCAACCGCTATCACAATGCGATGCTCTACAACGATTATATCGTCACACGGATTATTGAAACCGTGCGAGAGTTGAATGCCTATTCCACGGTGCTGTATTTGTCCGACCATGGGCTGGAGTTGTTTGAAACGCGGAATTTCTTCGGACACAGCCTTGAAGGCGGCTTGGAAATTCCGTTCGTCTTGTGGCTTTCCGACAGCTACAAGTCCTTTCATCCCGAAAAGACAGCACGGCTCAACGATTACCTGGGCCGCCGTTATATGATGGATGATGCGATCTATTCAATCTGCGACCTGCTGGGGATGCGGTTCGACGGATTCGACGCCGGACGAAGCATCTTTTCACCGGAATTTCGGCCGCGTCAGCGACGGGTGAATGCTTTTGAATATCAGCAGGAATGGGACTATGACGCCTCCATACGCCGATAACTTGTGCCGCTGGGGCAAAGAGGACACCCTGCGGTTTAAGGGGCTGGGGATCTTGATGATCGTCCTGCACAATTTTTTTCATCTGGTATGCGATCTTCCCCGGGAAAATGAGTTTTACTTTTTGCCTCAACGTGCCGTCGCGTTTTGGCAGATGCTGCAGGACACTCCGACCGACAGCATTCGGATAGTGTCGTCGTTTGTCGGTCATTTCGGCGTTCAGATATTTATGTTCCTCAGTGCGTACGGACTGACACGCAAGTTTTTGACGCAGACCCCCGGATGGGGCGGCTTCATGGTATCGCGGTACCGGAAGATCTATCCCGTGTTTGCGCTGGCGGTCGGGCTGTGGCTGGCAAAAATATTGTTATTTTCCGGGCGAGCGGCAGCGTTAAGCCGACTGCTCAGCTACGATTTATTATATGTCGTACTGAACATCGCCAATCTCATCCGCGGCCAGGCGGGGCGACCGGTCGGACCGTGGTGGTTTTTGTCCTTTATCTTTCAGTTTTATGCGGTGTTTCCGCTGCTGTTTTGGTTCGGGCAAAAAACCCGAGGAAAAGGCCTGCTGGGACTGGCGGTATCAGGGGTTGTTGTGACAGCGCTGTTCAATTCGGCGATAGCCAAGGCATATGGGATAAATTTATATTATACGTTCGTCGCCCATCTGCCGGAACTGTGCTTGGGGATCTATCTGGCACAGCGGCAGCAAGCAATTGCCTTTCCGGGAGCCATTATCGCCGCCGCGGCTGTTGTGTTTGTGCTGGGGTGCATCTATCCGGCGTGGTGGTCTCTCAACCACATCAGCGCATTGGTGCTGCTGATCGCACTGGATGGACTGCTCCGAAAAATCCCCATTACCGCCCTGCATAAGACCCTGCTGTTTTATGGGGCGATCTCATTGCCGCTGTTTTTGGTCAACGCGTATTTGCGGGACCCGTGGTTGGGGTTTGCCAAAGAGGAGACGCGTATAACCCTGGTGCTTTTGTATGCCCTGGTATTCTTGCTCGTTGCAACGACGGCGGCGTTTGGGGTTCATGTATGTAATCTTTTCCTTCGACAGCCGCACAAAGTATTTCAGGCTATCCGTAGGAAATACCCCGCGGCAAATACAACAGGTTCAGGGCGGCCGTGAAGATCGGGTCGTAAATAAAGTCCAGAATAAACCACGCGATGAAAAGGCCGACGATGCGCAGGTTGGGCTGGGCCATCAGGTTCCGATAGTGATGCAGCGTATCGCCCCGAAGCACAAATTCGGCCAATGCCGTGCCGTCCAGCGGCGCAACGGGAATCAGATTAAACACCAGCAGCAGGATATTGAGCGAAAACAACACGCTGACGACCACGGCCAGCCCGGCCGGGAGGCCGTCGCGATACGCCTCGACCACCCGGCTGGTCACCACCGACTCCGGCGAATGGAAAAACCCCGCGGCAATCCCCAAATGAATCAATACCCCCGCCAGAATCGCCAGTGACAGATTCGCGCCGGGGCCGGCCAGCGCCATCCACGCCGCCTGTCGCGGATACCGCTGCGCCCAATACGGGTCATACGGCGTACTGGCCCAGCCGATCATCCACCCGCTGCCGGCAAAAACCATCAGCGGCACCAGCACCATCCCCAGCGGTGAGCGTCGGATGTGCGGCACAGGGTTCAGCGTCGCCAGCCCGTGCAGGGCCGCCGTGCGGTCGCCAAACCGCAGCGCCGCCAGCCCGTGCGCCGCCTCATGACAGACAATCGACACGACAAACACCGCATACCACAAAATGCACAACTCCAGTTTTTCCATAGGCGGCAGTGTACACAAACAGCACAAAAAATTCCAGAACATATCTTTGACGGCAGAGATTATGAAATCCTAAGCACTAATTTCTAAACAAATTCACAATAGCACAAACTCAACACCCAAAATTCATTTCCGTAAGTCATTAAAATACAGCTCTTTATGGAAATTTTTCGAAAACTTGAAAATATTATTGCTTTGTATTAATACATTGGTATTCTATGTATAGATCAACTATGTATATGTAAGGATGTAGTGATGAACCTATCCAAAGATTTGGTTGCCGCCTCAGCAACGCCGCTGGTATTGTCGATTCTGGCCGAAGGGGACAGTTACGGCTATGCCATCATCAAGCGGGCAGCCGATCTGTCCGGCGGGGTTATGCAATGGACGGACGGCATGCTGTACCCCATTCTGCACCGGCTGGAAAGTCAGGGGTTGATCGCATCGGAAGTGCGCATCGCCGACACCGGCCGCAAGCGTAAATACTACCGGCTTAATGAGACAGGGTCGGCTGTCATTGAGACCTATCAGACACAGTGGCGAACCGTATATGCTACCTTAAATAAACTTTGGGAGACAAAGCTATGTTTAGCATAAATGAAGCGATTGAAGGCTGGAAACAGGAACTGGCCGGGCGTCAGACAATGATCGCATCGGATATTGAGGAGCTTGAAGCCCACCTGCAGGATGAGATGGACAGTCTATCCATCGCAGGCCTCAGCGAGGAAGAGTCATTCGTCATTGCCTCGCGACGCATCGGGAACCCGGACAGCATCTGCCAGGAATTCGCAAAGATCAACGCCACGGTCATCTGGAGAAACCGTTTTTTCTGGATGATCATGGGTATCGTGCTGATACAGATTATCTCTAAGTTCGCCAGCTTCTTCGCCTTTATCGGAACGATCATCGGATGTCAACTGATCGGATGGAACCCCCTGATCGTGGGCGTCATCTCCGCAGGGATTCAATTCGCGATAATGCTGTGGCTGTGTCTGGGATTGTATTTTGCGGCCGTCAAATTGTCCGTTTTCCAGAGACTTCGCCAAAAGACGCAAATCCGCATCATCATCGTTGTGATCGGTCTTAACGTGCTGCTCGGTGTGCTGCTCAATCTTGGTGTGAGGTTTTGGTACACTGCTCTGCTTGTCAGGTTAGGCGCAGAAAAGGTGGGACAAATTGCGATCGGAGACACCTACAAGGCTTTTGGCCTGTCCATCCTGTGGCCCATCGTATGGCTAACACTTCTGATTTGGCTGATGCCGAAAAAGACACCCGCCGAGCAGAGGCAAACAGCGGCACATTGAAGAGCGTCATCAGGCAGCCGATGAGCAGGTCATAAAAAAGCAGCGACGGCCGCGATCAGGTACAGCACGACGCCGATGGCGACTTTGGACGAAGTGCCGATGAAGACCCCAAGCCCCGCCCCGACGCCGGAGCGCATCGACAGTCGCTGTTCTTTGCCGGTGATCCGCTCAAAGCTCCAGGTGGCAAGTCCTGCGCCGATACAGGCGCCCAAGAGTGTGCCAAGGAGAGGGATGGGCAATAGAAACGTCCCGAAAATTGCGCCGACGATCGCACCGCCGATGGCGGCGATGGAGGCTAGCCAGCCGGCGCCGGCTTGTTTGGCGCCGCCCAGACCCGCGAGAAACTCAATGAATTCACCGATCAGTGCCAGGAAAGCCATCACACCGATGGTCCAGAACGAGATCATCTGCGCGTCGCGCTGCCACCACGCCAGCGCCGCGGTCGAAAGCACAATCATCCAGTTGCCCGGAAAATAAAACACCACCGTCGCCAGCCACACGGCGTTGATCAGACACAACAAAATGGCGTACACATAAATCATGGTCAGTTATCAGTTAACAGTTAACAGTGATCAGTTTTGGATAATCTGGTTTTTTTGAGGATGGCGTAGAGCATTTTGGATAGTTCGTCGGCGTCTGTGTGAAGGCTTGTGAATGCTTTTTCCGATAAGTACCCCGTATCTTTCATCAGTGAAAGCCAATATTTGGTTTCCAGGCTTTCCTTATACGAGAGCGATATTTTTGAAGAGAAATCTGCGTCAGAAATCGCCCCATTCGCTTCGGCCATATTGGCTCCGATGGAAGTAGCGCAGCGAATAGGCTGTTTGGATAAGACGTACTCCTTTCGTTTCTCACACACATGCTGCCAGACCTTCACAATCCGCACTGAAAACGCATAGGCTTTTGTATAAACCACACTCTTATCCACACTCGCCATAACAAGTCCCTTCCACAATAACTGTTTACTGTTAACTGGTAACTGTTTACTGTTAACTGGTAACTGTTTACTGTTAACTGATAACTGCTAACTGCTAACTGTAAATCATTTTCTTTGTCATTCCGCCATCGATGATGATGTTTTGGCCGGTAATGAAGGAGGCTTTGTCGGAACAAAGGTAAAGTACCATATCCGCGATATCTTCGGGGCGACCGACGCGGCCGACGGGGTGCTGGGCGTGGTCCTGTTGTGACAGCGTCGTCGTTTGGCCGTCGTGCCGCCAGGAGTCGGTTACGATCCAGCCGGGGCTGATGCAGTTGATGCGCACGGGGGACAGGCTCATCGCCAGTGCGTGCGTCAGGCCGACCAATCCGGCCTTCGAGGCGGAGTAGGCCTCGGTGTTCGGCTCGCTCATCAGGGCCCGGGTTGAGGCGATCAGTACCATCGCGCCGGCGGTTTTGCGGAGGTATGCGGCGGCGTGTTTGGCCAGCAGAAAACCCGCCGACAGGTTAGTGTCGAGCACGCGCCGCCAGCCCTCATACGAAAGCTCTTCAATCGGGCGATTGTCCGCGATGGCGGCGTTGTGGATCACCGCGTCAATCTTCCCGAAATGCTTAATCGCCAACGCGACCGTCTCGGCAACAGCGGTTTCGCAGCCGACATCACAGGCCGCAAACACCGCTCGCCCGGCCGCATTCAGCCGCGCCAGCGCCGGCTCGCGCAGCGTCGCATCCGCCTCGGCAATGACGACATTGGCCCCGGCCCGCAGAAACCGGTGCGCGATGCACAGCCCGATCCCGCGCCCGCCACCGGTCACCATCGCCGTTTTATCTTTCAGTACATCCGTCTCAACCATAACTCACCATTTCAGAATCATATTTTAACCACCGAGGCCGCCGAAGACACCGATGTTAATCACTAAGAAAAAATCGGTATCCTCAGTGTCCTCGGCGGTATCCCCCCCATCGGTCTGCTGCGCAGAACCGATGCCACCCGGCTGCATTTGACATTTTACATTGAACATTTAACATTTTTTCGAGTTCAATACGTCTTCAGAACCGGACAAGCTGCCGGGCGGGAGTTTGTCAAGAACTCGCTGCGCAAAGCTCTGCATCCCGATGCTCTCAAGGGCGTGGGCATCGGAACCGAAGACGATCTTGACGCCGCGGGCCAGAGCGACTTCGTAGAGGCGATACCATTGTTCCTGCCAAACGCCCGGCAGGCGGTGGCCGGTCAGTTCGTTCAGTTCCCAGGCGATATTGTTTTGTGCCGACAGCCGGGCTGCCTTGTCCAGCACGGCCAGGCCATGCTCAAAATAAATATCCAGTTCCGTACAGGCCGCCAGCATCCGGCCGGGGTGCGCCAGCGTATGGATTCGCGGATTGGAGAAAATCCCCAGCAGCGAGCTTTCCCAAACGTCCAGAAACGGCTCAATGTCCATCCGCCGCTCACGAATCGCCCACGGATAGTGCCCCATCGTCGGAACGTAGTGAAACCCGGCGATCAGATAATCCAACCCATCGAGGTCATCGGTCACAAGCCGACCATCAGTGTGCGTCCAATCGACATCGACCTCCGCCCCCACCAGCACACGGCACTTCGGACGACAGGCCGCCACCTCCGCGCGAATCGTATCGATCACCGCGCGATCGGCCGGCTCGTAAATATGGTCGGTAATCGCGATCAGCCGCAGGCCGCATGCGTCGGCGCGGGCACAGACAGCCTCGATCTTCATTTCCGGTGCGTGGCCGCAGTAGGCCGTATGAATATGCAGGTCGTAATCAATCGGTTTCATCGTCAAATCAACAATTAATAATCAAACGTGCGGACAGCCCTTAGGGCCGTTAATTCTACTGCATTTTATAGCCGTTCGGACAGATAACGCAAGGGCCAGCAGAAATCCGACAGGGCACAGGAAGATAACAAATCCCGTTCCGAGGTGCTTGGCAACCGGGCCCAGCAGCATCGGCAGCAGACACGCACCCAGCCAGATGCCGCCGACGATCAGCCCCATCCGGCGGCCGAGATTGGGACCTTTGCAGTGTCGGGCGATGCTGACCATGAGGGGATAGGCCCCGAAGCAGAAGAATCCGCCGACGGCCAGAAGCAGGACGGAAATTTTGTACTCCAACAGCAGGACGTAGCCCAGCACGAAAGGAACACCCGTCGCCAGCATCAGGGCCACGGTCTTCATCTCGCCGCGTCGGGCGGCCGAGCGGGCCAGGACAATCCCGCCAACACCGCCGGCCAGTGAAAATAACGAGACGGCCTTGCCGCCGCGCGTCAGGTCGGCCCCGATGTGGCTGATGTGCTGCGGGACGATCCACATCAACACCTGCACCGAGCAGGCGCCCAGCGTGGCTATCGCCATGACAGTCCAGAAGGAGACAGGCAGGTGCAGGGACTGCTGTGAATGGCGGGTCTGGCGGTCGTGTTCGTCGCGCTCGACCGCAAGCCGGATGCGAAACAGCAACATCATGACCAGAGCCGCAACCGAGGTGATACAAAACGGTATCAGTGCGAAAAAGCCGTACCGCTGGAACAAATGCGTGCTGGCAAAACTGCCGAAAGCAAAACCGAAGACGCCGCCGCCCATAAAGATTGCCGAACTCAGCGAGGACGAGATGCCGTCGAGTCGGTGGATGGCACGGAGACTTTCGGGATGGGTCATACCGACGCCGCAGCCGCAGACAAAGGCAATCAGCGACAGCCAAAGCAGCGGATGCGACTGCGGGCTGACCCAGCCAAAGAACAGGATGGCGCAGGTTAATAGCAGGCCGAGGTATAGAAACAACGGCCTGTCCTGTTCGCAACGGAGGTGGCCAATGAGTATCTGGATGCCGTTGGAGGCGACCAAAAAGACGGTCAGCAGCACGCCGCCGGCCTGAATGTTCAGGACAAAGGACTCCTGGATGGCAGGCAGGATGGTATGCATCAGTCCGGGGAAGCAATCAAAAACAAAATGGGCAAATGCCAACGCGATCAATTGCGCCCACTGCACCAGCAGGCTTGGAGACGTTTTCATGGCGTCGTTTCCATCCGCAGCCAGTAGCCGTTTTCGCCTTTGCCGACGCGACATTGGCACTTGAACAATTCGCCCATCGTCCGGCTGCAGATCACCTCGTCCGGCCTGCCCTGCGCCAGCACACAGCCGTCTTTGAGCATCAGCACCTGCTGCACCCACGGGCGGATTTCTTCGATGTGGTGCGTGACGAGGATTATTGTCGGCGACTCGGCGCGGGCGGCAAACCCGTCCATATCCTGCAAAAAGCGTTCACGCGAGGCCGGGTCCAAACCGATGCAGGGTTCGTCCAGAATCAGCAGCTTCGGATCGCTGACCAGCGCGCGGGCGATGAGGGTCTTTTGCTGCTCGCCCTGCGAAAGCGTGTTATACCGCTGCTCGGCGATGGCCTCGGCCCCCAGATGAGCAAGCAGGCGGCGCGCTCGTTCGAGTTCCTCGGCGGAAAACGTCCGGTACAGGCCGACACTGGCCTCCAGCCCCGACGCGACCACCTGCTGGGCGGTGTCGTGGCCGGGCAGTTGGTGACACATCACCGAGCTGACCCAGCCGATGAGTTTGCGCAGACGGCGGACATCGCAGGCCCCGAAGCGGCTGCCGAGCACCTGAATCGACCCGAACGTCGGCCACTCATAGCCGCAGATGAGCTTGAGCAGCGTCGTCTTGCCCGACCCGTTGGCGCCGAGCAGCGCAAAATGCTGGTTCGGCTCGATCCGCCAGTGGACATCTGACAGGATCGCCCGCTCCTTGCGAAAAAACGTCACCCGATTCACTTCGACAACCGGTTGTGTCATAGTGCTGTTTCGATATTCGTACTTAGGATTTTTTTTTATACGTTATGCCTTCGGCTCAAAGACGCTTCCCGTCAGTCGCTCATACGCCTCGATGTACTTGGCGCTGGTTTTTTCGACGATATCGTCGGGCAGCTCGACGCCGGGGCCGGACTTATTGAACTTGATGTCTTCAAGGTAATTGCGGACAAACTGCTTGTCAAAACTTTCCTGATCGCGTCCAGGCTCGTACTTGTCCGCCGGCCAGAACCGTGACGAATCCGGCGTCAGCACTTCATCAATCAGAATGATCCGCCCGTCGATCTCGCCCCATTCAAATTTCGTATCGGCCAGCAAAATTCCCTTCTTGGCGGCGAAGTCCTGCGCCTTTTTGAAGATCGCGATGCTCTTGTCACGGATGTACTCAGCCTTTTCTTTGCCGATAATCTTGACACATTCGTCAAAGTCAATGTTTTCATCATGAGCGCCCTGCTCGGCCTTGGTCGAGGGGGTAAAGATCGGCTCAGGCAGCTTTTCGCATTGCTTGAGCCCAACGGGCAGTGCGATGCCGCAGACGGTACCCTGCTGTTGATATTCCTTCCAGCCGGAGCCGGTGATATAGCTGCGCACAATGCACTCGACCGGCAGCACGCGGGTCTTTTTGACCAGCATACTCCGCCCGGCCAGTTGTTCCGGAAAATCACAAAACGGCTTGGGAAAGTCCTTCACGTCGTCGGCAATCAGGTGGTTTTCGACCAATTCGGCCAAATAGTTGAACCAGAATTTGGAAATACGGGTCAGTACCTCGCCTTTGTAGGGAATTCCGGTCTTCATTATCACATCAAACGCGCTAAGGCGATCCGACGCCGCGATCAGCAGCTTATCGCCGAGATCATAGACATCTCGCACCTTGCCGTGCTTGACCGGCACGCCGGGGATTTCCGTCTTAAGTACGACATT
The DNA here is from genome assembly GCA_012729675.1 of Phycisphaerae bacterium. Taxonomy (GTDB): domain Bacteria; phylum Planctomycetota; class Phycisphaerae; order Sedimentisphaerales; family Anaerohalosphaeraceae; genus T3Sed10-213. The sequence goes on along the minus strand of JAAYCR010000010.1, from coordinate 30,111 downwards.
GGACATAAATTATCTCCGTTTACCAGAAGACCATTTCCATTATTTGAACCGCCTTACAACGGCAATACTATACCGAAATACAGGCGATTGATAAAGAGTTTTTCGCTGACGCCGAGGCGAAAAAAGAACTCCAGAGAAACAGCGCATAAAAAAGCCCGGCCGGGAGGGGTCGGGCTTTTGAAAACCGTTTGCCGAAGAACACTATTCGTGTTCGGCTTCTTTTTCTTTCTTGTACTGGTCGATGACCTGCTGCTGGATGTTGGGCGGAGTCGGCTCGTAGTGGCTCAGTTCCATCGAGTAGCTGCCCTGGCCACCGGTAACGCTCTTGAGTTGGCTGTTGTAGTTGGCCACTTCCGACAGCGGCACCTGTGCCTTGATGGTGATCATCCCGCCGGCGAGCATATCCTGACCGGTCACACGGCCGCGTCGGCTGGACAAATCGCCGGTGATATCGCCCATGTTGTCGGCGGGTACGGTGATTTCCATATTGACGATGGGTTCCAGCAACACGGGTTTGGCCTTGCTTATAGCATCCAGAAACGCGCCCTTCCCGGCGGCGCGGAAAGCCACTTCCTTGGAGTCCACCGGATGATACTTGCCGTCATAGACGGAGACCTTGACGTCCTGCATCGGATAGCCCGCCACGCAGCCGCTTTCCATCACATCGTTGACACCCTTAAGAATGGCCGGTTCGTACTGGCCGGGGATCGTGCCGCCAAAAATATCCCAGGTATAAATCAGCGACGGATCGGAATCACGCTCGGCCGGCTCAACCCGCAGATAGACCTCGCCGAACTGGCCGGAGCCGCCGGTCTGCTTTTTGTGGCGATAGTGGCCGTCGGCCTTACCGGTAATGGTCTCGCGGTACGGAATCTTCGGGGGCTTGGTGTTGACCATCGCCTTATAGCGATGTTCCATCTTGCTGAGCATCACTCGCAGATGCAGGTCGCCCAGCCCGTTGATGACCATTTCTTTGGTCTGTGCGTCGCGCGTCACCTTAAAGCATGGGTCTTCGTCGGTCAGCTTTTCCAAGGCAGCGCTGATTTTGTTTTCGTCGCCGCGTGAGGCCGGCTCCATCGCCAGCGAGAACATCGGATTCGGGGTCGCGGGCATCTCAATTTTGCCGCTGAACTTGCCGTCGTGGACGAGGGCGCCCAGATGCAGCTCATCGATCTTGGCCAGCGAGACGATATCACCGCAGACGCCGGCTTCGACTTCCTTCGGCTCGACACCCTGCATCTTGAGTGGATGTCCCGGCCGAATCGCCTTGCGGGCGTCGTTGACCATCAACTGGGTGCTCGGCGTCAACTGGCCGCTGAAAATGCGGATGGCCGAGTATTTCATATTCGACCGCGGGTCAAACCCCACGCGAAAGACGATGCCGCACAACGGGCCGTTGGGGTCGGGCTTGACTTCGACGGTGTTGTCGCCGTCTATGACGACCGCCGGAGCCGCATCGGCCGGGGACGGGGCATAATTGACGATCGCATCCAGAAGCTCAGTGACGCCGACTTCGTGCCGAGCATCGGTAAAGACGATGGGAATCAGCGTGCCGGCGGCAATCGCCTTGATGATCACGGCGCCCAGCTTGTCCGGGCTGATCTCTTCGCCGCCCAGATAGCTTTCCATCAGGGCTTCGTCGGCCTCGATCGCGCTTTCCATCAGTTCGGTGTGCGCCTGCTCGGCATCCATCACCGGCGAGTCGCCCGTGCTGTTGAGGATGCAGTCAATGACCGAGTTCTTGTCGCTGCTCGGAAGATTGGCACAGCGGCACTGGGTGCCGAAAGTATCCTGAATCTGGCCGACCAGTTCTTTCAGATCGATGTTGTCGGCGTCAATGCGGTTGACCACGATCATCCGGGCCTTGCCCAGCGCCGTCGCGGCCTGGAACATCTTGCGGGTGTTCATCCCGATGCCGTTGGCGGCGCTGATGACGATGACCGCCAGGTCCCCTGCCGGAATCGACGGCAGCGCCCCGCCGACAAAGTCCGGATAGCCGGGCGTGTCGATGAGGTTGATCAGCTTGCCCTTGTAGTTGGCGTACATCAAAGAGGAATGAATCGAGTTGCCGCGATTTTTTTCCTCTTCGTCGTAGTCACTGACGGTGTTCTTTTCGTCGATGGAGCCGAGCCGGTTGGTCATCCCCGTTTTGTGCAGGATCGCCTCGGCCAACGAGGTCTTGCCGCTGTTGCCGTGTCCCAACAACACGATATTTCGGATATCCTTTAGATTCGTCACGTGTCTTGAACCTCCGATTTTTTTGAGTTCTTCTACGGGTTCACATAAAACGGATGAGTGTACACCAAGAAGACTGTCATATCAAGCATAAAAAGAGTCAAATTAATAAAAACGACATGCCGACACCGCAATGGGGGTCTGTCTGTGCCTATACATAATACGAGCAGGCATCACCCTGAAGGGCAATGCCTGCTCGCGTCAAAAAACCATCGGTATATGTGCCGAGTGCTTAGTTCTCCTGAAAGGATTCAGTAATATCGCCGAAAATCGAATTGAGCGACTCGGCGTTACTTTCCATTCGGCGGCGAGCGGTTTCGATCACTTCAAACGCCTTCGGGTCGGCCGGCAGAGAAGTGAGAATCTCGTCATCTACGACATAAGGCGTCAGAAATATCAGCATTTCAGCGTTGCCGCTATCGACCACCTCATGGCGGAACAATCCGCCCAGAAGAGGCAAATCGCCCAAAAGCGGAAGCTTGTGCACCGTGAGCGAGTCTTTCTGGGTCAGGATCCCGCCCATCATCACGGACTGTCCGTCATTGATAATCAGACGGCTGGTGGTGTCCAGGTTGGACCGCGGCGGGTTTTCTTGTGATAAGCTACCATCAACCTGTGAAATATTCAGATTGATGATCAGATCCACTGCCTTTTCCGGCGTAATGTTCGGCCGGACACGCAACGTCACACCGACATCTTCAAATGAGACACTCTGCTGTGTGGAGCCGGTATTGGCGGTCTGCGTCCCAGTGATGAAAGCAACCTTTTGACCCTTGACGAAAACGGCCTCTTCGTTGTCTTTGGTCCACAGGGTCGGCTGATTCAGCACACGCCCATTGACATTTTTGATAAGCAAATCCACCAGTACATTCAAGTCACCTTCCAGAGAAGTAGCATAATGCCTAGCGCTTGCTTCAGGACCGAGATATTCCAGCGTACTAAAGGCGCTCAGAGCATATGGGAGCCCACCGGAACTTATCTGGAGACCCAGCGACGACATATCGGTCAGGTTGATTTCCATGATCACTACCTTGATCATCACCTGCATCCCGGGGCGGTCAAGGTCTGCAATCAGTGCCCGAACATCTTCGAGATATTCCGGCGGTGCCAGTACAAGGATCGCCTTACTGCGATGCACCGGAATAAAACGAATGCGTCCAAGCAGATTGCTGACAGGCATCCGGGTCGTATCCTGCTGCTGCCGCGTCCACCACGGGGTAATGGTGCCGCTGCCTTCTTCACTGGTACTTACCGCCTGAGAGGTGCCGGTGCTGTAAGCGCTGAGGCCGCGGACACTGCGCTGGATGGTGGCGGTCGAACCATCCGGATTCAGGATGGCATTCAATTGATCACTCAGCGCCTCCGGGTCGGCGTAATTGAGGGTGATGACGGTCGGCACATCCGCCTCATCGCGGGCATCGAGCTTTTCAATGAGACGCTTGACCACTTCGTACGCTTCCGGAATCTGGCTGATAACAAGAAGCTTCTTGGTGTCAGGCACCGGCTCAAACGTCACCATCCCGAACAGCGAACCGATAATCTTCTGCCGGTCGGTCGCCGTCGATGTCGAGCTGGCGCCGAGCATCTGCTGTAGGTTCCGCGTGGAAGTGCTGCCCGACGACGACGTAGCGCCTTCCTGACTGAACAGTGTTTTGAGCAGATCGGCCATTTTCACCGGGTCGGAATTGCTCAAGGTGATAATACGGTATTGGTCCAGCTCGATATCCAGAGGCCTGTCCCACTCCTCTTCAATCTGCTTGGTAATGCGTTCCATGTTCTGCGGCGAGGCAATGACCGTAATCTGTTTGCGCATCGCATACGAAATCACACGGACCAGATCTTCAGGATTGCCTGTGGCCGACGAGGTACTCGACGTCCGCCCGGTGCCCCCTCGCCCGGTGAGAAGTTGCTGAGTCGACGTCGTGCCTGAGGTTTCGCTATAGAGTTCCTCAATGATGGTCTTGAGCTGATCGGGATCGGCATGTTTCAGTTGAAACGTCCGCTCTTCGAAGAAATCTTCCTTGGGCAGATCGACCTGGGCGATCAACCGCTCCACCGTTGCACGGTTTATGTCATTGCCGTATATAACGATTTGACTGGTCTGCGCGAGCGCTTCGACGATGATATTGGTCTTCAGATCCATGCCGGGCATCGTCTGAAGCGTATTCCGCACCATCTGCACCACTTCGGTCACATTGGCATACCGGACCTGGACGACCGTCTGCTTCATTTCATCGGCGTCTTCCAAATCCAGTCGGGAAATCCACTCTTCAACACGATCAATATCATCATGGCTGCCGCGTACAATGATCCATCGCTGTTGGACCAGCGGAATCATTCGAACCTGGATCGGCACAATCCCGGACACAGCGACGGAGGCTGCAGATCCCCCCGCACCGCCACGCTGCTGCTGCTGCGGTTGCTGCGCGCCGAAGCCGCCGAAGCCGCCCATCTGCATCTGCTGCTGCTGTGACTGTCCGCCGCGGCCGCCCCGTCCACCCTGCTGCTGTTGCGCGCCACGGCCCGTCGTGGTGGCCTGCGGCTGAGCGACCTGCTGAGCGGCCTGAGCATCGGCCAGGATCAGTTGAATGATCTGCACCACCTCAGCCGGATCGGCATGACGCAGCTCGATAATCTTCTCAAATTCCTGACTGGCATCAGCGACATCCAACTGCTGGATCAGACGTTCGATGCGCAGCAGATTTTCCACGGTGTCGATAATCGCTATACGAGACGTGCTTTCGTCCGCAACCGCATAACCGTACTCGGCGATAAGCGGCGTAACAATCTGAAGCAGGCGCGAGGGACTGTAAGCATTGAGCTTGAACCACTTTTCAACAATCTGCGTCTTGTCTTCATAGCGGGACAACGACTCATCCGGTCCCACCGTCGGGATGTTCTGCTGCCGAATTGACGACAGCGGACGCAGCATCACGCGATTGTCCAACTGCTCAACCACAATGCCGCGGGCATGCAGCGCCATAATCAGCAGCGAAAGGGCCTCGGAGCGTGTCACCAGCTTGGGCGAAAAAATCGTCACCCGGGTCTGCATCATCTCATCGTTGACAGGCAGTACGGGCTTACCGGTCCAATCGGCGATTTTCTGAATAATCTGACGCATCTCAACATTGTTGAGATTGACCGCTTCCGTGGGCTGGTTCGGGTCGCCGACGTCCCCGGCGTAAACGGCCGCCGGGCCGGCAAATCGGTCAAGATATTCGATGCCGCCGCGCTGCCCGCCGCGCTGCCCGCCGCGTTGCGTGCCGCGTTGCGCACCACCCATGGCGGCGCCGAACTGTCCAAACATCTGCTGTATCTGCTGCAGCGACTGCGGCATGTCCTCAAAAGGCGGCTCCATTGTTTCGACAGGCGGGGCAAGTTCCTCAGCAGACGGCTCTGCCTCTTCGGAAACCGGCTCTGCCCCCTCGGAAACCGGCTCTGCCCCCTCGGAAACCGGCTCTGCCCCTTCGGAAACCGGCTCTGCCCCCTCGGAAACCGGCTCTGCCTCTTCGGAAACCGGGACAGTTGTCTCAACCGGCAGCTGTATTTCCACCGGCGGCTCTTCAATGACTGTCAAATCTGTTTCGGATGCCCCTGTGCCCCTGAAGAAAATCAAGGCAAGACACAGACCGGCAATCCCCAATACGCTCAGTGTTAGTGTTGATCGCTTCATAATTAATCTGTCCAATTTCCTAAAAAAATTCTCTTATCATCTGAATGCGTTCTTCCGGTGAACCACCCACAAAGCGATTAAGCATATCCTGTCGCTGGTCAGGTGCCATCCCTTCAAAACGATTACGCAAATCATTAACTCGATCAATTGTGAAATCGCCAAAACCGCCCATGATACCCATACCGCCCATGCCGCCCGGCATTTCGCCCATGCCGCCGGGCCTCTGTCGCTGCTGCTGTGCGGCGCGCCCGCCCTGCTGCGCAGTGCCGCGGGCAGGTTGACCGTAATTGACCTCCACGTTAAACGGCACGAGTTCCTCCAGTACCCCATCGAGGCTGAGAATAACAGAATCCGGCCCGATCCAGGCAATCTCATACCCTTGCACCGTCTGGCCAACAGAGTACCATTGATCGCCGATCAGTACCGCGTCGCCCAAAATCGCCTGCGTCTGCGGCAGTTGAGCAGTTTGAACGCGCACCTCCGTGGTCGGCGTCGGCGTCGCATTAAACAGACTGTTACGGCTGAGTTGCTGAATCTGAGCCCGCGGATCATACTGCTGGGCGGAAACGTCTGTCCGGATCCGATCGTATTCTCGAATGGCCGTCTCCGCCTTTCCCGGCGTGTCCAGACTTTGTGCGCCGGCGTTGAACACCATGACCGTCAACCAGACGACCGCACCGGCCGCCCCCAGTTTCAGCAAACGTTCCAAGATTTTGGGATCCACTGTGCTTAAATAGCGTTTCATGTGAACACCTCTTAATCTATATTTTTACGTGTAAGGACATTATCTTCCGCCGCCCCGGCCGCCCATACCGCCCATACCGCCCCTTCCGCCCCTGCCGGACATTTCGCCCATACCGCCGGGGCGCTGCTGCAGTGCGGCGCGGCCGGTCTGTTCTGTCTGAGGTTGGGCGAAGCGACCGTTCTGCTGCTGCGGCTGCGCGGTGCGTCCGGCCTGCTGCGGCTGCGCGCGTCCGGCCGCGGTGTTCCTTCCGCGGGTATTCTGGCCGGAATTGACCTCCACGTTAAACGGCACGAGTTCCTCCAGTACCCCATCGAGGCTGAGAATAACAGAATCCGGCCCGATCCAGGCAATCTCATACCCTTGCACCGTCTGACCTGTATAATACCATTGGTCACCGATCAGTACCGCGTCGCCCAAAATCGCCTGCGTCTGCGGCAGTTGAGGAGATTGAACGCGCACCTCCGTGGTCGGGATCGGCGTCGCATTAAACAGGCTGTTACGGCTGAGCTGCTGAATCTGAGCTCGCGGATCATGCCGCTGGGCGATAACGTCTGTCCGGATCCGTTCGTATTCTCGAATGGCCGTCTCTGCTTTTCCCGTCGTATCCAGACTTTGAGCGCCGGCATTGAACACTATGACCGTCAGCCAGACGACCGTACCGGCCGCCCCCAGTTTCAGTAATCGTTCCAGGATTTTGGGATCCACCGTGCTTAAATAGCGTTTCATTTGAATACCTCTTAATCTATATTTTTACGTGTAAGGACATTATCTTCCGCCGCCCCGGCCGCCCATACCGCCCCTTCCGCCCCTTCCGGACATTTCGCCCATACCGCCCCTGCCAGGCATTTCGCCCATACCGCCCATACCGCCCATACCGGGCATTTCGCCCATGGCGCCGCCCATGCCGCCCCAGCCAGGCATTTCGCCCATACCGCCGCCCATGCCGCCCCAGCCAGGCATTTCGTCCATACCGCCCCAGCCGCCCATACCACCGGGCCACTGCTGCGCGGCGAAGCCTGCCGCTGTGGTCGTTCCGCGGGTATTCTGGCCGGAATTGACCTCCACGTTAAACGGCACGAGTTCCTCAAGTACTCCATCGAGGCTGAGAATAACAGAATCCGGCCCGATCCAGGCAATCTCATACCCTTGCACCGTCTGACCTGTATAATACCATTGGTCACCGAACAGTACCGCGTCGCCCAAAATCGCCTGCGTCTGCGGCAGCTGAGGCTGAACGCGCACCGCCGTAGTCGTCACCGTGGGCGTCGCATTAAACAGGCTGTTACGGCTGAGCTGCTGAATCTGAGCTCGCGGATCATGCCGCTGGGCGGTAACGTCTGTCCGGATCCGTTCGTATTCTCGAATGGCCGTCTCCGCTTTTCCCGGCGTGTCCAGACTTTGTGCGCCGACGTTGAACACCACAACCGCCAGCCAGACGACCGTACCCGCCGCCCCCAGTTTCAGTAAACGTTCCAGTACTTTGGGATCCACCGTGCTTAAATAGCGCTTCATTTGAACACCTCTTTTCTATTTTGCGTAAGTGTACACAGCAAGCTGATAGCTCATTGTGTTTCGGTTTCGCGTATCGACGCGAAGCGAACACTTCTCCACGCCGACGTAATAGGGATTACGCTTAAGATCGGCCAATAGCCGGAGCATCTGTTCGTATCCGCACTGGCCCTGAACATCGACCGTCAAAACGGCAAAGCCGTCCTCACGCTTGCCGCGGTTGTCGCGCAACTGAAGCGTTCTGGCCTGTACCCCGGCCTGCTGGAGTTGACTGGTCAGTTCGTCGCGAAACAGCACCCCCTGTTCGGCGGCGGCCGCAGGCATCACATAAACCGGCACACGTTCGTTCAGTTCCTTGAAGCGAATCGCCCCGATGCCGCTTTGAATGGACGTCAGCCTGTCCAGTTGCTGCTTCAATTGATCGCGTTCGCTGCGCTTCTCATGATACGACGCCAGCATCGGCTCCAAGGCTAAAAAATACCCGACAATCAGGACCGCGGCGGCCACTGTAACTTTAAGCGTTCGTTTGTCTCGTTGGCTCAATGGTTTCATAGTCATCACTTCGTAAAATGAAAATAATGGAATTGTAAGGTGAACCGCACCTGCCGGGTACGGTCGTCCAGACGCGGGTCAACCAGACGAACCTGATTGACACCTTCGTGCTCTTCCAGCCGTTTCTGAAAGGCATAAACCTGCTCATAGCTGCCGGCAGTGGCAACGAGCTTGACAGGCTTGCCTTTTTCAAACTCCAAGCTGTCCAGCAGCATTCCTTCGCGGCTATCCTGAACAGCTTCGATCATTTCGAGAACATCCAGCCGCGCCCGCGCCACCGCTTCCTGATAGGTCAGTTCCCCCAGAAGCGACTGAGCGACAAGACCGTTCTCCTCGGCGGCCAGCTCACGCTGAAGTTGACGGACTTGAATCGTCAGGCTCACGTAATGCACCAGCACCCCCAGCACCGCAAGCACGACGATCATACAGGCCATGCGGACCATTTTTTTCTTACGCTTTTTGGCCTCTTCAGCCGGCTGTACCAACCGCCGCGTCAGCAAAAAGTCAAACGCCGGCGTTGTGCTGGAAAGTCCCAGTATCGCCAGCCCCGCCGCATCTATTTCAACGCCGCCAAGGCTTGAGTTGTCCGACGAACAAATCCGCTGCATCGCAGCCTGATCAGCTTCCAGTGCGGCAACCTGACGACCCGATTGGGCAAGACGCGCGGCAACATCCCGCATGAATGGATCGTCGCCCGGCCACAGGTAGACCGGGCATGGCTGGTCGTCCTTCGACTCAATCGCCTCAATCTCCATCATTATTTCCTGTATGACCAAACCCGGCCGCTGCTCCATATCCGCCGGCTCAACGGCGATGACCCCGCAGCGAACCGGTGCATCTCCTTCCAGTCGCAGCAGAATAAACCCATCCGCCCGTCGGCGAAGGACCAGGCAGGTCTGGGGTGTCGGGGCGAAGCAGATATTTCGCAGCCGGGCAAAACCCGCCGCATCGGGAACCATCGCAGTCAACGATCCGTTCAGACTGTATTTTTTCAGCGACGCATCCAGGACGTCCTGCCGCACCACCGCCACCGTACAGTCGTATCCCGCCGTCGCCGGCGACAACCGCCAAGCCAACTGCATCCGGTCGCCGTCCAGCGGCAGCCGGGACTCGGTCTGTGTACGAATCAACGACGGCAAATGGGCCGTCGGCGCCGGGGGCAATGTCATCTCCAGAAATCGGATCTGCGCCGAATCCAAGCCGATCAGTACCGGCATTGATCCGCCTCCGGCTTTTTCAAGCAAATGCTTGACAATGCTGTCCAGTCCTTCGGAAAGCTCAAACGTAGACTGGAAGGTCCGTTCATATTCACTGCCGCGTCGTTTGACGACGGCTGCATACGCTTTCCCCGACGCCGTAGAAATCACGACGCCGGCAGCTTGCTGAGCTGTCTGTTTTTGCTGCTCTGTCTGTATCACCGGTCAATCCCTTCACGCCAATAAAGAACCTGTCCTTGCGACGCTTCGCGGTTGACGATCGCCTCGACCCGGTAGGTCAGACCCGTCACAGTGGAAACCGCCGTCGCACGAATTTCAAAAATACTCGAACGAATAGCTATACGATCCAGATAGGTACGCATAACATCCTGTGTCATGCCGTCCACCATCAGTATATCGCTGAGATCTATAAACGCACCGCCCAATCCCTCGCGTGTCGAATACACTTTTTCTGCCAACTCGCGGTTGCCGTCAAACAGGGCCGTCAGCACCACAAGCCCGGCAGTATTGATATTGATCTTGCCGGCTACAGACCGACGATTGGTCAGCGTAATCTTATCGGCCATCCCCAGCACGGTGGCCGCATCCAACGGTACGGGCTCCACCTGCTGTTGCTGGCCGCCAGACTGTTGCTGAGCCTGTCCTCCTTGTGCCGCTTGAGGAGTCTGCTGGGACGTCTGGGCAGCGCCCTGCGAGGTGTCCGTGGCCTGTCCGATCATATCCGTCAGCCGCCGGAACGAACGATTTTGCGTCACCCATAGAGCCTGACCTTCCGACAACCCCAAATCCTGGGTCAGCGACTGGGTGTTCGCGCGGTTGATATTGATCCGTTCGTTCCCCTCACTGTCCAGGTTGGACTCCTGCGATACACAGGTCAGGTAGTTGAGCCACCCTTCGTTTTCCACGGACAGCGTTTCCAGTTCCGAAATACCGGAAAACAGCCCTTCGGTAATACCCCTGACACGCAGCAGTTCGCGGATCGTCTGTGTGCTGCCGTTTCGGGGCAAGTAGGGATAATCCAGATTCTGGTAGTATCCTCTCTCGGCCCCGCCGGTCCGAATCGTATCGTCCCTGTCAATCCAGTCCAGAATGCCCTCGGCAATGTCCTCGGTCATATCCGGCAAGCTGAGCAGTTGCTGGAGTGTGGCCGAGTTAACGTTCAGTTTCGATGCCGCATCGACCACTTCGACCGTAACCGTTACACCGCCAAAGTCCATGTTCTCAAGTTCCTGCGGATTGTACGACCACAGATCGACCCAACTGTCGTACGTGCGGTCGTCCACAAGCAACAGTCCGATGGCCGTCTCGATACCCGCCCGGCAGGCCCATCGGCTGCGCTGTTTCTCGTTCTCGATCTGGCTGATACGGCTGTCCAGCAAACTGCTCTGGGCCGCGACGCTGACCAGCGCCATCATCAGCACCGAAACCCACAACGCCGCCACCAGCGCCATCGCCGACCGAAAGGTCCGTTTTTTATTCAACCGCCGCCGCATTTTACATTTCCAATCCCGATTCCGGGTCCGTAAATTCAATCTCTTCAATTCCGGCATCGTCTTCTTCCGTCAGTTCCGACTGGTCGCCCAATCGCGGGAATGTCAGAATCACCTGCTTGGAATAAACCCTTTCCCTGCCGCTTTTGTCCACATGACGCGATGCCAGCGACACTTCAACAAGCATCGGCAGCTCCTCCTGCTCAATCGGCCAAATCGACGACCAGGTCGTCCCGTCAAAATACCGGATGCCGAAATATGCAATCTGCTCGGAGATCTTCGTCAGCACGCCCCCGGCAGTTTCGTCGTCATATTGCTCCACGCCGACGATCGGGCACTGTCGCCGGGCCAGATACGTACCGCCATCCTGTCCTTCAAAAAACAGGTATTCTATCTCGTACAGATCGCCTTCGGGCTGCATCGGCCGGGCTTTGGACTTTGAAATCGCCCAAAATCGAAGCCGCGGTATTTCCACGCCGCTGCCTTCTTCAATAAGCCCTTCAAACAGCATCTGACGGCCGCGGGACACATTCGATAAATCCTGACGCAACAGGTCGGACGCAAACCGCAGTTCGTCCATCACCTCTGTCACCTCGTCCAGGCTGTTGCGGGCACTGGTGACACTGACCATCCCACCGACCGCCACCATCGCCAAAAACGCTGTAATGACAGAAGCGGCCATCAGTTCCACCAAAGTAAAACCGGCTTGTCGTCGAGTTCTAGTCATCGGCTCACCCCCTGTACCGCCGTTGACTGAGAGCCTTCCGTTGCCGCTTCGGCGTCGGGAGCCACCTGTTCCGCATCCACCGAAGTGCTCCGTGCCGTCATCCGCGTCAGGCACTCCACCCGCCGCAGACGGCCGGCCCCCTCCCATTCCACACCGATCAGAACATCGTATAACAACGGGATGCCGGACTCGGACTCGGCAATCTGGACGTTCCATTCCCAAATCCGACCATCGAGACTCTCGAATTCTCCGGTAAGTTGGCCGGTCTGAACCACCGTCTGCACACCAATCAAGTCAATCAGGGTCAATTGACGCTCAATATAGTCCCACGCCTTTTCGTATTCCTGGTTGAGCCGAACCGACCGAAGACTGCCGGCCGAAAGGCCGCAGACCACCATCACCGCACCGCCCAGCAGCGACGACGCCAGCACGGTTTCAAGAAGGCTTACGCCTCTCCGAAATGGTTTGCCTGTTTTATTCATTACAAATCATCCAAGTCAATCTGGTCCAGCTCATACGAATCGGTTGCACCGGACAACAGCGTCGCCTGCGCCGTCGCGGCGCTGATCTGAATGGTAAATGACCGCTCGCCATTGGTCAGTTGCACCAGTGCCGCATCCGCACTGCCATCCGGACGAAAAGTAATACCGCTGACATCTCCAGTCAGTCCAGTCTGAACCGCCGCAAAACGGTCAAACGACACCGAGTCGTCGAGTTTCGAAGAACGATGCAGCATGTTGGACACAACTGCAATCTCTTCCTCGCCCTCGACGGACTGAACGATATAATAAGCCTTTTCCTCAGGAACGACCATCAGCACACAGGGACGCTGGCTTTCAATCGCCAGGACCCGCGCGTAACGGGCCGCCAGGTAAAAACGCTGGGCGTCCTGCCGCAGCGCCCAATGCTTCCACGTCTGCGCGTATGAGATAAACGCCGCCGAGGTCAACAGCGCCAGCAGCGCCGCCGCTGCCGTCAACTCAACCAGCGTAAAGCCTTGGCATTGACGATTGACGACTGACGATTGACGAATTTTTTGAATCGACTTATTCACCTGCGTCACCGACACCCACGAGCCGCGCTTGAAGGCGCCACCCGATACCCACATTCAACATTTAACATTTAACATTAAACATTTAACATCAATCGTTATAGATGTCCGCGTTTTCACCTTCACCGCCTTCCGCAGCGTCGGCGCCAAAGCTGGCCAAATCAAACCTGCCGGGGTTGATGACCCCATTGGCGGAATACAGATAATACTGTCCCCACGGATCTGTCAGATCGCTGCGTTTCAAATACGGACCCGCCCACACCTGCTGCAAATCCGGCGGCGCAACGACCAGCGCCTCAAGCCCTTCGGAATCCGCTGGAAACCGACCGCAGTCGTATTGAAATCGGGCCAAGGCGCCTTCAATAATGCCCATTTTACCACGCGCAATGTCGTGCTTGGCCTTACCCAACCCATGGAACGCACGGGGCACCACAAACACAGCCAACAGCGAAATAATCATCGCCACCGCCACCAGTTCAATAATCGTAAACGCCTTTTGTTTTCGTCGTCTCATAATCGTTTTCCTTTTTTTTGGTTTTCGTCAAAGAGATCACAGAGGAACAAATAATACCGATTCAAACTGAATTTCACAGCTTTCTTTTATGAATCAGTACATATCCGCGTCTTCTGGTTTTTTTTTCAAAGAACGCTCAAGTCCATACCGACAATCGGCAGCAGCGTCGCAACGATGATAAAAAAGATCGCCATCGCCAAAAGCAGGATCAAAATCGCCGGGAACAGCGCCAAAAACCGGTTCATTACCGTATCGGCCGTTTCGTCGAAGGTATCGGCGGCACTGAGCAGCAGTTCATCCAGCCGCCCCGTCTGCTCGCCCATCGAAACGATCTGCACCAGCAGCGCCGGAAACATCCCCGACTCTTCCAGCGGGTCGGCCAGGTTATGTCCGGTCTTGACCTGCTGACTGACCTGGTCAATCTGACGCCCCAGCACTTCATTGCCCAGCGTATCGCGCACCACAAGCAGCGCCTCCAGGATCGTGACGCCGCTTTTGGTCAGCGCTCCCAATGTCCGGGCAAACCGCCCCACCGCCAGCGTTTTCACCACCGGCCCGAACAGCGGAAGCTGGAGCTTAAAACCGTCCCAGCCGAATCGACCCTCCGGCGTCTGCTTCCATTTCTTAAACAACGCAGCGCTGATGATGATAACGATCGCACACAGCCATCCCCAGCTGAGCATAAAGTTGCTCAATCCCATCAGCATCCGCGTCGGCAACGGCAGCATGTTGGCGCTGATGCCGATGGTCGTGATGATCTTGGGCAGCACCCATACCAAAATCACAACCATGGAGATCAGACCCACCGTCAGCACAAAGATCGGATACGCCGCCGCATTAACCAGATTCGACTTGACCTTTTCTTCGCGGTGCTTGAGCTTGACCAATTCCTCGGCGGTCTGTTCAAGAATACCGCCGGTCTCGCCGACACGCACCATCGAAACCGACAACCGATCAAACAATTCCGGCCGCCGCTCCATCGCTTCACTGAGGCTGTCGCCGGAGCTAACCGCCGAAACAAGCTCATCCAGCAGCGCGAACAATGACTCTTTCTTCTGCTGCGACTTGATAATCTGCAGCGCATTGACCATCGGCAGCCCCGCCTTCAGCGCCGTCGCCAGTTGCCCCATGATCGCCAGCAATTCTTTGCTGCGGATCGAACCGCCCTTATGCGACGACGACTCGCCTCCGATGCCGCCGAGCAATCCCGCCCCGGCCTTGCCCTCGATCAGCTCCATCGCATACCGTCCACGCTGTGTCAGCTCCGCGATGGCCGCCTTGCGGTCCACCGCATCCACCGTTCCCGAAACCGCCTGTCCGCCGGCGTCAATGCCTTTATATGAGAATGTCGCCACAATACGCTCTTCGTTCTTAGTTCATAGTTCTTAGTTCGTAGGATGGGCGTTAGCCCGTCACCTCTTACTTCTATCTTCCTTCTAACCTCAATCTTCCTCAACACCCTGCGTCGCACGCAGCACCTCTTCGGGGGTTGTGATCCCGGCAAGCACCTTTTCCACGCCGCTGTGCCGCATCGTCACGTGGTCGTGTGGTGCGGAAGCCAGAATCTGCTCAGGCGTCGGACGCGACGCAATCAATTTGCGCAACTGCTCGGTAACACGCAGCAACTCATAGATTCCCAGACGCCCGCTCAGCCCCGTGCGGTTACACTCATCGCAACCGCGTCCGTGATACAGCGACGCATTCGGATCGATGCGGTCCGCATTGCTCAGGCTCTCAAGCAGTGACGCGCTGGGGCGATACGCCTCCCGGCAGGCCGGACAGATCTTCCGCACCAGCCGTTGAGCCAGAACCCCTTCCAGCGAGCTGGCCAGCAAAAACGGCTCAACCCCCATATCGATCAAACGGGTAATCGCCCCGGCCGCATCGTTGGTATGCAGCGTGCTGAACACCAAGTGACCCGTCAACGCGGCGCGAACCGCAATATCGGCCGTCTCTTTGTCGCGAATTTCGCCGACCATGATAATATCCGGGTCCTGACGCAAAATATGCCGGAGCCCGCGCCCGAATGTCAGTCCACGGCGGGGGTTGACCGGAATCTGAACGATCCCGTCAAGTTGATATTCCACCGGATCCTCAATGGTGATGATCTTGCGGCTGGGATCATATATACGATTCAGCGAGGCATACAGCGTCGTCGTCTTACCGCTGCCGGTCGGCCCCGTCACCAGCACGATCCCGTGCGACTTGCCCAGACAGTGCGCATACCCCTTCAGCGTCTGTTCGTCCATGCCGAGGTCGCCCAGCGCGATCAGGGCAGCACTGCGATCCAATAAACGCATCACAATCGTCTCGCCGAAGATCGTCGGCACGGTCGATACACGGATGTCGATCTTGCCCTTGGTCCCGAGAAACTCGATATGCCCGTCCTGCGGCACAAACCGCTCGGCAATGTTCATATTGGCCATAATCTTGACACGCGAGACAATCGCCGCGTGCAGCCGTTTGGGCGAAGAGGATTTTTCGATCAACACCCCGTCGATGCGGTACTTGATCCGCACGTCTTTTTCAAAGGGTTCAATATGCACGTCGCTGGCGCGCGACTCCACCGCCTCCAGCAAAATCAGATTCACCAGGTTGACCAAGCTCGGCTCGCGGGCCAGTTCATGCAACTTGGCCGTGGTCAACTGATCCCCTTCCAGCACCTCGACATCCGACGTTTCGGCCTTTTCGCCCGGCGCTAAGTCACGCAGCATTCGTGCCACATTGCTGCCGTAATATTTCAGAATTGCCTTTTCAAGATCGGACGTCGGGCAGTAACACCGCCGGATCACCAGACCCGTCAGAAGCCGCAAATCGGCAATCGCCTCATGATCAAACGGATCGGCCATCGCCACTATCAGCCGACCGTTTTGACGCTCCACCGGAATCAGACTGTGTTGGCTGACCACCTCGGCCGGAACCATCGCCAACACGTCCCGGTCGATGGTGCGATCCTCCAGCGTCACTGTATCCAGTCCGGCCTGCTTGACCAGCGTCTCCAGCAGACGACGATTGCTGATCGCCTTGTTGTCACACAATATCTGCCCCAGCTTGTGACCCGATGTCTTCTGCGTCTCAAGTGCAGCCTCAAGCTGTGCGGTTGTGATATGGTTGCCTTCACACAGTAATTCGCCCAGTCGTTTCGTCACGTCAAATGTCCTTTAATGAAACCTTAAGTCTCTTCTGAAACATCACCACCGTGGTGACAATTCAGCGCCAACAGTTATATCCAAAAAACACACATAACAATAGTCTAAAATATGAAAATTACCCAATCATCACCTATGACACCACTAACATACAACAAAAGATATACTTCAAAAACTTTGTTGCAGTTGCAAAAAATACCGAATTCATTCTCTATGTCGTAGGAAAGCGTCAAAATGTTTCAACAAAACGGAACAAATTTTTCTTTGAAACAATTTCTCTTAATAATTTTACATTTTTACAGTCCCATAACCTTTTTGGTATCAGTCGTGATGTATAGAGTTGCCCATAATATAGGATTACGTGTGCCGAGGATATTTGCACTTTCTCGATCCTCTTCGGCCTCTAAACCATAATTCATCTGGACAAACCCAATTAAAACGACATTGTAAATATATTACATCTAAACAACAACAAAAACCATCCGATTAAAGCTGCTGAATGTCCATTTCTTGGGAGACGAGGCGTCATCCGAAGTAAGCTTGACGAACCGGGCGGATCACTATTGTTCAGATTCATGGATAGTGAGTTAAAAAAGAGATAAAGCATATCCGGTCACTTGAACAGATCGGGTCTTGTTGAACCCTCAGGCGGGGGGCTTGCTTTGTATCTGGTCAAGCTGGGTCGTGAATTTGGCCAGTTGCTTGTGACCGTCATCGTATTGGGTCTGTGCGTTGCGGAGATGCTTTCCGAGCACGTCCCAATTGCCGATAAAGGCGGCAAACCCCCCGGCCAGTTCCTGCAGCCGAACCCGAATCGCCGCGGCCTCCTGTTCGATCTGCAGGCCGTGCAGCCCCATCACAATCGTCATTAAATAGGCGTACAAAAGATTGGGCGAGACGGGGATGACTTTTTTGCCCATCGCATGCTCAAGCACATCCGTCCGGTCGCCGTCATACCGAATCACGGTTTCGTAATACACGTTTTCGGCCGGGATGTACATCAGGGCAAAATCCAGGGTCCCTTCTTCCGGCCGGATATAATCGGCGGCGATCTTGTCGATGTGCTTGATGACATCGCCTTGGAACTGACGGCGGAGCCGCTGCTTTTCGTCGTCGGTCGCCGCCGCGGCCATCTTCTCAAAACTCGGAAGGGGAAACTTTGCATCCACCGAGACGCTGTAATCGGGCAGTGTTATCAGCGCATCGACGATCTTGCCGCTGCGAAAGCCGTGCTGGAGACGAAAACCGCTCGTCGGCAGGATCGTCTGCAATAAACCCGCAAGCGAATGCTCGCCCAACTGGCCGCGGAGTTTGGGGGCGGTCAGGATATGCTGAAGACTGCGTACATCGGTGCCGAGCTGCAAGAGACGTTCACTGTCGCTTTTCAGCTTGCCGATCTGCTCGCGAAGCTCGCCGAGCGTGCGACCGCTGTCGGACAGATAGCGGTTGATATGCTCTTGGCCGGTACTCAGCTTGGTGTCGAGCGTCTGGGCCAAGCCGTCCTGTCGCGTGCGAACCTGCTCAAGCTGCTGGCTCAACTGCGCGACCGCCCCGCCCTGTGCGGCCGCTTCCCGACGCGCCGCCCCGAGCTGCACAATCAAGACAATCGCCAAAACAAGCAACCCTGCCGACAGGACAAGCGAAATGGATACAATTTCAAGCATCGAGTCATTGTATCGCAAGCTTTTCTTGTGTCAAATAGTTATGGTAGCGATAAACTATCTTCGCCCAAGGACTTGTACCAGACATTCATACTTTCGATCCGGCCGCAGATATTCGTGTTGTTGTTCAGCGTGCCGGCGTAGTGGTAGCCGTGTTTGGCGAAGGTGATGTTCATACCCGGCGCGGGGCTGTCTTTGTCTTCGGACAGCGGGTCGGCCATTTCCGATGTGCAGGTACTCAATTCCTGGGGCATCGGAAACGCCTGTTTGAATACCGGGTCGTTCTGCATCTCATCAATATCGATCAGTGACAGATAATACGGCGTAATCGCAATCGGAAAGCGCGAGACGGTTTACTCAAGCTGGCGCCGCTCGTCCGGCTCAAACTGTACACCCAGCAGCTCTTCGAAGGTATCAATGTCGCGGATTTGGTGGCGAAGCTGCCATTTCCAATCCCGCCATTGCGTATCGGCGGCATCACTGTCGATTTTTTCAAACAGTTCTTTTTGGCGATCCGTTAATTTAAACATATATACTCTCTTTAAATAGAAATTAAGAATGAACAAACAAACAGTTAAACACAAAAGAGGATTCAGCGGTCGGGAAGGGTGTCGAGTACCATCGGCCATGCGGCCGCATTCAGACGCTGGGCGATGGCCACCTGTCTGCTCAGCGGCGGGTGATTAAAATGTGCGATTTTATATTTGCTAAGCTTCATAGAGAGGATAAAAGTCTTGATTTTAAGATATGTTAAAATCATATCTTACCGAAATTATCAGATTGCTTAAGTACGATATCTTCATTATAGGATAATCGACCAAAATGTGCGAGATTATTCTGCGGCGGTTTTCGACAGGGGGATGAAAAATCCGAG
Source organism: Phycisphaerae bacterium (assembly GCA_012729675.1). Taxonomy (GTDB): domain Bacteria; phylum Planctomycetota; class Phycisphaerae; order Sedimentisphaerales; family Anaerohalosphaeraceae; genus T3Sed10-213. Next base: position 10,714 of record JAAYCR010000010.1, on the reverse strand, counting down.
ATATGTTCCTTTGTTCCTATTTTTGACAAAATAATAGTTGATTATTATGGGCGAATGGTTACCATTGTTAATGTAATTTTACTAAATAGACTATCATATAGAGTGTGAGATGACACCTGTCGTTGTTTTAGACAGGAGAGAACGAACATGAATTTGATGCAGAACAACAACAACAAGAGTCCGCCTTGATATTTCACCGCGCTCTTTTTTACATATATCACCTGAACGAAAATGTCAATTACTTTTGGAGAACTTTAATGAAAACTGTACTGTGTTTACTTGCGAGCGCCGCGGTCGTACTGTCTATGACTGGCTGTGCGTGCATGCAGGCCGAGCCTGAACCCCAACCCGTAGTGACGCGTCCTGCACCTGCACCTGCACCTGCACGTGCACCTGCACCTGCACCTGCACCGGTTCCTGCTCCACAAACCGGCGCCTGCGGCAACTACACCGTGTCACAGGCTTACCCAATATCCGGCGCGATCCGGATCGAGAAGGTCATGCCGCAAACCGTGCAGCTCAACGCCCCGTTTGAGTATACGATTACGGCAGTCAACACGACCGACCTGACGCTCAGCGACGTGGTCATCACAGAACGTCTGCACGACGATCTCAAGTATGTCGATTCGACGCCGAAAGGCACCCTTGCGGGTAATGTGGTTACCTGGAATATGGATACGCTCGGCCCCAGGGCCTCGCAGCGAATCACCCTCAAGGTATCCGCCGGCAAGGTCGGCTGCGTCCAGACCTGCGCCGATGCGACGTATGTCGTTCTGGCCTGCGCCAAGACCCAAGTGGTGCAGCCGGCGCTGGAGATTGTCAAGACAGCGCCTCAACGTGTAACCATCTGCGACAACATCCCGTTCCAGTTTACGGTAACGAACAAGGGTACGGGCACTGCGACGAACGTTCGGCTCACAGATACTCTGCCCAACGGTCTAAAGGCTGACGGCAAGACATCGATCGATCTGTCGCTGGGCAATCTGGCACCGGGGCAATCGGTCAGCCGCACCGTGGTTGTCAAGGCAGACAAGACCGGAACGTATAGAAATCAGGCGACTGCCGTTGCCGACGGCAACCTGAAAGCCGAATCCGGCGTAACGCAGACGGTTGTAACGCAGCCTGTTCTGACGATTGAAAAGACCGGTTCGAGGAACGAATGGATCGGGCGTACAATTTCGTATGATATTGTCGTGGCCAATAAGGGCGACGCTCCGGCAGTCGAGACGGTTGTGACCGATACGATTCCGGGCAATGTCACCGAGGTTAGGGCCAGCGATAACGGCCAGGTCGCAGCCGGTAAGGTGACGTGGAATCTGGGAACCATGGCACCGGGTGCCAGCCGTAAGCTGACCGTCAGTTATAAACCTTCCGGCGCCGGCGAGTTCAGGAATGAGGCTCGCGCTACGGCGGTCTGTGCGCAGGCTGTCGCCGCATCTGCTGCAACGCAGATTGCGGGTATCCCGGCCGTTCTGCTTGAAGTGATCGACGTGGACGACCCGATCGAAGTCGGCAAGAATGAGACGTACATCATCACCGTGACCAACCAGGGTTCCGCACCAGATACCAATATCAGAATGAAGGTGTTCCTGGAAGATTCGATGCAGTATGTCTCGGCCAGCGGCGCAACGCGCGGCTCGTTTGCGGATGGCGCTGTGACTTTCGAACCATTGCCCAGTCTGGCGCCGAAGGCCAAGGCTGAATGGCGTGTGGTGGTCAAGGCCGTTAAGACCGGCGACGTTCGTCTCCGCGTGACGATGAACACCCAAGAGCTGCAGCGTGAGGTTATGGAAACCGAAGCAACACGGTTCTTTGAGTAATTCTCTCTAATGCAGTGTTTTTTTCAAGCCGTCGGTGCGAAAGTACCGGCGGCTTGTTTTTTTGTGGCCGTCAGGTATAATACGGCTTCGTTTTTTGGCGGTTATTTAGTGGTCTTTCACAAGTAACCCAATGCGGGCATTCAAACCCGATGATCGAAATTCGAAATCCGAAACAAATCCGACTGTTCAAAACGAGCGGTCACCGATATCGCATAGGGTGAAAATCCTGTTTTGATATGGAGCCATTGGGATTTTGTATTTGTTTCGGATTTCGTGCTTCGTGCGTCGAATTTACCGCATCGGAGTGTCGCTTAAGAATTCAAGAATTAATAGGAGTGACGGCTATGCAGACACCTCTGCTGGGCATCATCGGTGGTACGGGACTGGGCGACGCCCTGGCCCGGCGAATTCAGAACCCGGAACAAAAGACCGTGGAAACGCCGTTTGGCGCACCGAGTGACGCAATTTGGGTCGGGACGCTGGGACGGCATCGCGTGGCGTTCTTGAATCGACACGGCAAGGGACATCGGTTCAATCCGAGCCGTGTGCCGTATGCGGCCAACCTCTTTGCGCTCAAGTCGCTGGGCGTTACGACGCTGATCGCCAGCGGCGCGGTCGGGTCGCTGCGTGAGACGATTGAGCCGGGGCATCTGGTACTGGCCGACCAGTTCATCGACAAGACATTTCGCCGACAGAACACGTTTTTTGACGACCTTGGCGCGGTGCACGTTGAGTTTGCCGAGCCGATGTGTGCCCGACTGCGCGAACGGCTGATGCTCGCCGCCGAGAAGGTCGAAACGGTGACCCACGCCGACGGGACGTATATCTGTATGGAAGGGCCGCAGTTTTCCACGCAGGCCGAGTCGCGAATGCACCGGGCGTGGGGCGGCGACCTGATCGGGATGACCGCCCTGCCGGAGGCCAAACTCGCCCGCGAGGCCCAGATGTGCTATGCGCTCGTGGCGCTGGTCAGCGATTACGACTGCTGGCGCGAGCACGACCCGGCCGCCAGCAAGCAGAGCCTCCTGCAGGAGATCATCGGCAACCTCAATCAGACCACGCAGAACGCCGTCGCGCTGATCGAAAAAACGCTGGACTCGGATGGGGCATTGTGCGACGAACACTGCGCCTGCCGCAAGAGCCTCGAACTGGCCGTATGGACCGCGCCGGAGACAATCCCCCTCGCCTCCCGCGCCCGCCTAACGCCGTTATTTCACTAAAACTGTGTTCATTTGTTCAAATTCAGGGTTAACCACCGAGGAACAAGAGGTCATTGAGGACAGAAATAGGCTTAAGTTCTTGGGCGTAGATTGAGTGGAGTTTTTTACCTAACACACCAACAATCAGGTGTATAATGGCGATATGACCACCACATTTTGGACGATTTACAAAATATTACTTGCTTTTCAATTTGCCTGCCGTTATTATACACTTGTGGATGGATGTGAGAGGAAAGAGACTTCGTGGTTTCTTTTTATCTCCCCTTTAATAATCGAGTGCCGAGTGCAACGATTCTAAAATCAATCGCAGTTATGGTGCATGAAGCTTGAGCAGCAATGGGCGATGAGGAAACCAAAATATCGCGGCAATGTAATGCGCATAAAGAACCGCTAAGTACTTCCGTGCCGCTTTCAGGCAGCAGGATCCACCCGGCACAGTCTAAGACTACCGGCGAGTCGATGGTGGGCCGGTCGGACGCTTTTGTGTCGCTGGTCGATTCGGTGCGCGCCATCGCGCATCGGCGATGCTGCGTGATGATTACCGGCCAAACCGGCACCGGCAAGGAAATGTTCGCGCGCAAAATCCACGAGTACAGCCCGCGTGCAACAAAGCCCTTTATCCCCGTGGACTGCACCACCCTGACCGGCACGCTGTTCGAAAGCCAGTTGTTCGGCCATGTCAAAGGCGCGTTCACCGGCGCGATCAATGAGACGCTCGGCTTTTTCCGTGCGGCCGACGGCGGCACGATCTTCCTCGACGAAATCAGCGAAATCCCCCTTGAATTGCAGGCCAAACTGCTGCGCGTCCTTCAGGAAGGGACGGTCACGCCGCTCGGCTCGACGCGGATTTATCCGGTGGACGTCCGCGTGATCTGCGCCAGCAATCGCAATCTCAAAGAAATGGTCGATAAGAACGAGTTTCGCGCCGACTTGTATTACCGCGTCAATGTCGTGAATATCGAAATTCCCCCGCTGTCCCAGCGCGCCGAGGACATCCTGCCGCTGGCCGAACATTTCCTGAAAAATCTCGCGGCCTTTTACGACGAACCGCCCAAGCAGCTCTCTGAAAAAACACGGCAGATTCTGCTCAAATACCCCTGGCCGGGCAATGTACGCGAGATGGCCAACGCAATGGAGCGGGCGTATGTCTTGACCACAGAGGACGTCATCGAGCCGGCATCGCTGCCGTCGGAGATATTGGTCTCGGCCTACGCGGTGCGTCCCAACAGCCCCCTGCCGACCCTCGACGACGCCCAGCAAAAGCTCATCACCGAGGCGCTGCGCCTAACCAAAGGCCAAAAGACCGCCGCCGCCCGAATCCTCGGCATCGACCGCCGCCGCCTCAATCGCCTGATCGAAAAACTCGACATCTCCGTCTCAGCAAAACGATAACCCAATCATCTATAATCAACCGATGCCGCCCAACGGGCCGAACGAAAGTCCTCTTCTCAAATCTCAAATCTGCTATCTCAAATCGAATAAAAATTTCTTCATTCTAAATTCTTAATTCTTAATTCGTCTTGTCCATCGCCATTCAAAAAGCCCGCACAGCGGGCGATATGTTGTAGCCTCGGCCGCAAGGCCGTGGACCAATAATGCGCTCCCGCATCCACCCATCCTTCCGTTTCGTAGGATGGGCTTGAGCTTATCACTGTTCGTAGTCCAAGCTTCAGCTTGATAATCACACCCCGAAACCACCGATTGCGCCGATGAACGTATCACTGCAATTGGCAGGGTGTAATCAGCCATTCACTGGCAAACAACTTCAGGTCGGCGATGTCAATCACACCAAACGGTTCAGCCAGGTCGCAATCGACATTGTATGCAGCATCCACACCGGATACGGCCTGCCAGGCCGCGGCGAATGTCAGAAAGTCAATCAAATCCACATTGCCGTCCTCATTCAGATCAGCAATTGACAACTGCCATTCTGCCGTTGGCAGTCCACCGAAGAACCATCGCCAGCTTGCGGCATTTTGGGGCAGGTAATAAACCGTTGCTTCGCAGTCATCGAACGGATCCCACCCAAGGGCGGGGGGAGTCCCTTTGAAAAAAATGCAGGTCAGGCTGGTGCAGGAATCGAACGTATAGTCTCCGATGTAGGTGACGCTGTCGGGAATAACGACGCTGGTCAGGCTGGTACAAGACTCGAACGCCTCGGTTCCGATACTGGTGACACTGTCGCCAATAACGACGCTGGTCAGGCTCGTGCAGTACTTGAACGCAGAGTGTCCGATGCTGGTGACGCTGTCGCCAATAACAACGCTGGCCAGTCTGGTGCAGGACCTGAACGTATAGCCTCCGATGCTGGTGACGCTGTCGGGAATACTGACGCTGGTCAGATTGGTGCAACGCTCGAACGCATAGTGTCCGATGCTGGTGACGCTGTCGCCAATAACAACGCTGGCCAGGCTGGTGCAGTCAAGGAACGCACCGTAACCGATGCTCGTGACGCTGTCGGGAATAACGACGCCGGTCAGGCTGATGCAGCCCCAGAACGCATTGTATTCGATACTGGTGACGCTGTCGGGGATTGCGTAGCTCCCACTTAACCCTGCCGGGTATTGGATAAGCGTGGTTTGGCTCTTATTGAACAAAACCCCGTCCGAACTGGCATAGGCGGGATTGTTTGTATCCACCGTTATAGCCATCAGGTTGGAACAATCCCCGAACGCACCGTCTCCGATGCTGGTGACGCTGTCGCCAATAACGGCGCTGGTCAGGCTGGTGCAGGAATAGAACGAACGGGAACCGATACTCGTGACGCTGTCGCCAATAACAACGCTGGTCAGGCTGGCGCAGGAAGAGAACGCAGATCCTCCGATGCTGGTGACGCTGTTGGGAATAACGACCCCGGCCAGGCTGGTGCAATCAACGAACGCTCGGAGTCCGATGCTGGTGACGCTGTTGCCAATAACGACGCTGGTCAGGCTGGTGCAGGAACGGAACGCATCAATTCCGATGCCGATGACGCTGTCGCCAATAACGACGCTGGCCAGGCTGGTGCAGTACTCGAACGCATAGTCTCCGATGCCGATGACGCTGTCGCCAATAACAACGCTGGCCAGGCTGGTGCAGGAAGCGAACGCAGAGTTCCCGATGCTGGTGACGCTGTCGGGAATAACAACGCTGGTCAGGCTGCGGCAGTTCTGGAACGCGGAGTCTCCGATGCTGGTGACGCTTTTGCCAATAACGACGCTGGTCAGGCTGGTGCAGCCCCAGAACGCATAGTATTCGATGTTCGTGACGCTGTCGGGAATAACGACGCCGGTCAGGCTCTTGCAGGAAGCGAACGCAGATCCTCCGATGTAGGTGACGCTGTCGCCAATAACGATACTGGTCAGGGTGAAGCAGCAATCGAACGCAGCGTATCCGATGCTGGTGACGCTGTCACCAATTACAACGCTGGTCAGGCTGGTGCAGGAATAGAACGCACCGTTACCGATGCTGGTGACGCTGTCGGGAATAATGACGCTGGTCAGGATGTTCCAGTACTCGAATGCACGGTCTCCGATGCTGGTGACTGTCAGACCGCCGAGGGTGTCGGGGATGGTAATATCTCCGCCGGGACCGATGTAGCGGGTGATGGTGCATGTGCCGTTGCCGTTGTCGGAATACGCATAACCTCCAAACGTATCTGCCGAGGTAAAACCCGAGGCGCATAAATAAGCGGCAATTGATAATAGAAATAGTCTCTTCATTTTTTCCACTCTCCATCAAAAAACCACTGCCTGCCCCCTTTCGAGGGTGTCAGCAGTGGGTCAATGTTACCCTATTTGAACTGACATTTCCCATTTACACGGCCAAAAAACACAATTTCTCCTCACGATATCGATAATTTTACAAAATTCACCCCGGCAAGGTCAAGAAAAATCCATTCCATACCCGGCTTCCCCCCCTCTTCGTCCATCGTCCATCGTCAATCGTCAATCCCTTCCCCCTTGCCTTTCGGCCTGTTTTATGGTATAATACCCCCCGTAGCCCGGCCATCGTGGCCGTGAAAGAAAGAGCAAAAATTGAATAATAGATTTCGAAATTCTGAGTTCTGTGTTCTGACTTCTGTCTCCTACCCCCTCCCCAACTCAAAACTAAAAACTCAAAACTCAAAACTAAGAACTAAGAACTAAGAACTATGAACTATGAACTATGAACTATCTCTACCCTCAGTGTCCTCTGTGTCCTCGGTGGTAAAAATGAGTAAAATTCGATCTTCTGACTCCTGTCTTCTGACTCCTGAAAAATGAACAAACAAACCCAATTCTCCATTCTGCAAAGAACCATAAACCCTTATTCCACAACTGCTTACTGATAACTGACAACTGATGACTGTAAAAAAACAAAGCCAATTCAAAGCCAATTTCGAGCATTACCGTTCGTAGTTCACACTTCAGTGTGTTATGCCTGAAATACAAGCTGAAGCTTGAACTACAAGCGGTGTTTTTAGGTGGGGAAATATTCTAATGGATTCAGGGCAGGATTTCGAGGGCGACGGCGGTGACGTCGTCCAACTCCCCCGGCTCAAAGTGATAATGCCGTGCCATTTCGTCGTAGGCCTCGATCATCGCCTCGACCGGCAATTCGGCAATGGACAAAAAGTGCTTGCTGAAAGCAAACGTCCCGTCGTCGTTGGACCTGCCGATGAGCGGCTCGCCGCCGTCGGAATACAGAAACAGCTTATCCCCCGGCTGAAGGCCAAAGGCGTGCTGTTCGAACTGCGCCTCGCTGAAGACGCCGAGCAACCCGCCGCGGCTTTGCAGACACTCCGACCGGCCGTCGCGGATCAGAATCGGATACGGATGCCCCGCCCGCGCCATCCGCAGCTCATACGTCTGGATATTCAGCAGGCCGTAACAGCAGGTCGCAAACAGACACCCCGCAAACTCCTGCTGTGCCATTTTCCGGTTCAACCCGTCGATGACCTCGCTCGGTTCAAATATCCGGTAATCGTTGCCCAGCGTCTGACGCATCACGGTCGCCTGCTTGAGAAAGATCGTCAGCAGTGCCGCGGGCATGGAGTGCCCCACCGCGTCGGCCAGATAAAATCCGATGTGCGTTTCGTCCAGCCGGGCGACGTCATAGATATCGCCGGACACCCACTGCGCCGGGCGAAACATCGCCGCCCAGCGAATATGTTCGGTATGTGGCAGGCGAGACGGCAGAAAATTTCGCTGCACCTGACCGGCCAGTTCCAACTGGTCGGCGATATCGTCGCGAAGCCTCGGCCTGCCCTGCTCGGCCTGATGAGAATCTTGTTGAATATCCGTACTAAGCATACCCGCTCTATCGGTCAAAAAAACACCGGCATTTACTGAGATTTTAGGGTTTGGCGAATAATCGCACAGCTTTTTACTGGGGCGGGGTGTTTTATGGGGACACCATCGAATTCTGTTTGTCCGCTATCCGAAATAAAATGGCGATTATGGGACGTGGGCGGGGTTATGCAAAAAGGGCCGAACCGATCCGCAGCAGGGTAGCCCCCTCCTCGACGGCGATCTCGTAGTCTTGGCTCATTCCCATGCTGAGATGCTTGAACTTGGCGCCAACAATTTTTTCGGCCCGAATGTCTTCAAACACCTCGCGCGCCCGGGCAAAACTGGCCCGCACCCGGTCCTTATCCAAGGTCAGCGGCGCCATCGTCATCAGCCCGATCAGCCGCAGGTGCGGCATCGTCGCCATCTGTTCGGTCAGGTGAATCGCCGCCCCGACCGGAACGCCGTATTTTTGGGCCTCGCCGGAGCAGTTAACCTGCAGCAGCACATCGACACGCATGCCCTGCTTATACGCCTCGGTGTTGATCTCCTCGGCCAGCCGCAGCGTATCGACCGAATGAATCATCCGGCAGATTTTCAGCGTGGGCTTGACTTTGTTTCGCTGGAGATGGCCGATCATGTGCCAATGCACCGCGTTGGGAATCGCCGGATCGTCGGCGTGTTCCTTGAGAAAGACATCGATGTCATCGGAGACCTGCTTAAGATGCTGCATCCGATTTTCGCCCAGCTCCGTGCAGCCCAGACGGATCACTTCCTGAATAGCCTCAAGCGGAGCCGTCTTGGTCACGACGACCATCTGGACGGACTTTTCGCTCCGCCCGGCGCGCTGGCAGGCGGCGGCAATGGAGTCCTGTACCTGCTTCAATCTGTCCGCTAACGCATTCATTCTGATTTTTTCTGTGGTATCGGTGAAATCTGTGATTTCAGTTTTCAGTGTTCCGATGTCACGGCAAAAACTTCGAGGCGTTCTTGAGTTTGACCGGCAAATATTCGTTCACCACAAAATCCAGCCCGTGCTTGGCAAACGCCTGCTGCTCGACACGCACGCCCAGATTGAGCATCTGGTTGATCGCGACCTGCCACTCCTTGTGATGTTTGACAAACGGATCGTTCTTCAGGGCGTCCTTGGCCCGCTTGATATCCACATCCTTGAGCGGGTGCGTGGGCAAGTCGTAATCCTTGATGTCCTGCGGCGTCACGCCCAGAAACCGCGCCTGCGGCACGCAGAAAAACTCGTTCAGATGCGCCGCATTGCCCGACCCGACCTTCAGCGTGCGGTAGATATTGAAGTAGCCATACGGGTCGCCATCGACAAACGCATACACCGGGATCTTCAGGTCGTCGCTGAGCCGGCGAATGAACCTGCGACACGCCCGCGTCGGCACGCCGCCCATACTGATCAGGATGCAGTTGACCTGCCGCCAATAGTCGTATTTGACCAGCCGCTGAAAGGCCCCGGCGGTTTCAATGGCCATGATAAATTTGGCCTTGCTCTCAAATTTCAGCTCTTCGACTTCCGACGGAATCGAATAGGCGCCGGAGCCGAACTTGGTGCAATCAATGCGCAGTTTTTTACCCGCCGCGTCCTTGTCAATCACAATCAGTTGCCCGGCCACGTCGCCGCCCTTTTCCTCCGGCACAAACTTGAGCTGCTCGCGGTTGACGCCGAACATCGCCTCGATATCGTCCATAATCGTGTCCGATTCCGGCTGTTCGTCAAACCCCGCCTTGCCCCAGTTCTTCGAGATATAGTACGCCTCTCGTTTCGTGGCCATGTCGTCTTTTTCGATCAGCTCTTTAGACAGCGCCATCATCTTGAGCGTCTGGGCGAACGTCTTGACGGTGCTGACCGTCAGCGTACGCTTCTTGGCGCGATCCTGCATCTCAAAATGCCCTTTGCGGGCGCTGTATTTGACGTTGGACAGCGACCGAATCGGCGTGCTCATCGTCGGCTTCTGGCTGGCCAGTATTTTTTTATATACATCCTGTGCATTGCTTTTAATCTTTTCAACGACAGGGACTTTAATGCTTCTTGATGTCATAGTCAGACGACTCCATAGTAATTTCGTAACAACGCCGCTACTGTAAAGTAAAAATACTCCGATTGCAAGAGCAATTGGAATCCGGGCAAAAGTCTATTGGCCATCAAATCTGAGAATAATCCAAAAAAAGTCCTGATTTTAGTGAAATTTCAACTTTTTATATTTTTTTGAAAAACAGGGAAGCCATGGTAGATCGTCCCCCCTTATGGCATATTCTTCTTTGGTGATGTAGTCTGGTCCGATCCAGTCTATCATCAGTGGTGGGAGCTTGACAAGGTCGATTTTCATTTCGGGCCACTGATTTTTAATGATTTGCCATGGGGATTGATATTTTTTGTTCATATTGGTTCTGACCAAGTTGT
>JAAYCR010000096.1 GCA_012729675.1 Phycisphaerae bacterium | reverse complement strand
TTGCCAGTGTGTCGATTTTCGAGAAAACACCCATTTCGGAAGCGTTTTCACAAGAGTTCGACAAAACACAAAAGAGCGATTATGATAACCAATTGTTATTATTCAACTTATAACCGGACAGTAGTGGATAGCACAAAACGTTGGAATTTGGGATATCATTGTTGTATTGGCCTATCTGCTGGTAATCATTTATTTAGGAATAATGGGTTTTTTACGTACCAAAAACGCAACGGATTATCTGGTGGCCGGGCGGCGGGTGCATCCGTTTGTGATGGCGATGAGCTATGGGGCGACGTTTATCTCGACCAGCGCGATTGTAGGCTTTGGCGGGGTAGCGGGGCTGTTCGGGATGAGCGTGCTGTGGCTGACGGTGTGCAATATCTTTGTGGGTATTTTTATCGCGTTTGTGTTTTTTGCGCCGCGGGCACGGCGGATGGGCCACCATCTGGATGCGCATACCTTTCCGGAGTTTCTGGCCCGTCGTTTTGACAGCCGCTTTATTCAGATATTTGCCGGGGCGATTATCTTTTTGTTTATTCCACTATATGCCGCGGCGGTGCTGATCGGGGGCAGCGTGTTTGTGGCCTCGGTGTTTGGGATGCCGTATTCGACAGCGCTGCTGATATTCAGCGTGATTATCGCCGCCTATGTCGTGGTCGGCGGTCTCAAAGGCGTAATGTATTCCGATGCGCTGCAAGGGTCAATCATGTTTGTCGGGATGTTTGCGCTGCTGGTGTCTTGTTACTGGTTACTGGGCGGCGTGACCGAGGCGCACCAGAAGCTGACCGACCTGGCCCCGCTGGTGCCCGACAGCTTGCGTGCCATCGGGCATCAGGGCTGGACGGCGATGCCGAAGTTCGGCTGGGGCAGTTCGGAGTATAACTTATGGTGGACTGTCATCAGTACGATTACACTCGGCGTCGGCATCGGGGTATTGGCCCAGCCGCAGTTGGTGGTACGGTTTATGACGGTGCGCAGCCGACGCGAGCTGAACCGCGCTACGCTCATCGGCGGCGTCTTCATTCTCGTGATGACCGGCGTGGCCTTTACTGTTGGCGCGTTGACCAATGCCTACTTTGCCGAAAAGGGTCCGGAAATGACAGGCCGGGTCACCAAAGTTATTGATGCCGACAAGGGTCTGGCCGTGCTGCAGATTATGAAACAAAATGACGCCGGCCTCTGGCAGGATGTGGAAGGCAAGTCCGCCCCCGTCAAATTGTCAGATCCCGGCTTTGCCCAGGCGGTGGTCAACGACGAGCCTGTGGACGTCCAAAAAGGACGAAGCATCGCGGTGGTCTATGCGGGGGGCTCTGCCGACGAAATAATTCCCTCGTTTATCACCCATGCAATGCCCAAATGGTTCGGACTCCTGTTCTTGCTAACGCTGTTGTCAGCCGCGATGAGCACTCTCAGCAGCCAGTTCCATACGGTCGGAACAAGCATCGGACGCGATGTCTATGAACAGGTCACGGGACAGCACGGCAAAAGCACCGCGATCAACCGCATTGGAATCATCGTCGGTATCATTTATGCCGTCGTTATCAGTTTTTATATGCGTGAAAGCACGTTTATCGCCCGTGCGACGGCGATCTTTTTCGGGCTGTGTGCAGCGGCGTTTCTTCCCGCTTTTCTGGGCGGGCTGTACTGGCGCCGAATGACACGGGCCGGAGCGATCTGGTCGATGGTGGTCGGTTTTGCGGTAACCGCTTTTTGGGTGACATTCATCAAGGCCCAGGAAGCGGCGACGATCGGGTTGTGTGAAAAACTTTTCGGGAAAGCATCGCTGCTGCAGGATGTGCCGAACTGGCCGGTGGTCGAGCCGATTGTGGTTGCACTGCCGATTTCAATGGTGACCGCGATTGTTGTCAGTCTCTTTACGCAACCGCCTTCACAGGAGCAGCTGGAGCGATGCTTCAAGGGCGTTCAATGATATGAATTTAGAATGCAGAATGTAGAAACATCAAACATGAACACGAACGGAAATTTGTTACAGGAGAACACAATGAGACAGAGTATGGTAATGGGATTAATTGCGGTGGTGATGATCGCCGCAACCGGTATGTCGCAGAGTCCGGCGAACTACGCAGACGCGCCGGCCGCGCATTGGCACGATATTGATTCGGATGTGCTGCGGGCATTCAAAAACCCGATGGAAGGCCTGGAGATGGGGCTGGATCTGCGTCTGCGTGAGGTCTATGCCCAAAATATGGTTACCGTCAGCGATGACGAGGGGGACAGGCACTATCAGCGTGTTCGTCCGCGGTGGTCCACCAAGTGGACATTGGATGAGGACATCACATTCAATACCCGCTTGACCTGGGAGTTCTGGAATTACTGCAAACCCGAAGGACTGCGAAGCACCGATTTTAACGAGGCGATCTTCGATATCATGAATATTCAGTTCCGCAATGCCTTTGACCTGCCGCTGACCCTGACGGTCGGCCGTCAGGACATTATCCTCGGTACCGGATGGCTGGTGCTGGACGGTACGCCCGCTGACGGCTCGCGAACCACTTTCTTTGATGCGGTACGCGGAACCTATCAGCTAACCGACACGGCCAAGCTCGATATGATTTTCATTCAGCAGTATGACGATGAGAGCAAGTGGCTTAAGCCTTTCAATCACGGGGCAGTGCGAGATAGCCGTCATCTGACGCAGAATCAGGACGAGAAAGCCGTTATCCTTTATTTGACGAACAACGTCTCTGAAAATTTTGGGTTTGACGCCTATTATATGTTCAAGAAAGACAAAGAGTCCGGTTTGGCACGCCATTACGGCCGAACCGGCGATGATCAGGAAACCAATGTCATTGGCGGCCGCGTGTTCGGCAACCTGGACGACCACTGGAGCTACAGCGTCGAAGGCGCGTACCAGTTTGGTCGATTTCGTCCGAACGGCGGAGAATTTGTCGATCAACGGGCGTTTGGCACCAACAACAAACTTCAATATTCGTTCCACGATGAATGGCGAAATGAAATTCACATTGGCTACGAATACCTGTCCGGCGATGATACGGGGACCGGCAAAAATGAACGATTCAACACGATGTGGGGCGACTGGCCTCAGACGCAGCGCGGCGGCGATCTGCAGTCGTATATCTGGTCGGCCGAAGGCAATACCGGTGAAGTATCCAACCTGCACCGTTTGGGCGTCGGCCACAGCTTCAAGCCGCACCAGAATTGGACAATGGCAACGGATTACAATCTGCTGTGGGCGGATGAGAACTCGGAACGCGGCACGACGGAGGGGTATTCAAACAGCGGCAATTTCCGCGGCCACATGCTTACCGGCCTTCTGACCTACCAGTGCTGCAAAAATTTCAGAACCCAGTTCTTGTTGGATTACTTCATTCCGGGCGGCTATTATGAAACGCCGCGCGGCGATCAAGCCTATTTTGCCCGCGTGAATATGGAGTGGACGTTCTAAGGCTTAAGCATTACTGTTTAAGACTTTTGATCTCCTTTTTGAAAGCCCGGCTGCACAGCCGGGCTTTTTTTATGCGATTCGCGAAATTTCTTGACCTGTGACAGCAAACTTTGTACCTTAAGGGCCTGTAATTTACGTAAAGTGGACGTACAATGTTACTTATTGTGACAGGAATCAATGGCTAACAAAACATCTTCAGGCAAGGCGTTTCTCTCCGGCAATGAAGCTTTGGCACGCGGGGCATGGGAAGCAGGATTGAAGGTGGCCGCGGCGTATCCCGGCACCCCTTCAACCGAAATTCTCGAATCCCTGGCCGGTTATCCGGAACTGGCCGTGCAGTGGTCAGTCAACGAAAAGGTGGCCTTTGAGGTCGCCTACGGCGCGGCGGTCGGCGGTGCGCGGAGCCTGTTTGCCTGCAAGCACGTCGGGCTGAATGTGGCGATGGATCCGCTGATGACGGCCTCGTATGCGGGCGTTGAGGCGGGGTTTGTCGTGGTGGTCTGCGACGACCCCGGTATGCACTCCTCTCAGAACGAGCAGGACAGCCGGTGGGTGGGCATTTTTTCGAAACTGCCGGTGTTGGAGCCATCGACGCCGTCCGAGGCCAGAACCTTCGTGGCCGAGGCGTTTGCCATCAGCGAAAAGTATGACACGCCGGTGATTGTGCGGATGAATACCCGCATTTCGCACTCAAAAGAGGATGTCAAACTCGGCACACGGGTCGAATACGCCGTTAAGCCGCTGACGCCAAATATGCAGAAGTATGTGATGGTGCCGAAGTTGGCGCGGATGCGGCACGCTTTCATTGAAAAGCGGCTTGTGAAGCTTCAGGCATTTTCGGAAAAGACCAAACTCAACCAAGTTGAGCTGAAAGATACCTCGCTGGGCTTTATTACGTCGAGTGTGTCGTATTGCTACCTGAAAGAGCGATTTCCCGATGCGTCGTATCTAAAGCTTGGGTTTCTGTACCCGTTCTGCGACGAAAAGATCAAGGAATTTGCCGCATCGGTCAAAAAGGTCGTGGTCGTCGAAGAATTGGATCCGTTCATCGAAGAGCACGTCAAGGCGCTGGGAATCAAGAAGGCTAAGTTCAAGCACCCATCCTTCCGGCTCGGCGAGTTTGACCCCGGCCTGATCGGGGACGTGGTCGCGGGCAGAGAACGCAACGTCCAGGAGATACCGGTGCGTCCGCCGCGGCTGTGTCCGGGGTGTCCGCACTGGGCGTCGTTTTCAGTGCTGAAAAAGCTGGGACTGTTCGTGGCCGGGGACATTGGCTGCTATACGCTTGGTTCGCTGCCGCCGACGTCGGCGCTGCATACGTGTATTTGTATGGGGGCGGGCGTAACGTTTAATGAGGGGCTGCGGCTGGCGCATCCAAAGGAGAAAATCGTCGGCGTGGTCGGCGATTCGACGTTTGTGCATTCCGGTATCACAGGCCTGATTAACGCTGCCTACAACAAGGCCAAGGGGATTATTATTATCCTGGACAACTCCACGATGGCGATGACCGGCGGCCAGCCGCATCCGGCGACGGGGTTTACCATCCGCAATGAGCCGACCAAACAGTTGGATTTGGCGGCCATGTGCAAAAGCTGCGGGGCTGACAACGTCGATGTGATCGATCCGGTCGGTAACGTCAAGGCGATGGAAGAACTGGTTACAAAACGCCTCAATGAAGACGCCCTGAGCGTGATCATCGCCAAACATCCCTGTGTGTTGAAGAAGAAAAAATAAGGGGAATCATGAAAAAACAAAATTACAATATCACGTTCGGCGGGATCGGAGGACAGGGGATTCTTACGGCCTCGGAACTGCTCGGCTGGGCGGCGATGTATGACGGTTATCCGGTTAAAAAGTCGGAAGTACATGGGATGAGTCAGCGCGGCGGTTCGGTGGAATCGCACGTGCGGTTCGGCAAGGGCGTGTATTCGCCGCTGCTCGGAGTCGGACAGGCGGATTTTCTGCTGTGCTTTCACGAGGACGAGTACGAACGGCTGGGGCATTTTCTCAACAAAGACGGCGTCGATTTGTTCGGCTGGCTGGACAAGGCCAGGACGATGATTGATAATCCCAAAGCGCTCAATACGGCGATGACGGGCGTGCTGGCGGCGTATTTGCCGATCAAAGATGCAAGCTGGGAAAAGGCGCTCGAGACGGTCTTCCCCGAAAAGCTGCGACAGAGCAATAAAGCGATTTTCCACAAGGCCCGCAACGCGGCGCAAACCGAATTGAAATAGCAATAGAATTGACGAGGGTCGATTGACGATGGACGAATAAAACGAAAATCGTCCATCGTCAGTCGTCAATCAGAATAGGAGAGGTTTTATGATTTGGAACGAAAAATTTGAAACGATGCCGCTGGAAGAGCTGAAGAATCTGCAATCCGAGCGCCTTGTATCGCTGGCGCGGTATGTCTATGACAACTGCCCGTGGTACAAACGCAAGTTTAACGACGTGGGCGTTGGGCCGGCGGACATCAAAAGCATCGACGATATTGTCAAGCTGCCGTTCACGAACAAGCTGGATATGCGCGACAGTTATCCGTTTGGCTTGTTCAGCCGGCCGCGGACGGATCTGGTCGAAATCCACGTTTCCAGCGGCACCACCGGCAATCCCACGCTGGTGGGCTACACCCGCGACGATATATCGCTGTGGGGCGAGGTGATGGCCCGGTCGCTGTGCTGTGCGGGGGCTGTGCCCGACGATACCATCCAGATCGCCTACGGCTATGGGCTGTTCACCGGCGGATTGGGGGCGCATTACGGGGCGATGGAGATGGGGCTGACGATTATCCCGACCTCGTCCGGCCAGACCAAGCGGCAGCTTAAGATCATGCAGGACTTCCAGCCGCGGATTTTGGCGTGCACACCGAGCTATTGCCTTTATATGGCGGACGACGCACGCGAGATAGGGATCGACCCGCGCACCGCCAGTTGGAAGATCGGCGTCTTCGGGGCCGAACCCTGGAGCGAATCGATGCGCAGCGAGATCGAGCAGACGTGGGATATGCTGGCGACGGATATTTACGGCCTCAGCGAGATCATCGGGCCGGGCGTCTCGCAGGAATGCACGTACAAAGACGGCCTGCACCTGTACTCGGATGTCTTCTATCCCGAGATCATCGACCCGGACACGGGCAAGCCTGTGCCGGAGGGACAGGACGGCGAGTTGGTCATTACAACGCTGACCAAGCAGGGCATTCCGCTGATTCGCTACCGGACGCGAGATATTGTGAGTCTGACGTATGAGCCGTGCAAGTGCGGCCGTACCAGCCCGCGCACCAGCAAGATCAAAGGCCGCACGGACGATATGATTGTCGTGCGCGGCATCAACGTCTTTCCGTCTCAGATCGAGCATGTGCTGCTGGGCATCGAAGGCACACATCCGCATTACCAGTTGGTCAT
The DNA here is from genome assembly GCA_012729675.1 of Phycisphaerae bacterium. Taxonomy (GTDB): domain Bacteria; phylum Planctomycetota; class Phycisphaerae; order Sedimentisphaerales; family Anaerohalosphaeraceae; genus T3Sed10-213. The sequence continues at coordinate 55,716 of JAAYCR010000096.1, read as the reverse complement.
TGACCGCGGCGCCCATAAGCTCGACAGCGTCGAGATTATGGTTGAAGTGGACGAACGCATCTTTTCCGATGAGATCAAGCGGATGCACGCTTTGGAGCAGAAGATCAAGAAAGAGATCGAGGCAGTGCTGTCTATCGGCGTGACCGTGCGGCTGGTCGAACCCAAGACCATCGCCCGCAGCGAAGGCAAGGCCAAGCGCGTCATCGACAAGCGACAGCTTTAAGGGAAAAATGAAACCACAGATTTCAACGGGACAATTTTAGACACAGATTAACACAGATAAACACGGATAAAATAAAAAAAACCTGTGATAATCAGTGTAAATCTGTGTCAAGAAATAAGAAAGGAACAGAAGCGATGAAGATTAAACAAATCAGCGTATTTCTTGAGAATCGCAAGGGGCGGCTGTCCGAAATTTGCTCGATGCTCGGCGCAGCGGGCGTCAATATCCGGGCGCTGACGATTGCCGAAACGGAGACCTTCGGCGTGCTACGGATGGTGGTCGATAAGCCGGCAGCGGCAATGGATGCGTTTCGCACCCACAGCGTCACCGCCAACCAGACCGAGGTGGTGGCCGTCGAGGTGCCCGATACGCCGGGCGGTTTGGCCAAAGTGCTGGATATCCTGACCGACAACGACCTCAATGTCGAGTATATGTACGGCTTTGTCGAAAAATTTACCGAAAATGCACTGTTGGTGTTCCGGTTCGACGATCCCGAAAAAGCCCATCAGACGCTCAAGGCCAACGGCGTTAATGTCGTCGGCGAACACGACATTGAAAGCCTGTAGGCTGAATTAAGATTTGAAAATTAAGAATTGGGAATTTCAATGGACTCGATGTTCTGGAATCGGCAGGTTGAGACGCTGGAGCGGACGGCGCTGGAGACGCTTCAGCTTGAGCGGTTGCGGCTGCGCATCGCCAATGCCCTGCGCACGCCGCTGTATCAAAAGCGGCTGTTTCGGGCGGGCATAACCGTGCCGGAGGATATTCGCTCGCTGGAGGATGTGCGGAAAATTCCCTTTACCGTCAAAGACGACCTGCGGCAAAGCTACCCGAAAGGGCTTCTGGCGGTGGATATGAAGCAGGTGGTGCGGGTGCACTCGTCCAGCGGAACGACGGGCATTCCGACGGTGATCTTTTATACGCAGGGCGACCTGGATCGCTGGACAGAGCTGCTGGCACGCGGTATTGTCGCCAGCGGGGCAACGGCCGGCGATGTTTTTCAGAATATGATGAGCTACGGCCTCTTTACCGGCGGGCTGGGACTGCACTACGGCGCCGAGCGCGTCGGGCTGACGGTCATCCCCGTCGGCGGAGGCAATACCCAGCGGCAGCTTCAGATTATGAAGGATTTTCAAACCACCAGCCTGCACATCACGCCGAGTTACCTCTTGCATATCCACGGCCGCATGGCGGAATTCGGGATTAACTTGAGCGATTTGTCGCTCAAACGCGCCTACATGGGCGCCGAACCCCACTCCGAGCCGACCCGGCAGAAACTGCAGGAGTTGTATAAAATGGATATCTTCAACTGCTACGGCCTGAGCGAAATGAACGGGCCGGGGGTGGCGTTTGAGTGCCATTGCAAGGCCGACCCGCACGTGTGGGAAGACGCTTATATCGTAGAGATTGTAGATCCAGCCACGGGCGAGCCGCTGCCGGACGGGGAAATCGGCGAGGCGATCTTCACCAATCTGATCCGCGAGGCGCTGCCGCTCTTGCGCTATCGGACGCGCGACCTGGCGTTCATTCATCCCGAACCGTGCGCTTGCGGCCGGACGCACCGCCGCCTGTCGCGCATTCAGGGCCGCACTGACGATATGCTCATCATCAACGGCGTCAACGTCTTTCCGTCGCAGATCGAAGAAGTGCTGATGAGCATCCCCGAAGTGGGCAATAATTATATGATTCATCTGACGTCGCGCAACGGGCTGGATCGGCTGACGGTGCAGGTTGAGTTGTATCAAAAACTCTTTACCGGCGACCTGTCGCAGATCGACACGCTCAAAGGCACGATCAAAGACCGCCTGCGCGCGTCGATTACCATCAACGCCCACATCGAACTGCACGAACCCGGCGCGCTGCCCGTCTTTGAAGGCAAGGCCAAACGGGTGGTCGATGAACGGGAGAGGTTGTAGATTGTCAAAAGCCCGAAGGGCTTAACGGATAAGGAGAATGTGTTATGGCCAAACAATTGACGGTGTTTATGGAGAATCGGCCCGGGCGGGTCAATTCGGTGTGTGATATTCTTGAAGAGCAGGGTCTGAATATCTGGGCGTTTACGATTCAGGATCGCGGGGATTTCGGGCTGATGAAGCTGATCGTCGATAAGCCCGACCGGGCGCAGTTGGCGCTGGCCGACCGCGGGTTTGCGTGCGCGTTAAAGGACGTCCTGGCCATCATCGCCCCCGACAAGCCTGGAAACCTGGACAGGCTGACCTCTGCATTGCTCGAAAAGCACGTCAACATCAAGGATATGTACGGGTTTGTCTCACCCAACGACCGGCAGGGGCTATGCTTTATGGAGTTTGAAAATCCCGATGCGGTCGATATCGCCGAATTGGTGGCGCAGTATGACTTTCGCGTGTTGTCCAACGAAGAGTTGTACGAACTGTGATCAGTCAATCCTGAACGTCCGCTTCTGGCCGGGGTACAGCTCATACACCTCGTCCCCAAAGCGAAATTGGATCGGGCTGCTTTCACAGGCGTCCGAGGCGATGGTCATCGTGTCCGGCGTCGTGCAGACATCGATCCATCGGCCTTGGTATTTGACCTTGATGCTCATTTCTTTGAGGCCTTCTCGCCCGCACGGGCGATGCCGATGAGCAGGCCGAAACTTCCGTCGCGTCCGGCCTGAACACCGGAAATCGCGTCTTCGACCACCACTGCCCGTTCTGGGGTGACGTTCGGTTGCTTTGGGGCCTTTTTTGTCGAGATATTCTAAGAAATACTGTTTTTCAGGATGCTCAGGCCGTGAATCCTCTCTGTGCCCGGTTCGTCTTCCGGAGAGCCTTAGGACAGTTCAATACCGCCAGAGGCCAGAAACATTCGGATGCCGTCAACGCGAGGTGTTCGAAAAAATGAACGGTGTCGTTGAAATAAAACGACTATTTACTGGGATGCGAGGCCATTTGCGTTTAAAATAAGAGGGTACAGAAGCAATTATTTTCGACGTTAACGAATTGGAAAAACGATGGACAAATATATCTGCATTCACGGGCATTTTTATCAGCCGCCGCGTGAGAACCCGTGGCTGGAGGATGTTGAACTTCAGGATGGGGCGTATCCGTATCATGACTGGAACCAGCGAATCACGGAGGAATGTTATCGGCAAAACGCCGCGTCTCGGATTCTGGGTGATGACCGCAAGATCGTCAATATCGTCAATAATTACGCCACGATGAGCTTTAATTTCGGGCCGACGCTGCTGTCCTGGCTTCAGACCAAGGCGCCGGATGTATATCAGAAAATTCTTGATGCGGACAAATTGAGCATCGCGCGATATTCCGGGCACGGTTCGGCGCTGGCGCAGCCGTATAACCACATGATTATGCCGTTGTGCAATGCGCAGGACAAGCACACACAGATCATCTGGGGGATTCGGGATTTTGAAGTGCGGTTCGGGCGCAAGCCGGAGGGGATGTGGCTGCCGGAGACGGCGGTAAACACCGATTCGCTCGAGGCGCTGGCCGAGCATGGGATTCGGTTTACGGTGCTGTCGCCGCGTCAGGCGCAAAAGGTACGCAAGATCGGCAAGCGATGGAAAGATGTGAACGAAGAAACGCTTGATACGACGGTTCCGTATGTGTGTCATCTGCCGTCGGGCAAGAAGATTGTGCTGTTTTTTTACTGCGGACCGGTGTCTCATGACGTCGCTTATGGGGGATTGCTGCACAGCGGGGAAAATTTTGCCGGGCGTATTTTGAAGTCATTCCCCGAATCCGACGGCGCCGCACGTCTTGTGCATCTGGCCACCGACGGCGAATCCTTCGGCCACCACCACCGGCACGGCGATATGGCACTGGCGTACTGCCTGCATCAGATTGAGACACGTAGCGACGCCAAATTAACGATTTATGGCGAATTTCTGGAAAAATTTCCGCCCGAGAATGAGGCGATGATTCACGAAAACAGCTCCTGGAGCTGTGCGCACGGCGTCGAACGCTGGAAAAGCAACTGCGGCTGCTGTAGCGACCAGTCGCTCGTCGGCAAACAGGACTGGCGTGCGCCGCTGCGTGAGACGCTGGACTGGCTGCGCGATCGGCTGGCAGCGGTGTTTGATGAACGCATGCGGGCGTTTGTGCAGGATCCGTGGGCGATCCGAAACGCCTATATCGAGATCGTACTCGATCGCAGTAAAGAAAATGTACAGCGGCGGCTGCGCGAATGGATGGGGCGGGAACTGGAACCGCACGAAACCTGCACCGTCCTGAAGCTGCTGGAAATGCAGCGTAATACGATGCTGATGTACACCAGTTGCGGATGGTTTTTCGACGATGTGTCGGGGCTTGAGACGACGCAGATTATGCAGTATGCCGCGCGTGCGATTCAGTTGTGTCGGGACGTTGTCGGGCTGGATCTGGAGCCGGAGTTTGCAGATCGGCTTGAGCAAGCCCCCTCGCACAAAGGGCTGCATCCCAACGGCAAGGCGATTTATGAGGCATTGATCAAGCCGATGAAAGTCGATCTGGAACGGGTCGGCGCGCACATTGCGTTAAGCTCGCTGTTTCAGGAAGGCGATGTGGAGAGCACGGATATCTTTACCTACTCGGCCGCGATTACCCATTTCCAGCGGCAGCAGGCGGGCATCCAGGTCTTGACGACCGGCACGGCAACGATTCATTCCAATATCATCTGCGAAAAAAAAACCTTCTATCTGGTCGGGCTGTATCTGGGCGGGCAAAATCTGTTTGCCACGCTCGGATCGCATCTGTCGGAGGGAGCGATGGAGCGAAGCGAAAAACTTCTGATCGATGCGTTCCAAAAAGGCGACACCAACGAAGTGATGCGGCTGATGAACGTGCTGTTTGACGGCGACAACTATTCCATCTCGCATTTGTTCCGGGACGAGCAGCGCCGCATTCTGGATGAACTGCTTGAAAACACATGGCAGGAGATCGAGAGCGCCTTTCGGCATATCTACGAACACAACTACTCGATTATGCAGTTGATGCACAATATGAACATTCCGCTGCCGGCGGCGCTGTCGGCTCCGGCGGAGTTTGTGCTCAATCGGGATTTGACCCGGTCGATCCGAAAACCAGAGATTAATGTTCGGCAAATCAAGCGGCGGTTTGAGGAAGTGAGGCGGTTCGGCCTGACGCTGAACCGGCGGAGAATTCAGTTTGAGTTCAACCGGAAGATCGCGCAAATGTTTGTCTCGCTCGAAGAAAAACCTGAGGATACGGCGCTGCTGGGGCAAATCGAAGAGCTTCTTGAGATTGTGAAAACAATGGACACTGATCTGAATCTCCAGAACGCACAAAATATCTTTTTTACCATCGCTAAAACTATATATCCGTCCGCTCGAAAAAAAGCGGACGCCGGCGATGAGGCGGCGCAAAAATGGATTCGGCATCTTGGCAATCTGGCGCAGTTGCTGGATCTGGTGATCGTCTGATCGAGCCGTTTTGCGACTTTATAAGAGAAAGGGACATCGATGCTGAAACGAAGAGCCGGCGGCGTACTTCTGCACCTGACCTCGCTGCCTTCGCGGTACGGGGCGGGCAATTTTGGACCCCAAGCCTATGCCTTTGCGGACTTTCTCAAACAGGCAGGCGCCAATTACTGGCAGATTCTGCCGCTCAATTACACCACCGACGGCACCGGGAATTCGCCTTATAATTCTTTTTCGGCGTTTGCGGGCAATCCGCTGCTGATCAGTCCGGAGATGCTCTACAAAAACGGGCTGCTGCGCAAAAGCGAGATGGAGCCGCCGTCGTCTTTTCCGGAAGAGTCGGCGCAGTTTGTGCAGGCGATGCGATTCAAGTCGCAGATTCTGGACATCGCGTTTGAGCGGTTCAGCAAGAAAGGGATGGACACCGCCTTTGAGACCTTCAAGCTCGACCACCAAAGCTGGCTGGACGACTTTGCGTTTTTTGTCGTCTATAAAAAGACACAGAGCCAAAACCCCTGGTCGCAGTGGCCGGTGGCAATCCGCGAGCGGCGGCAGGCAGCCCTTGATGAGTTCCGCAAGAGCTGCCATGAGGCCATCGAGCGTGAAAAATTCATTCAGTACATTTTTTTGACGCAGTATATGGCGCTCAAGCATTACTGCAACAAAAACGGCGTGCTTCTGTTCGGTGATTTGCCGATTTATGTGACCTACGACAGCGCCGATGTATGGTCGCATCCGAATCTGTTCAAGCTGCGGCGCGACAAAAAACCGCAGTTTATCGCCGGTGTACCGCCGGATTATTTCAGCAAGACCGGTCAGTTGTGGGGCAATCCGGTGTATGACTGGTATGCGAATGCCTGCACCGGCTATCGCTGGTGGATGGATCGGCTGGGGCACAACCTCAAGCTGTTCGATCTGCTGCGCATCGATCATTTTCGGGCGTTTGAGGCCTATTGGCAGGTCCCCTACGGCCAGAAGACAGCCATCGGGGGCGCGTGGGTCGAAGGCCCCGGAAAGTGGTTTTTCGAGGCGCTGTTTCGACAGATTCCGCAGGCCCCGCTGGTGGTGGAAGATTTGGGCTTTATCACCCCCGGCGTGCGGGAACTGATCCGGATGTATGATTTTCCGTGTATGAACGTGCTGCAGTTTGCTTTCGACGGAGACCCGCGCAACACGCATCTGCCGCACAATCATATCCGCAACAGCATCGCCTATACCGGCACGCACGATAATATGACCACGACGGGCTGGTATAAAGACGAAATCGATGCGGCGACGCGAAAGCGGCTGACCGACTATCTGGGCAAAAAGCTTTCCGCACAGACCGTTGCCTGGGAGATGATCAGACTGGCGATGGCGTCGAACGCGCACTTGTGTATCGTTCCGATGCAGGATATTCTGAAACTGGGCTCGTCGGCGCGGATGAACAACCCGGCCACGAGCAAGGGCAACTGGAGCTGGCGAATGCGTCCCAATGCCCTGAAGGCGTCCACTGCCCGAAGGCTGCGGCATCTGATGGAACTGTACGGCCGCTGTTAACTTGTTCCGTACTGTTTGAGTATCAGCATGCCCAGCGGCGGCAGCGTCAGCGTAAGCGTAAAATCAAACCGGTCAAAGAACGACACCGGCTCGGCCTCGATGGGTTCGGGGTTTCCAACGCCGCTGCCGCCGTATGCATCGGCGTCGCTGTTGAGCAGTTCCCGCCACAGGCCGCCTTTCGGTGCGCCGACTTTGTACGCATATCGCGGCACGGGCGTAAAATTCAACACCACCACTAGCGCATCGTTGGCGTCTTTTGCCTTGCGAAGGTAACTGATGACGCTTTGGTCGGAATCGTGAAAGTCAATCCACTCAAAGCCCTCGCTTTCGAAGTCCAGCTCATAGAGTGCCGGCTGTGTCGTGTAAAGATGATTCAATTCCGCAAACAAGCGATGCAGTTTCCGATGCGCCTCGTCGGCCAGCAAGTGCCAATCCAGACTCGCATCGTGATTCCACTCCCGAACCTGGCCGAACTCGCCGCCCATAAACATCAGCTTCTTGCCCGGCTGCGTGAAGTAATAGCCGTACAGCAGACGCAACTGGGCGCATTTTTGCCACGCATCGCCGGGCACCCGGCCATACAGCGACCCCTTGCAGTGGACGACCTCATCGTGCGACAGCGGCAGGATGAAATTTTCATTGAATGCGTACCAGATGACGAACGTCAGCTTTTCCTGATGGTACTTGCGATGGATCGGGTCCTGCTTGAAATAATCCAGCGTATCGTGCATCCAGCCCATATTCCACTTCATATCGAAGCCCAGCCCGCCCGTCTCGGCGGGGCGCGTCACCATCGGCCAGGAGGTGGACTCTTCGGCAATCGTCCGGCAGTCCGGATAATCTGCAGCGACGGCCTCATTGAGCCGCCGCAAAAACGCTATCGCTTCCAGATTTTCACGTCCCCCATTGACGTTGGGAACCCACTCGCCCTCTTTTCGGGAGTAGTCCAGATACAGCATCGAAGCGACCGCATCGACGCGCAGGCCGTCGATGTGGTACTTATCGAGCCAGAACAGGGCGCTGCTGATTAAGAACGCACAGACTTCATTGCGGTCATAATTGAAAATGCTGCTTTTCCAGTCCGGGTGAAATCCTTTGCGCTCATCCGCGTGCTCATACAAACAGGTTCCGTCAAAAAAACCCAGCCCATACTCGTCCGTCGGAAAATGCGACGGGACCCAATCTAAAATCACGCCGATGCCGTGCTGATGCAGGGTGTCGATGAGAAACATAAAGTCCTGACACGTCCCGTAACGCGCGGACGGGGCAAAATAGCCCACCGTCTGATAGCCCCACGAGCCGTAAAACGGATGCTCCATCACCGGCAGGAACTCCACGTGCGTAAAGCCCATTTGGCGGACATACTCGACCAGTTGCGGGGCGATGTGGCGATATCTCAGGAATGCGTCGGGACAGGCCGGATCGCGCCGCCACGACCCCAGATGCACCTCATAAACACTCATCGGCCGGTCGGGCGCGTTTGTTTGACCCCGCCGCCGCATCCACTCAGCATCCTGCCAGTCGTAGGCCATATCCCAGACGACCGACGCGGTCTTGGGCGGCGTCTCCCAGTGAATCGCAAACGGATCACCCTTATCGACCCGATAATTGTTATACCGTGAGACGATGTGATACTTGTAGCACGCCCCTTTGGGGATGCCGGGGACAAATCCTTCCCAGATGCCCGAATCATCCGGCCGAGCCGTCAGCGGGTGGGCGCACCGGTTCCAGTCATTAAAATCGCCGATCACCGACACGGTCTCGGCATTCGGCGCCCACACGCCAAACTGAACGCCTTCTTGTCCCCGGATTTTGGCCGGGTGCGCGCCGAGTGTGTCGTACAGCTTAAAATGGCGGCCTTCTTTGAACAGATAAATATCGTGGTCGGTCAGCCGGCTTTGGTTCAACATATTGGAATTCTTCTTTTTGCTCATACGGGTTCAGCGATCAGACGCTGTCATTGCGGATTTTCGCCGAGCAGCGCCAGCAGGCCGTGCATGGCAATGTCAAGCCACTCGGGACGGTTATTCAGTTCATAGCCCAACTCCAGACATAAAAATCCCGCCACGTCGAACCGGGCTTGGCGCGACGCGCCCTCTGAAACCACGCGTGCTGATCGGAAGTGTGATTGATGACCAGCTCGGTAATGACGCGGATGCCGCGTTTGTGGGCTTCACGCAAGAAACGCTTGAAATCGCTCAGCGTGCCGTAATCGGGATGCACATCGAAATAATCCGCGATATCGTAGCCGTCGTCCATCTGCGGGGACGGATAAAACGGCAGCAGCCACAGCGCCGTCATGCCCAGGGCCTGAAGATAGTCCAGATTTTGAATCAAACCCGGAAAATCGCCGATGCCGTCGTCGTTGCTGTCGCAAAACGTCTTGACGTGCACCTCATAAATCACGGCGTCTTTGTACCAGAGCGATGGTTGAATTGCTGTGGTTTTTGCTGTCACGTTTATCTCGCATCCCTTTCAAACAGCACAATTTGATGGATTACCGATAAGCACTGATTGACTATCAATATAACTGAACACTCCCCATTTTCAAGCACAAAATTTCGTCTCCGAAATTTTTATAACACCCTCTCAATGTTGCGATTCGGCAGTGTTCAGGGGCGGGCGTCGTCGAGCAGGCTGCGCAGTCGGCTGGGATGGATGTTGCCGCGGTCGGCAATCCTTCTGAGGGTGTCAGAGGGGTTGGCGGCAATGCCTTGTACGTCTAAAATTTCAATCGCCCGGTCGATATCCAGATCGTTTTGGCGGCAGTAATCGGCCAACGTGATTTGTCCCATGCCGGCAGTTTCGATGGCGGTTTCGTCTTGGGTGTCGGAGGATCGCCGGTGAAAGTGGTCGCGGCATTGAATAAGAGATGTGAACGGTTCAAACGGTTTGAGTGTGCCCCACGTTACTACACCGGCCAAAAGCGAAACAGCCAGCCATTCCCATCGCAGCCCGGCGGCGGCTTTGGTTTTGAGTTCGAGGTAGTGTAAGAGCGGTTTTCGATTGAGTCAGAGATGCACAATCGCGGCGAACAGAAAAACAGCGCTGAAGCTCAAATGCATCACAATCCACTCATCCCGCGACATCGCCCAGACATGCCACTCCACGGCGCGTCGTCCGGACGGGGCGATAAACAGAACGATACCACTGATGGACATAAACACAAACTAAACGGCAGTCAAAAGTGAGACGAACGCGCTCACGAAACACAAAAGCACGTTGGGAACGAGCCATTGGCGATTCCTTTCAATTATTCAATGGAAAGGTCGGGTTCGGATACCAGATGCGGCCGCCACAGCGGCCAGAGAGTGGTCAGCAACTCGGCGCGTTCGGGGGAAAGCCCCAGCACCTGTTCATTGAAAGCGGGGTCGAGAGGCTCAAGGGTTCCGTCGTTTTGCTCCAGCAAAGCTTTGATTAAACTGTCCCAGGCGTCGATGCGGCCGTCGCCGTTGAGGTCTTCCCATAACGGATGGCCGGCGGATAAATCGGAGCCAACCGACCAAGCCAGGGCAAACCGTTCAACGTCCAGCATCGGCTGCACAGCGTCGGGACTGAACCGCACGGCCAGCATATAGTGCGACACATCCTCCAATAGCGGCGTCCAAAGATGCTCGACCGTATCGACGGGGCTGTCGCTGACATCCAGCAAAATTACGCCGTCCGGCGCATTCGGATCAATCGCCCACAGTTCCAGCCGCAGGTCGCTTTGTTCGGGTTTGAGTTGGAAAGGATATTGATTTTCATAATGCCGATTCCACGTCAGCGTTGCCGTCAGCCTGTCGCCGGCTTCCGTCGCATCAATGATATAGAAGTTCGTTTGCGCCGGCTCAATGGCATGGCTGTCCCAGCCCAGCGGCGACACCTCACCCGGCGACTGCTGTCCGGCGGTCAGTTGTGCCATCGCGGCCGCCGCATCCAGTGCCCCGGCACCCTGAAGCCGATCCAGCGGGCGATAGAGATCGTCGTCTTCGGTAACATCCCCCTTGTGCCAGTAGGGCAGCTTTCGGGCCGAGTTCATCAGCACCGCCTTGATGATGCAGTTGATCGGCGCATCGGCCATCGCCGACGGCAGGACCTCGTCCTGTGCGGCTTTCTGCAACAACAAAGCGGCGGTCCCGGCTGTAATGGGCGCGGCCAGGCTGGAGGCGTTGGTCAGAACGGAATAGCCGTTTTCGGTGTAGGCGTCGGGAATAATCGCCGTTCCCGGAGCCACCAAATCGGGTTTGGATCGCAGGTCGTCCGTCGGCCCTTGACTGGAAAGCTGTGCAGTCGGCACGGCAAAATCGCCCAAGACGGTGTTGCCGTCCGCATCAACCACTGATCCGATCACGCCGACGCCGATCACATTGGCCCCGGCGGCCGGATAGAGGGTGGTGTCTCTGGCGGCCAGACCGTTACCGATCGCGGCCACAACCACCGTGCCGTTCTCGGCGGCAAGCTGTTCGATGGCTCGCGTCCACCAAGCCTCATAAATATCGCCCAAACTCAGCGTAATGACATCGGCAACGATGGGTTTTTGGCCGAACAGCCACAAGGCCGTGAAACGCCAAAACTCGAACACCTCCAACGACGCAAGCGGGCTAACGCCGCGGTAGTCAAATGCTGTTCCGTCAGTCAGCTTACCGAGAGGGTCAAGTCCGATAAGAACTCCGGCAACAGCCGTGGAGTGCGGCGAAATGCCGTGTTTGCCGTCGGAATAGTCTTCAAACACCACGTCCGCGTCGCGGAGGCTGTAATGGTGCATATTGAAGCGATAATCATTTTGCGGCAAATTATTGAAATAAGTCATACTTCGGCACACCGCCGCAATGGTCACGCCGGAACCGTCCAGTTCGGGCCAAGTCTGCTGAAGGGCGCGAATGCCCGCCGCCTCCAGTGCCGCCGGTTCCGCCGGCAACGGCAATGCCTCACCATCGGCATAGACCATCATCGTCATAACGGCCAGAACGACTGACAGGACGCTGACTTTTTTCAAAAACATATAAAACAACCTACTAATCTCCTCTTTAACAACTTCTTCTATTATACAGGGTAACGGGGTCATAATTCAATAGCACTACAGGGTAATTTTACCGTTTTGGCGATTATTGTCCCAAAACGTTCTTCTTGCTTTCACACAATGAGCCGGTTATACTTTGGGCCGACAGTTTTTTCGGCAAAGAAACCGGTTGAGGTGAGCAAAAAAGAAAATAACTATAGAAGATCCGCATACATGAAAATACTATTGAATTCAGATCAGATTCACACCACAGTCGAGGCGTTGTTTAGTCAAATTATAGCCGATATAAGTCCGAATTCGGATTTGGCAATTATCGGCCTTCGCAGCCGCGGCGAGATTCTGGCACAGCGGCTGAACCGAAAACTCAACGAGCAACTCGGCCGAGAGATTCCCTGCGGTACGCTCGACATCACCCTGTACCGCGATGATATCCATTCCCCCCGCAGCGGCGTCCAGCCGACGGTACGGGCGACGGAGATTGCCTTTGACGTCAACGACAAATTTATCCTGCTGGTCGATGACGTGCTGCATACCGGACGCAGCGTGCGAGCGGCGATGGACGCCCTGACGGATTTGGGCCGGCCCCGCGCCGTGCGGCTGGCAGTGCTGGTTGATCGCGGCGACCGGGAGCTGCCGATTCGAGCCGACTATGTCGGTCTTCGCGCCGAGGTCGAACCGAATGAGTCGGTTCTTGTGCATCTGATCGAGGAGGATCAGGTTGACGAAGTGATTGTGGAGCAGTCGGAGACTCTATGACAAAAAGCACATTTCAGTGGACACGGAAGCACTTAGTCGGACTCCGGGAGTTGAGCCGACGGGAACTGGAATTCATCCTCGACACGGCCAAGGGCTTTGAGGAGTTCAGCACACGCTCAATCAAGAAGGTGCCGACACTGCGGGGCAAGGTGGTTGTCAATATGTTTTTTGAAGACAGCACCCGCACACGCAACAGCTTTACGCTGGCCGCCAGCCGACTCAGCGCCGATGTCATCGAGTTTACCAAAAAATCCAGCGCCGTCAACAAGGGCGAGACGCTGGTCGATACCGCCCGCAATCTTGAGGCGATGGGCGTGGATATTGTGGTGATTCGGCACGGTGCCGGCGGTGCCCCCGCCCTTTTGTGCCGCAGCATCAATGCCTGCGTGGTCAATGCCGGCGACGGCTATAACGAGCATCCGACTCAGGCACTGCTGGATGTTTACACCATTCGCCAGGCGCGCGGCACGCTGGACGGACTGAAGATCGGCATCGTCGGCGATATTTCTCACTCGCGCGTCGCCCGCAGCAATATATACGCGATGACCCAACTCGGCGCAGAAGTCACACTGATCGGCCCCCCGACGCTGATGCCGCCGTGCGTCCGCAAACTTCCCGTCAAGGTCTCCTACAGCCTGGACGCGGTGATCGAAGAACTGGACGTGATCAATATGCTGCGGATTCAGTTTGAGCGGATGGGCGGCAATCCGTTTCCGTCCGTGCGGGAATACTCGCACTATTTCGGCCTGACGGTTGAGCGGATGCAGCGTGCCAAGCCGGACATCGTTGTAATGCACCCCGGCCCCATGAATCGCGGGGTCGAGATCGAGTCTGAAGTTGCCGACGGCCCCAACAGCATCATCCTAAAACAGGTCGCCAACGGACTGGCCATCCGCATGGCGGTGCTGTTTTTGGTCAATCAGGCCGCCATGCAAACGGATGTAAAAAGTTAAATGTAAAATGTTAAATGTGAGGATTGAATGGGCCAAACAGCGACAGGAGCGGAAAGCGATGTTCGGAAACGTGCCTATTATTATTCGATCAACGTGATACAGTACATTGATCGATTACCCTTGGATGCAACAGGGACGATTATTGTAAAACAACTGATTCGCTCGGCTACGTCCGTCGGCGCGAATCTGGTGGAAGCAAAGGGTGCAAGCTCGAGAAAGGATTTTGTCAATTTTTATTCGTATTCGCTGAAATCGGCGAATGAAACGTTGTATTGGCTGGGATTGCTCAGAGATGCCAAACGACTGAATGATGAAACACTGACGATGTTGATTGAAGAAGCAAAAGAGTTATCAAAAATGGTCGGTGCTTGTGTGGTCAGTTTGAAAAAAAACGGGCAGTAACGGTTCTACATTTAACATTTTACATTTGGCTTTTAACATGGAAAAGATTCTCATCACCGGCGGTCGGGTCATGGATCCGGCCAATCATCTGGATACGGTTGCCGATGTGCTGCTGGCCGACGACGAGGTGGTCAAGATCGGCCCAAACCTCGAAGAGTCGGCGGCGCGGCGGATCGATGCGGCGGGCAAGATCGTCAGCCCCGGCCTGATCGACCTGCACGTCCATTTTCGCGAGCCGGGCGACGAGGAAGAAGAGACCATCGCCTCCGGCTCGGCCGCAGCGGTGGCGGGCGGCTATACGTCGGTGGTGTGCATGCCGAACACGAATCCGTCGATTGACGAGGCCACCGGCGTCGAGTACATCCACCGGATGGGACGGCAGGCCCGCAAGACGTTCGTGTATGTGATGGGAGCGATCACCAAAGACCGCGCCGGTCAGGAACTGGCCGAGATGGGGCTGATGCTGCAGGCCGGGGCCATCGGCTTTACAGACGACGGCTGCGGCGTGCAGGATACCGCCGTGATGCTACGTGCGATGAAGTACGCCTCGATGTTCAATACCGTCGTCTCGCAGCACTGCCAGGACAACGCACTGGTCAAGAACGGTGTGATGAACGCCGGCTACAACTCGACGGTGCTGGGACTGCCGGGGATGGACCCGCTGGGCGAAGAGATGATGCTCTGGCGCGACGTGCAGTTGGTGCGCAAGACGGGCGTGCGCTATCACGCTCAGCATCTTTCCACCGCCGGGTCAGTCGAGATCATCCGTCAGGCCAAACGCGACGGCCTGCCGGTGACCTGCGAAGTCGCCCCGCACCATCTGCTCCTGACGGAAGATGATGTCGTCGGATATGACACAAATTACAAGGTCAACCCGCCGCTGCGGACGGCCTCCGATGTGCAGGCGCTTAAGGACGCCATCCGCGACGGCATCGTCGATGCTCTGGCGACCGACCATGCGCCGCACCTGCAAAGCGAAAAAGAGCTGGAGTTTCTGGCCGCACCGTTCGGAATCGCCGGAATCGAGTGCGCCTTACCGCTGTATATTAAGGCGCTGATCGAGACCAGGGTCACGGACTGGGCCGGGATGCTGTCGATGCTGACCTGGAGGCCGGCAGATGTCCTCAAGGTGGACAAAGGCCGCATCGGCGTCGGCAATCGGGCGGACATCACGATCATTGATCCCGATGCCGAGTGGGTGATCGACGCGGACGCCTTTTATTCCAAGAGCCGCAACTGCCCCTATCACGGCTGGACCGTCAAAGGCAAACCATTGGCAACCCTGGTCGCCGGTGAAGTGCGATACATCGCGCCGGAGTTTGAACGTTCGCTGCACTAACTTTTTCAGGAGAAAAACAATGAAAACAATGCTCAGTATGTTGATGTTGGCTGCAGTGGCATTGACGGCCGGCTGCTCGCCGGTTCCCAAACGCGCCGAATCCAGAGAGGTACTCGACGCCCAGATCAATGAGGCCTTTGTCCGCTTCAAAGAGGAAGATCCGGGTATCCAGCGGTTTTTTGACCAGTCGGCCGGATATGCGGCGTTTCCGCGCGTGTTCAAAGGCGCCTTCTGGATTGGCGGGGCACACGGCAACGGAATACTCTACGAGGGCAGTCAAGCTACCGGATATGTCAGTCTGTCGCAGGCGACGCTCGGATTTTCGTTCGGCGGCGAATTTTTCCGCGAAATTATATTCTTCCGCACCACGGCCGATATTGAACGATTTAAAATAAAAGATTACACATTCTCGGCTCAGGCGACTGCGGTTGCCATTACAGCCGGAGCGGCGGCCAAGGCCGACTACAGAGACGGGATGGCCGTCTTTGTGATGACCGACGCCGGGTTGATGGTCGATGCGTCCATCGGCGGCCAGAAATTCAACTATGTGCCAATGACCGTACGATAAGCAGGGCGTGGTTTCACTTATGCCGTTTTTGATTGATGGGTACAACTTGCTCCGGTCGGTGCAAAAGCACGATCAGTATGCCGACCTGACCGATGTTCAGTTATGCCGGTATCTGGCGGATTTTCTGCGCGCGGTGCGCGACCGCGGCACGATTGTCTTTGACGGCGTCGGCCCGCCGGACAAGCGTGAATTGATGGGCATTCGCGGGCTGGACATACGGTTTTCAGGCGACCGCTCGGACGCCGACACCCTTATCGAGTGGATCATCGGAGATAACACCGCACCCAAGCGGCTGGTGGTGGTCAGCAGCGACCGACAGCTTCGCACGGCCGCGACCCGCCGCAAGGCCAAATCCGTACCCGTCGATATCTTCTGGCCGGCGCTGTGCAAGACCCTCGAAAACCGCCCCGGAACCGCCCCGGAGCCGCGCGAAAAACAAAAAGGTGTCACCGAGCTGGAAGCGGACGTGTGGATGGACTATTTCGATCTGGGTCAATAATACCGAATTCGTCGATTGATCGAATACGGCAGCGCAGGTCAGCTTTCGTCCGGTTCAAGCCCTTTCGGGGCATCCGGCCCGTCGTCCGGAGGGGTTGCATTATCACGCGGCGTTTCCGATTCGCCTTGTCCGGGGTCTTCTTGTTTCTGAGCCTGCACTTCATCTCGCAGCTGTTGAAGTTCCTGGACCCGCTGGCGTTCAGCCGCGGCTTGGGCTTCGGCAGCAGCGGCTTCATCGGCGGCGGCCTGTGCCTGTGCCGTCAAGGCATCCGTTTTTTCGCGAAGCTTTTCGGCCTCGGCAGCAATCCGGTCGGCTCGGCCTTTTTCTGTTTGTGCCCGCGTGATCGCTTCTTCACGATTCAGTTCCGCCTGCAACCTGTCCAATTCCGCCTGGGCGGCTTGCTGTTCGACCATCGTCCCATAGATGCTGGAATCGAACGGCTCGGTCAACACCTGTTTTATGCTGGTCTCGTACTTCGGAGTCGCGTGCTTATCGCGAATATCCTCAACGACGCCGCTGTGCTCCTGACCACCGGAGGAAATACTGGGCGTAAGGATATAGATGATCTCGGTGCCCTTCTCTTCAAAGTCTTTGCTGGAAAACAACAACCCCACCAGCGGCAGGTCCTTAAAAAATGGAACCCCGCGGATGACCGAGCGTTTTTCGCTTTTGCGCATCCCGCCGATGATCAGGCTCTCGCCGGGCAAGACGCGATTCTCGGCCACTTTGATTGAGCGCTCGGTGATGATCGCCCGCTGGACAACACCTTCGGGCTTGGAACGCGAGCCGATTTTGATATCGGTGGTCAGACCAATGGAACCGTCCGAATAGACATACGGCGTCACGGTCAGGGTGTTTTCAACCCAGATATATTCTGTGATGTTGTAAACCTCGATATCGCTGCCCCGGCCAAGCTCGACCTTTTGCGTGGGAGCGAAATCCTTGATCGTAACGGTTGCTTTCTGGCCGTTGACCGTTTCCAGCGTCGGATTGAGCAGGATTTTGAGGTAGCCGTGCGAGATCAGCACATCGACCACCGCACGAATCTGATGGCCCGGGACGCCTTTGTTTTGCCAGTAGCCAAAATCCATTCCGAATTTTGCGCGTTCGGTCTCGCGGATTGCCGCACCGGGAAACGCCGGATCAAGATTGGTCAATTGCCCCTGTTTATTAAATGTCCCGCGTCCTTCGCCCATTGTGATCTCTTCGCCGAGAAAGTTTTGAATCATAATGGACGATTCCCAGTCCATTGTAATGTCGCCGAAGCGTTCCAAAATCAGGCAATCCACGTTTACCTGTACCGGGGGTACATCGAGATACAGCAGGTAGTGTTCCACTGAATCCGCTTCCTGATTGTCCTTACAGAACAGCACCAACTGATTGGTCGCAGCGTTAACGGACGCATCGACGCCCAGTTGTTCTTTGACCAGTGCCGCCAGTTGGCCGGCAGGGTGATGCTTGGTATAATAGAACAATTTGGTGCCGTCTTTAATGGCAAGACGGGATGGCGGCTGGCGATAGATTTCCGGTAACGTATTGTTAACGTGAGGGCTTTCGCGAACCTGCCCAAGCTCTTCGAGGATCGCCATCGACTGAATTTCCGTTGGTTGTCGTGCAAAAAAGTCCCCACACCCGGCCAGCATAAGCAACGCCGGCAACGCGGCTGCCGCCAACGTATTACGCACTCCAAATTGTTTGTCTAACATTCCGTTCATTGCTCTACAGACGCCGGAGGCGTATCTTGGGGTTCCTCTATTTGTCGTAGGTTTTGGAGCTCCGCCTCAAGGGCGTCCTGCTGCGCCTTGATCGTTTGGGCCTCCTGTTCGATGGCCTGTGTTTTTTGCCGTGCGACATCCAGTTCGTCTTGAGCGGCTTGTGCCTCGGCCCGCGCGGCAGCGGCCTCTGCTTGGGCCTTTTCAATGTCTTCCTGAGTCTGCGAGATCAGGGCCTGTTGGGCCTGCGCCTCTTTGGCGGCGGCCTGTGCCCGCGCCTGGTCGGCCTTGGTCTGCGCAACGGCCTGCTCGCCTCGGACACGCATCGCCTGCATTTCAAGCATGATCCGTTCAGCCCGCAGACGTGCTTCCTGTGCCTCAAAGTCCGCCCGCTGGGCCTCGCGTTGGAAGCGTACCGTATCCGCTCGCGCTTGATCACCTTTTTGTTCGACGTACTGTGTATAGACATCGCCGGCCAGCGGGTCGGCGACTAAATCGTCCAATAGTGTATCTTGGTCGGGCGTGCGATATTTTTCGCGGATCATCTCGGCCATTTCGGTATAATGGACACCGCCGGACGAGATGCTGGGCGTCAGGATAAACACAGTTTCGTTGGCATTTTCTTCAAAGTCCTTGCTGGAAAACAGGACGCCGATCAGCGGCAGATCTTTGAAAAACGGCACTCCGCGGACAACCGAGCGATTTTCGCTTTTACGCATCCCGCCGATAATCAGGCTCATGCCCGGCTCAATCCGGTTTTCGGCCACATCAATCGACCGCTCGGTGATGATCGGCTTTTGTACAACACCTTCCGGCTTGGACTGCGACCCCATCACAATCGATGTTTTCAGCCCGACCGAGCCGTCGGCATAGACAAACGGCGTTACCGTAACCGTATCGGTGACCCACTGATAATCCACAACACTGTACGTTTGGTTTTTATTAGTAACGACCTTTTCAATCGGCGCCCGGTCGCGTATCTGGACGGTCGCCGCCTTGCCATTGACGGTTTCCAAGGTCGGGTTCATCAGGATTTTCAGATACCCGCGGGATTCCAGGATATCCACAATCACTCGCACCTGATGCCCCGGAATCCCTTCATTCTTCCAAAAACCAAAATCCAGCCCAAATTCGCTGCGCCGGGCCTCACGCAGAGCGGCACCAGGAAATGCCGCCCCGGGATACTTGCCTTCGCCGAGCGTGATCTGTTCACCAAAGAGGTTTTCGATCAGAATCGTCGTTTCCCAGTCCTTGGTCACATCACCAAAGCGTTCCAGAATAATACAGTCGATGTGCACCTGGATTGGCGGAACATCCGTGCGCAGCAAATACTCTTCGATGATGTCACATTCGTCCTCATCTGCGGCGTGAATGACAACCTGATTCGTGCTGGAGTTCTGGCTGACCTTAAAGCCCAGCTTTTTGAGCTCATCGGCAATATCCTTGGCCGGGTGATGCTTGGTGAAATAAAACATCCGCACTCCGTCGCCCAGCGCAAGCCGTTGCGGAGCCGACCGATACATCTCCGGAGGCGCGTTATAGATATGGGGGTTCTCGCGCACACGGGCAATATCGCGGATAACCGCTTTGGATTCGATCTCAGTGGATTTCTTGGCTAAAAAATCCCCGCAGCCGGACATCGCGATGCACAGACCGGCGTAAACCCCGATGCGCATACAAAGTCGGCTGATTCTAACGTTGGCAAAGCTGCTAAAGAGAAACTGCATCCAAAATCCGTATTAGTAGTTGAACTTCTATCCCGAACACCTTTTCCTATCGGCACAGAATACGTTTTTTCTGTAGTAAAACGCATCCCGTCAGTCCATTTTGAACAAAGACGACAGACCTATCCTATGTTCATTCAGGACGCTTGTAAAGAGGGGTTTATTGCCTGTATTGAGAGAAAGTGTGTGTTTTCGGGAAATGCTGGCAATCAGGACGTTTTGTTGATAAGATTTCGGCGGTTCAGCAAGGAAAGAAACCACATATTTATGAAAAAAAAGATTCAAAATCAAGTTACCACTGTCGGCTTTGTCGCCCTTGGATGTCCTAAAAACATCGTGGACAGCGAGGTCATGCTGGCGCAGATCGGGCAGGCGGGGTTTGTCCTCAGCGGCGACCCCGACCGGGCGGACGTGGTGGTCATCAATACCTGCGGGTTCATCGCCCCAGCCAAGGCGGAGGCGATTAGCGCGATCCGGCAGGCCGTGAATCAGAAAAGGCGAGGCCATATCCGGAAAGTTGTCGTCGCCGGGTGTCTGTCCGAGCGGATGGGCGAGGCGCTGCGGCAGGAAGTCAAAGGGATTGACGCGATTGTCGGGCTGGATCAGCGGGATCGCATCGCAGAGATTGTCGCGGCTTGTCTCGAAGGGCGATCCTTGAGACGGGAGGCATCGGTCCCTGAAATTCACGACGACCGCGGGCGATTGCTCATCACGCCGGCGCACTGGGCATACCTGCGCATCAGCGAGGGTTGCGACCGGAAGTGCTCGTTCTGCACGATTCCCTCCATTCGCGGCCGGTTTCGCAGTAAACCGATGGAGATGGTACTGGATGAGGCCCGCGAGTTGGTCGAAAACGGGGCCGTCGAACTGAGCCTCATCGCCCAGGACAGCAACTATTACGGCCGCGACCTCAAGCTCGAAAACGGACTGGTCAAACTGATTGGCGAGATGGAAAAGCTCGAATCGCTGCGATGGATTCGCCTGATGTACCTGTACCCGTCCGGCGTCGATGACGCCCTGCTGGAGGCGATGGCCAAAAGCGACAAGGTGGTGCATTATGCCGATATCCCCGTCCAGCACATCAATAATCGCATCCTCAAATGTATGCGGCGGGCGGACACCAAGGAAAAGAACCTGCATCTGATCGAGCGGCTGCGGACGCGAATGCCCGATGTTGTCCTGCGGACGACGATGATCGTCGGCTACCCCGGCGAAACGGAGGCCGAGTTCGAAGAGCTTTTGGAATTTGTCCGCTGGGCACAGTTTGACGCGCTGGGGTGTTTTCCGTTTTTTGCCGAGCCGGGAACGCCCGCAGCCGAGCTGGCCGACCAACTGCCCGACAAGGTCAAACACAAGCGCGCCGACCGCCTGATGCAGACCCAGCAGGAAATCGTATTCGCCAAGATGGACAACTGGAAGGGCAAGGAACTGACGGTGCTGGTCGATGACAATGACTCGGACGGCGCTGTCGGCCGCCACTATGGCCAGGCCCCCCATATCGACTCGGTATGCCTGCTCGCCCCTTGTGACGCCCCACCCGGAACATTCATCAACGCCCGCGTCACCGGACGGGACGGATACGATTTTGAAGTGGAAACAAGATGAGCAGTTGCCTTGTGAAAAGGACTTTATTATAATCAGCGGCGATGGTTATGGATAAAAAGCCCAATAAAGGAATTATTCGGCATATTCCGAACGCCCTGACGGTCGGCAGGCTGGTGCTGACGCTGATCTTTCTGGGGATGGTTCTGTATACGCCTCGGACGGGACAGGACAAGCCCGCAGGTTTTTTGACGGCCGCGTTTGTGCTGTTTGTCGTGGCGGGGCTGACGGATATTGTCGATGGGCACCTCGCACGGAAATTCGACGTCACCAGTCAGTTCGGCCGCACGGTCGATCCGCTGGCCGACAAAATTCTCGTCTGCGGGGCGTTTTTCTGCTTTGCTCTCGTCGCCCAACCCCGGCTGGCCAATTTCGGCTGGTCGGACATCACGCTGCACCTGATCCGCTGGGGCACAGCCGTCATCCTCTTTGCCCGCGAGATCGTCGTCCAGACACTGCGGCAAATCGCCGAGGCACGCGGCGTCAATTTCGGCGCGGTCGTCTATGGCAAGATCAAGATGTTTCTCCAATCCTTCGGCATCGGCACCGTCCTCATCGGCTGGGCGTTCGTCTCGCGCGAATG
The DNA here is from genome assembly GCA_012729675.1 of Phycisphaerae bacterium. Lineage (GTDB taxonomy): Bacteria > Planctomycetota > Phycisphaerae > Sedimentisphaerales > Anaerohalosphaeraceae > T3Sed10-213. The sequence continues at coordinate 33,419 of JAAYCR010000096.1, read as the reverse complement.
GGGCGACTGGTTTACCTTGGTGACGTATTTCCTGATGGTCCTGATGACCATCCTCTCCGGCGTCCACGCCCTCCGCCGTGCGATGCGGCAGTCCGTCAGCGACCCGACTCGGTAAACAGTCTGAATGGATGTTCCGGATCATCGCCTTGCCCTATTAACAGGAGAGCACGCCAGTGATAGGTTGTGAAAACTTATACCGTGGTTACTTGAAAAACTTTTTGGTATTAATTCAATAATAGGAGATTATCAATGAGACAGCTCACAATCTTAGCCATCTTGATTTCAAGTATCTTCGCACTTACGGCAGTTGCCGACCGCGTTTCCAGGCCCGGCGAGTATGCCGGCTATAGCGACGCAATCTACGCCGACGAATGGGAAATGTCCTCGCTTTATGTCGAGGTCAGAGACGGCACCAAGCTGGCGATGGATCTGTATCGGCCGAAAGACAAAATCACCGGCAAGGTCGTCGAGACCCCGCTGCCCGTTCTATGGATGCACACCCCTTACAATCGCAGATATAACGACAATAATCCGAACCGGCTTACCGTTGACAATTACGCGGGAACCGCGGGACGACTGGTGAAATACGGCTACGTCGTCGCCACTGTGGATTATCGCGGATTATTCGCATCCTTCGGACACAACGAGGGATATAACCGCGGCCAATGGACCACCGCCGCGCGCATGGATGCCTACGACATCACCGAATGGCTCGCCAAACAGCCATGGAGCAACGGTAACATCGGCATGTGGGGCTGCTCGGCCACCGGCGGCAGCCAGATACAGGCAGCGACCACAGCGCCTCCGCACCTTAAAGCGATATTCCCGATGAGCAGCGAGTTTGACGTCTATGCGTTTCGTGTTCCCGGCGGGATAACAGGTGCCCGCGGTGCAGATTCCATGCCTCGCGCAGGCGGACAGTCGCCCCAGGAAGCGCGCGATGCAAATGCCGCGCCCGTGGATGCAGACACCGACCGGTCACTGTTGAAACAGGCGGTTGCCCAGCATGCCGGAACGGTTGAAAGCCCGGGCTACGTGCCCTATCGCGACAGCCTTTCAGAAACGATCACCGATCCGGACTCCAAACAGTGGTGGATTGTTAGCAGCCCCCATACCTATCTGAAGACGATTAACGCCTCCGGAATCGCAATGTATCTGGTAGCCAACTGGGACGAAGGACCCACAAAACACGGGCCTTTCTTCACGTTTAACAATGTCAAAAACCCGAAGAAGTTCATTATCGGACCGAGCCGCCATTGCGACTGGATCGGCGTGCAAAGGCAAACGGGCTTCGACATCACCATAGAGGAACGCCGCTTCTTCGATTACTGGCTCAAGGGCATCGACAACGGCGTCATGGACGAAGACCCCGTCTATTATTATACCTACAACGCCCCGGCCGGGGCCGAGTGGACTTCGGCCAAGCAGTGGCCCCTGCCCGGTGAAAAAAGAGTCAAATACTATCTGGGCGAAGGTTCGCTGAGCACCGCGGCCCCGACGACTGACGGCGGAAAAGACGTGACCACAGTTTCTTACACCGGCGGGTTCGCCTCTGCGGCCGGCGGGCTGGTCTATGAAACCGCCCCCCTTGGTGCGGATGTTCAGATTACCGGACACCCCGTCGTCAACCTGTGGGTATCTTCGACGGCGACGGACGGCGATTTTATTGCCACCATTTATGATGTCGCGCCGGACGGCAGGGCCACGACCTATAACATTCAGGGACAGCTTCGTGCCTCATTGCGAACGCTGAAGGACCCGCCGTACAACAATCTCGGATTGCCCTGGCACAGTTCGACCGAGGCCGACGTTAGCCCGCTGGTACCCGGCCAACCGGTCGAGCTTGAATTTCCGATACTGCCGACGTCAATCGTCGTCAAGGCCGGTCACCGGATACGGCTGGCGATCACCTTTTCCGGCCGCGGCACACCCCGCATCGACCCGGCGCCGGAAGTGACAATCTATCGGGATCCTGCCCATAAATCCTTCCTGACCCTGCCGATCATAGGAGCGCACTGACCCGAAAGATAATTGTGGACATTGACGCCCGCAGCACGCCTTCGAATTCGGTTTTCCAGAAGCGTGCGGAGGTCGGGGCTGCGGAGATAGGTAGAGACGACGACAAGAAACACGACAATGGCAGGAACGAAGAAGTGAATACTATTCGCGCTGCTCAATAGTCCACATACGCGACGCCTTCGGGGTCGTTGTCCCTTTTGTTCAGTCGAAAATCCCCCGTTTCGCGTTTATAAAGCCATCCGGTTGCGTTATCGGCGGCGGCGGAAAATTCGGTGGCGGCGGCGACATATTTGACGGTGGACAACCCGTTAAAGGGGTTGACGGGCATCCGATCCAGATAAGGGCCGAAGGGATACCCTGCGGAGGGGGTTCTGGAGGGGCTGGCCATACCATCAAGCCTTGTGGTGCCGACAAACTGGTTGACCAGCGTCACGGCCGCGTCAATGGGCGTCGTGCCTCTAAAGCCTGGCGCCAGGCCGTTGTGTTCGAGCTTATACAGTTGAATCTGCCCCCTAGCGGAGCGCAGGGTGTCTTTGGCCGCGGCCTGCCGCGCCTGCTGCTGGTGACTCTGAAAGTGGGGCAACACGATCGCTGCCAGGATTCCAAGAATGGAAACCACAATCATCAGCTCGATTAGAGTAAAACCGCGTTTCATCGTTTTAAAATATAACATTTATTTATTATTTTCGGTTTTTGTACAGGCACTGATTACGACATTTTTCCAAATCTATTGGCGACCCTTGCATTGTATTATGGGACGCTCCCATATAATCGGCCATAATGGCACTGTCAGTCGTGAATTTGCATTTTTGGCACTTATGTGTTATTGTTTATTAAGATATTATTAAGAAATTTGGTGTAAATAGCTAAACAGAAACAACAAATATGAATATGGGGGTTCTGATGACAAATAAACGATGCAACTTAATGTGCCGTAAGACAGCCGCGGTGCTGTGCCTGTTGCTCTGCTGTGTCGGTTGGGTACAGGCCTTAGAATATTACGATAGCGGCGTGACCGAGGGGAAAGTCGTCGATATCGACCGCGAGGTCAACGGCTATCTGTGGGTGGCCGACGCGACCGTCAATCTATATGAGAACGCCTGGATCAAAGACTACTATTCAGAACCCGGCCAAGTCTGCGCCGAGAGCGGCGCCGTGCTGAATATCTACGGCGGCAAAATCGATTCGGTCCTCATTGTGACTACGTCGTATAACGGTCTGCCCGAAGCACAAGTCACCATTTTTGGCAACGACTTCGCGATGGATGGGGTACCTGTCGAACCCGGAACGCCTGAGCTGTTTCTCAGAGACAACGTCCTCAGCGGCATCTATGAGAGTGGAACCGCATTTGAGTACCCTGTCTCCTGTTTTGAGGAAGGCGATTTCTTTACGACTGTTAAGCTGGGCTGGGTTGATTCGGCGCCTCAAATCGAGGTCTCGTCCGACCTTGTCGAGTTCGGCGACGTTGAAGTCGACGCCCTGCAAACGCAAACCGCGTTCGTGACGGTCGCCAACGTCGGCAGCAGCAATCTGGCGCTGCAGTCCCTCCAACTCCTGCAAGATGAAGCGATGGCCTTTGATATTATGCCTCTGACTCAACTGCCTGTCACGATGGAGCCTAACAGCGTCATCGAGATCGAGGTGGTGTTTGCGCCTTTGGAAGAAGGCCCTTATGAGGCGGTCTTGCAGATTTTCAGCGACGACCCCGAACGGCCTCTGGTGGAGGTCCTGCTGACCGGCGAAGGTGTCTGGCCCGAAGAGCCTGAGCTGACGCTTGGCGACAAAATCGCCGCGATCAACGAACTTTATACGGACGGCCTCAGAGACGGCACCATCTACGGCCTTGGCCCCGGTATATTCGGCCATGTAAGGGCGACAGTGATTTTTCTGACGTTCCAGATCGCACACAACCTCATTGACTCCGGCTACGAGCGATTTGCGCTGATACCTCTCATGTCGGCGGCCGAAAAGACCAGCGGCCGTGGATGGCCTCGCGATTATGTCGCTGGCTGGGCAGTGCCTGAACTGAACGCCCTTGTCAACGACCTGATTGAGGACATTCGAAATCAATAATCCCATGCACCCCAAAAATGCTTCGTTACAATAACAGCCTGCGTCTGGCACACGAGAGTGCATTACGAACAATCTCTTTGATGAGAGGGGGTGTAGGTTTTGAAACAAATCAATAGTCAATATTCAATTCCGCGGCCCCGGCCAGTCGCAGGATTCTAGCCGGCTCTTCGGGCATTCCCGTTCGCGCCGACAGGTAGGCCGCTTCGATCACCGCCAGCGTGTTCAAATCCACGCCGTGATCGGGATACAGGGGGTGTTCTTTCGGATCGAGCAAATGCCCGGCCAGATTCTTGAGCAGCCGTTCCAACGCCGGGCGCCGGTCGTCCTTGTATGCCGCCCGCTCCAGTTCCGCCCCCGTATTATCGCAGACCACCACCTCCTCCGGCGTAGCCGTCAGGTGACGGTCTTTGCCGTGAATCCGAAGATGCTGCCGGGCCGGGCCCAGCGTCCGACTGGCGCACACCTGCGCCATCAGCGTATCCGAATACTGCATCGTCATCACCGCCGTATCTTCCGTCAGGCTCAGCCGCTGCTGCCGGTCGGGGGCCTGACTCTGCGTCAGTGCATACACCCGCTGCGGCAGACCGAAACACAACGACAGCTCATCAATCAGGTTATAGCAATTCTGCACAAGTACCCCGCCCCCGGCCAGCTTCGGGTCATACAGCCACCGCTGCGACGGTTCCAGCGGCCCAACGGGAATATGGCAGACCGCCGAAATCAGATGTATCGTGTTCGATTGTTCCACGCTGGCATGTAAAAACTCTTTGATGTATTCGAATGGCCGACCAAATCGCCCATTTTGTGCTACTGTGAACAACACACCTTCCCGCCGGGCCAGATTGACAAACTCCGCACCCTGCTCAAAATTGACCGCCCACGGCCAGCCGGACAGGATGTTCATCTTCTTCTGCAACGCCTGCCGGATGTACTCGAACGCCTGATGCGGCGCAGCGCCAACCAGCAGCACATCGGCCTCATTGCGGACAATAAGCTGCCGATAGTCGGTATAGGTGGTGCATTCGTATTTTCGCGCCGCCGCCTCGGCCTTGACCGGATCGGTATCGCCGGCCGCCACAATCCGCAGCCCTGGCTCAGCCCAGGCAATATCCAGCAGCGTCTCCGTCAACTCGGTCAGTCCTATCACGGCCACCGTCAACTGTCGCTGTTCCGGGGCGGACGGAGACTCAAGCTCAACCGGATGTGTCGTGTTTTCTATCTCTTTTATTCCCATACGTGGGTTTATTATATCGCCTTGGTGTTTACTGTCCAGATGAACTTAGCGGCCATGATACAACCAAGGAAACCGGATGGAAATTCGCCGACGAGGCCAGCAATTAATATCGCGAAAAATTTGGCAATTTTTCCCGGCAACATAGCATTACCTGCTTCAGATCGCAAACGATATGGCGTATAATATCAGGTTATGGCCGAACAGCGTACTATTATTATTGTCAGTGACTTGCACATGGGCGACGGCGGGGCGCGGGATAATTTTGCTGCCGACGGTAAGGAGCGGCAGTTTTCACTGTTTCTGGACGCCGTGGAGACGAAAGGGGCGGAATTGTTCATTCTGGGCGATCTGTTTGAGTTCTGGCAGGCCAACGTCGGGCGGGTCATCGTGCATCGTATGCCGTTTATTGACCGATTTGCGCGCATGGGGGCGACTTATGTGGTGGGCAATCACGACGCCGATCTGGAGGATTTGATCGGGACCGGGCTGCTGAATCACCCCTTTTTTGAGCGGATGAGCGCGCCGTTTTCGCGTCAGATCGGGCAACGGTCGTTTCGGTTCATGCACGGCCATGAGGTCGAGCCGTTCAACCGGGACGGGCGGCCGCGATGGGGGCGGATATTGGCCATTCTGGGCGGGATGATTGAAGACCGCAAAGGCTCGCCGCTGCTGTCGGCCGGCGGCCTGACGGAAAAGACGCTGCTGGGGGTCAGCCGCTCGTTTATGTGGCTGTGGAACAACTCCGTCAACGTCTTCGAGAAAGGCACACCGGACGAGCCGCACCACGCGGTGGCCGAGTCGCTGACGCCAACGCAGGAGCCGGGGCGAGTCAAGGGTATTTTGGCGCTCTATCATAAAGACCGGCTGCAAAAGAGCTATGATTGCCTGGTGGCCGGCCATACCCACCGGGCGGGACTGACGGGGAACTGGTACGCCAACAGCGGCTGCTGGGTGGGGCTTCGGAATAATTATCTTCAGATCACCCCGGATGGAACGGTGCAGGCGTACGAGTGGAAGAACGGACAGGGCGTTCTGATTGAAGAGGCCAGAAGCAATAGGAGATCTGATGATGCCGAAGAAACGTAAAAAAGGACGCCTCTTTACCGCGACGGCCAAGAAAGCTGGTCTGCCGCCGGGTACACCGGTCTATGTCGGCGACCGTGCCGGCGAGCCGATTCGTATTACGCGCATGACGTACGATGAAATTTCATGTGATGAGCATGTCTTGAAGAAGATCGAAGATGGTTTTGACCGGGAATCGCCGTCGTCGATAACGTGGATCAATATCGACGGCGTTCACGACGTGCAGACCGTCGAGAAGGTCGGCGCACGTTTAGGGCTGCATCCACTGACACTGGAGGATATCGTACACCCCGGACAACGCCCCAAATTTGAAGAATATGAGAACTACCTGTTTATTGTACTGCGAATGCTGCGCTATGGCGTTGATGCTGCATCTGTGACCAGCGAACAGGTCAGCTTCATTCTGTGCGGCAACACGCTGATTACCTTTCAGGAGCTTGTGGGCGATGTCTTCGAACCGGTGCGCCAGCGAATTCGAGCGGGGAAGGGGCGCGCCCGCAAAATGGGAGCCGATTACCTGGCCTACGCACTGATGGATGCGGCGGTGGACCAGTACTTTACGATCCTTGAGACAATAGGCGAGAAAATCGAGACACTGGAAGAGCAGGTGCTGGCGACTCCTGACGCCTCGATACTGTCGTCGATCCATTATATGAAGCGCGAGCTGATGCTGCTGCGTAAGTCCGTCTGGCCGCTGCGGGAGCTGCTGGGCGGAATACAGCGGACGGAATCGGGTTTGATCACACCGGCGACGCGCATCTTTGTTCGCGATGTGTATGACCACACGATCCAGATCATGGATATCGTCGAGAGCTTTCGCGATGTGGTGTCGGGGATGCTGGATATTTACCTGTCAAGCGTGAGCAACCGGATGAATGCGACGATGAAGGTGCTGACAGTGATTGCAACAATCTTTATTCCGCTTAGCTTTATTACTGGCATTTTCGGGATGAATTTTGAGTACTTCCCCGAATTAAAATGGGCGTGGGCTTACCCGTGGGGGTTTTGGGGGATCATTGTTGCAATGGTGCTGGGAATGCTGTATGTTTTCAAGCGGAATAAGTTTTTTTGAAGGGTCGAACCGGAATGCCAACCCTTTTGTTTGAATAGGGAGCTGTTGCTATGTTTGAGTGGATGCAGACACATCCTGATTTGTATGCGTGGGTGATTTTGCCCGGGTTGATCTTTGTGGCGCGCGTCATCGACGTGAGCCTGGGAACGGCGCGTGTGGTCTTTATCTCGCGCGGGTATAAACTGCTGGCGGCGTCAATCGGCTTTTGGGAAGTACTGATCTGGCTGGTGGCGATTGGTCATGCGACGCAGAACCTGTCGAATCCGATGTGCGTGATTGCCTTTGCGATGGGATTTGCGATGGGCAATTACATCGGCGTAACACTGACGGAGAAAATGTCGCTGGGGGTGGTGCTGGTGCGTATTCTGACGCACGAAAACAGCGACAACTTGATCGATGCGTTAAAAAACCAAAAATATGGCCTTACGAGCATCGACGGGCACGGGGCGTTCGGGCCGATGAAAGTCATTTTTACGATTGTGCAGCGTCAGTCGGTCGATGAAGTCATCAAGATCATCCAGTCGCACAACCCCAATGCATTTTATTCGATCGAAAGCATCGGCGAGGTGAGCAAAGGAAAGCTGGCCCCGCGCAAACTGCCGGGCGGCATAAGCGTTTCACAAGTCTTCCGGCCATTCCGCAAAGGCAAATAATATCCTGTCAAAGGCTGTCTATGGAAAAAACGAAGACCAAACTCGAACAGCTCAAAGCCGTGCTGGAAAACCACAAGACAATGCTGATCGTGATGCAGGATAACCCCGACCCGGACTCCATTGCCGCCGCCGTTGCGCTGCGAAAGCTGGCGAACGTGCTGGCCGAGGTACAATGCTCAATTGCGCACGGCGGTTCGGTGGGACGCGGGGAAAACCGGGCGTTGGTCAAATATCTGGGGCTGAATCTGCGGCCGATCGAGCAGATCGACACGGCGGCGTTTGAACTGTTTGCATTGGTCGATACGCAGCCGGGGACGGGTAATAATTCGTTGCCCGATCCTATCGAACCGGACATTGTCATCGACCACCATCCCTGTCGGCAACGAACGCGGCATTGCCGGTTTACGGATATTCGCAGCCAGTACGGGGCGACGGTGACGATCCTGTTCGAGTATTTCAAGGCCGCCGAGATCAAGATCGACACCCCGCTGGCGACGGCAATGCTGTACGCCATCCGCTCGGATACGCAGGATTTGGGGCGGGATACGTCGCGAGCCGATACACTGGCGCTGGCAGAGTTGTTTTCGCTGGCCAACAAACGGATGCTCAGCCAGATTCAACGGGGCAAGGTGCAGCGCGATTATTTCAAGTTGCTGGCCGACGCCCTGCAGAACGCCGCCGTCTATGGCAATGCGATTGTGACCAATCTCGGCCGCCTCGACAATCCGGATATGGTGGCCGAGGCCGCCGATCTGCTGCTGCGGGACGACCTGACCGATTGGGTGATGGCCTACGGCCTCAGTCAGGACAAGCTGGTCATTTCGCTGCGCACCGAACAGGAGCATCTGCATGCCGACGATGTGATGCACAAGCTGGTAGCACGCAAAGGCACCGGCGGCGGACACCCCAGCTACGCCGGCGGCCAAGTCAGCATCAAAGGCCTGTCGCAACCGAAAATCGCTGCACTGGAAGAGCAGGTGGTCGAACGGTTTATCAAAGCGGTCGTCACGAACGGGGAAAAACCTCAAAAGCTGATTCAGCCTGAATAACCGGATGGCGCCGGCCGCCCCATATCACCCCGCCGTCGGGATGCGCACCGTAAAGATCGCCCCTTCGCCGAGCAGGGTCTTGACATCTATGCGGCCTCGGTGATTATGGACGATCTTACGCGTGATGGCCAGTCCCAGCCCCGTGCCCTGTCCCTGCTTGTCGGTGTGGAATGGCTCAAAAATAATTCCGGTGTCTTCAATCCCCCGTCCGTTGTCGGTGACGCGCAAAATCAACTCTGATGTTTCCTTGTCCCGCTCCGTATGCACCGCAACCTGTCCCGCTTGCGGCGCGACTGCCTCGATGGCATTGAGCATCAGGTTCATCACCACGTCCTGCATCTGATCGGGATCGACCCGCACTTGGCCGATATGTTCATCCAACTGAAGCAAGAGGGCAATCTGCCGCTGATCGGCCTGCGGCCGCAGAATCTCGGCCACCGACTCGACGAGCCGATTGAATTGGCATGGTTGCAGTTTTGGCGGCATCTCACGGCTGAACTTGAGCATATCCAGCACGACCTTCTGCATCTTGTCCAGATTTCGTTTAAGGATCGCCCAGCCCTTTTTCGCTTGCTCGATGTCGTTGTACCCAAAGGCGTCATCGACCACGTCCTGCCCCGACCGGAGCGCCTGCAGGATATTCTTGACCCCGTGCGACATATTCAGCGCCGCCTGCCCCGCCTCCAAAATCCGCTTGCGCTGGCGGGCGGTCTGCTTGGAATGCAGCGACTCAAACGCCACCGCGATCATCGTTTCGCCGGGGTCATACTCCAGTTCAACCGGCCCCTCTGAAACAACCTGTGAATCGGTTGTCTTTTTGTCGGAATCTCCCTCGAACAACAGCACCGTTGACCCGAATCGAACTTGGTCGTTGTCTCTAAGCAGCCCCCCCCCCTGAACGCGCAACTCATTGACAAACGTCCCGTTGGACGACTCCAGATCACGGACCATCCATTGCCCATCCCGAAACGACAGTTCCGCGTGCCGTCGCGACACGACCGCGTCCGGAATGCGGATGTCAACCCCCTCGGCCCCGCGCCCGACGATCTTGGCCCATCCCCGCGCAGGCGTCAGCTCAAACGTTGTCTCGCGCATCGCGCCGGTCAATACCGTCAATTTCGCCATCAATAATCCAGAATAAAGATTAAAAAGCAAAAATTAAAAATACAAATCAAATTTCAAAAACAAAAGAGTGCAACACCCCCAAAAAAATACAACAAGAGGGCGTATTTCCGCAGGAAAACGCTGTATGAAAGCTCTATTTTTTGATTCTTCCGTTGTCATTTTGATTTTTTATTTTTGATCTTTGATTTACACGGTCACTACTTTCCAATACAGAATCGTGAGAATATGCTGTCGAGGATTTTCTCGCTGACATTTTCCCGTTCCAACCCGCCGAGCGTCTCATACCCCTGCCGCAGCAGCATTGCTGCCGTGTCCTCGCGTCCGGCCGTCATTTCATCGGCTACTTCGCCCATCGCCTTAACCGCCTCCCCAATCCGGTCGGCGTGTCGCTGGTTCAGCGTCAACCGGTCGGCCCCCTGCTCGCCGCCGCGACCGCTAATCAGCGCCGTTTCAATACATTCTTTCAACGCCGCGAGTCCCTGCCCCGTCTTTGCGCTGGTTACACACAGCGGCATCTTGAAATGCGCCGCGGCCAACTGCTCAAGCCGCCCCATTGCCGCCGCATCCGCAAGGTCGGCCTTGGTCGCCACCGGGATAATCGATTCGGCCTGGATCGCCGTGCGTATCCGCAGTTCCATCTCAAACGACGGCTTTCCCGCGTCGATGCAAAACAGCACCAACTCCGCCCGCCCCAAGGCATCGACCGCCGCCTGATGAGCTAGTTCATCCACCCCCTGGCGTTTTTCTGCATCGGGCAGCAGTCCAGCGCAATCAAACAGCACACAACCGACCCGCCCCATCTCCAGCACGCCTGTCAGCACATCCCGCGTCGTCGCTTCAACCGGCGAGACAATGCTCCGCTGCGTGCCGAGCAAGGCATTCAACAGGCTGCTCTTGCCCGCGTTCGGAAGCCCCGCCAGACCCACCGCGTCCAGATCGATCATCCGCTCCAGCCGCACACTGCCGTCCAGCAGCCCCTGCAGCGCTGTACGCTGCGCAGCGATGCGACCGGCGGCCTGTTCGCAGGAGATAAACGAAATGTCCTCTTCCGAAAAATCCAGCCCCGCCTCAATCAGGCTTAAAACCTCCAGAATTTCACCCCGCACCCGCGCAATCGTCTCGGAAAACCGCCCGTGCAGGAGTTTTTCCGCCGCCGCCAGTTGCAGGCTGTTGGCCGAGGACACAATCTGCGCCACCGCCTCGGCCTGCGTCAAATCCATCTTGCCGTTCAGATACGCCCGCAGCGTAAACTCCCCAGGCTGCGCCAGCCGCACTGCACAACGCCGGGTTCGCGTAGGATGGGCTTTAGCCCATCGCTTATCGTCATCAGCCACAAGCTCCGCTTGAAGGTGCCACCCGTCGTCGCCGCAAATCCGTCCCAAAAACGCTTCCACTGCATCCCCCGCCGCCCACAGATGAAGCTCCGCCATATCCTCACCGGTATAAGACTGCGGCGATTGAAACCCATACAACACCGCATCCATCTCCACCCCCTCACACACCCGCACCCGACACGTCGTGACCGTATTGCCCCGCCCCTCAGGCAGCGCATCAATAACCCCCTCCAGCGCCTCCCACACCCCCGCACCCGACAGCCGCACAATCCGCCGCGCAACCTCACCTACCCCCCCCGCGGCACTGCTAACGGCAACAATGATCTGATCATTCAACATAAATAAACCATGAAGCACTTGAAGAACATGAAGCTTGAAATAATTTTTGTCTTCATGAACTTCATGTTCTTCTTGGTTTCAATCAATCGTTTCGTTACTTACGACTTATCGAACTTATACATCGGTTTCGGTTTTTTCTTTTTCAGTTTGCCGCCGGTTTTGGCCGTGACGGGGACCGTACCCTGCGCCTCAAGCTCCTCCCGCTCGCGGATGTGCTTGCGGATGACCATCTGCTCGATGACACCGGCGCCGATACTGCTCATAATGTACAGGTTCACGCCCGACGGTCCGTGATACAGTAAGAACGGAAACATCAGCGGCATCATAATCATCATCATCTTCTGCTGCTGGGCCACCTGCGGGTTGGCCTGCGCCGAGGCCTGCGAGGTCGGCATCAGCTTCTGCTGGGCGAACATCACCCCGCCCATCAGCAGCGGCAACAGGTTCAGATACTCGCCGAAATACGGGATCGCCAGCCCGAACGGAAACCGGAATAAATGATCCGGCGCGGCCAGATCCGTAATCCAGAACGGCAAGAACGCCTGCCCCCGCAGATCGACGCTCGTATAGACCGCCGTCCACAACGCAATCCAAATCGGCATCTGCAAAAACATCGGCAGCATCCCCGCCACCGGCGAGGCCCCCATCTCCTTATACATCTCCATCGTCTTGCGCTGCATTTCCTGCTTGTTGTTGGCGTACTTTTTCTGAATCTCCTGCATCTTGGGGCCGAGCTTCTGCATCTTCATCATCGACACCTGGCTGCGTTTGGTCACCGGATGCAGAATCAGCCGTACCAGAAACACGAGAAAAATGATCACCACCCCGTAGTTGCCCAGCGGCCCCATCAGTGTATAGAGCGTCTTGATCAGCCAGATGATCCCGAAGGCCAGCGGCCCGATCAGTGACGTCGGACAGCAGCACCCGCGAAAATCAATCGTCAGAAAATACGCCAGCGTCTGATACGTTTCGTTGGCCTCGAAAATGCTTTTATCCTTCGGCCCCAGGTACATCTCAAACGTCAGTGTCTGTCGCCCCCCTGCCGACAGCGTCAACGCCTCGGTCTCCAAAATCCCCGCCGCCCCGGCATTCTCAGCCGGCTCATTGGCCATCAGCTCCGCATCATAAAACGTCGCCCGTCCGAACCGCACCGGCCCCGGCGCCGTCAACGCCTCGCCGACAGGGCGCACAATTGCTGCAAAATATTTATTCGTCGCAGCCGTCCACAACAACGGGGGCTGGCCGTTTTTCACCGCCATCCGAAGCAGTTCCTCCGGGGGCACAGGCTTTGAAAACGGTTTCTTTAATCGTGTAAAAACCCCCGTCTCCGGCCGAATCTTTCCACGCTCGGCCCGACGAATCTCCAGCGCCGGCAGCATCGTGGTCTCGATCTCGGCATCCTTCTTATACGCCGCGAGAATCTTCCGCACATCCTCCCGCACATCTTCGCGCCCCAGCCCCACCGGCCCCCGCATCTCCATCATCACCTGAAGCGGCGTATCAGTCAGATTCTCCGCCGTCAGTTCAAACACCACATCATAGCTGCCCGGCCGCACCTGATACGTCTTGGTCAGCCGCAACGTCGGCTCGCGCATCTCGACGTCCAGCAACTCCGCCTCAAACATCGCCGTATCCCGCTGGTTCTGCTCGACCAGACGCCAATTAAGCCGATCCAGCGGAAACGATCGCGCCGCAAACCGCTCGGCCCCTGCCGGCGCCACCCGAAGCGCCGTATTGGCCAGCGAATACACCGGCCTATCGTTGCCCAGCGGCGCCAGCAAAACCTGCGGCTGCCGGTTGCGGATGTCCCGATTGTCAAACTCGCTCAGCGTCGCCGTCTTGACCGCCGCCCCCAGCGTCGTCAGCTCGATCTGGAATTTATATCGGCTCTCGTCTTTGGTTCGCCGAATATCATCCGGATACACCGCACCCAGTGTGACCGTCTGCTCCGGCCCGCTGACCGCCGACAGATCAATACTGTCCGCCGCCCCAATCGCCTGTTGCCCCCGCGCAGACACGACACACAACGCCAAAACAGCCGCACATCCACAAAAAACAACCGCCCTATTTCTCATCCGCTTTCGCCTTAATCTCGTGCTGCATTCAATCACATTTAACATTTGCCATTTAACATTTAACATCATCGTCCGTCCGCCAGCCGGTCGCCCTCAAAGTCGTCCAATTCCGGCTCGGCATAAATCTTATCCGCCGTCGTCCTGTAATCATACTCCAGCCGCACAAAATGCACGTAGTTGTCCTCGATATACACATAGCTGGCCCGATTGTCCCGGTCGCGCGGCTGACCCACCGAACCGACATTGATAATCGCCTTCTCGTCCGCGATGATCGGGTACCTCCCCCCCATCTCCTCCGGCGAATAAAAGTCCGGATCCTCCAGAAACACGCCCGGCAGGTGCGTATGCCCCACAAAACAGATGTGCTTAACCCGTTCAAATAATGCCGTCATCTTGCCCGTGGTGGTATAAACGTCGTCCGGAAACACATACTCATTGATCGGCCGCCGCGGTGAGGCATGCACAAAATCCAGCGTCGCAACCACGCCATTCAACTTGGTCTGAAGGGTCCACCGCATCTGCTGAGACCCCAGATACCGCCACCGCTTGTCGCTTTTTTCGCGGTCGGTCTCCTGTTCCAGCACCTTGCGCCCCCAATACGCTGCCGACTCGGCCCCGGCGTTGAAGTTCGTCGGTTCATACAACGCCGCATAGTCATGGTTGCCCATCAGGCAGTGTTCCGTCTTCTCAATGACCAAATCCAGGCATTCCTTCGGGTTGGCCGCATATCCCACCACGTCCCCGAGGCAATAGATAGTCTTGATCCCGCGCTGCGCAATGTCGTCCAGAACCGTCGTCAACGCCTCAAGATTCGAATGGATATCGCTGATTATCGCAAACATAACTATAAGACCTTTCAATTTTTCAATTCAAACCCATCTTTATAGCATATCGCCCCCCCTTTTTCCACAAAAACGTTGCAGACCGCCCAAAAAAACAGAATGTAACAAGCTGGTACAAAGTCCGCACCTCCCTTTTTTAGCGAGCGGAACCGCTCGAAGATCAGCAGATGCGAAGAATGGGCTTCGCCAGTTCCACCCGCGTGTCAAATCCGACCGGAATCATCTTGAACGTCCAAGGAATCTTGCCGAACCGTCAGTCGGGATCGACGGCCTTGAGTTTTTCAAGAATCTCGCGGCTTACAGCAAAGGTCGTTCCATGCCGTGCGCCGCGGGGAAACTGCACTTGGTCAGAAATATCTTCCCATTTCTTCAGGTCGCGCGAGGCGACTGCGCCATAGCGTCCCTGCGTGTATTTATCGAAATAGACGATATACCGACCCTCAATCTTCAGGACGGTCGGACCTTCGGCCCAGTATGCGCCGGTGATCGGCTCTGAGACCGTGCCGTAGGGGCCGGCGGCCTTGTCGGCGAACGCGACGCGGATATTCTTTTGGGCGACGGGGGCCTTGCGCTCATCCTTTAGAAACATCGCGTATCGCTTGTTTTCCCTGTCCTTGATGATGAAGGTGTCAATGACGTTGAAGCCCGGCTCGAAAAAGAGCGCGGTGTCGGTATAGGTCTTGAAGTCCTTGGTCGCCACATGGTACATCCGGTGGTTGTTGTCGTCGTCCTCGCGTTCGGTTTCCGGGAACCTGCCCGGGATCGTGGTTGCCCAGCAGATCAAGAAGGTTTCCGTTTCCTCGTCATAATAAATCTCCGGCGCCCAGCAATTCTTAGCAGTCGGCTCGTGTTTCATCACCGGAAGAAACGTTTGTTCCGACCAGTTGATCAGGTCTTTGGAGTGGGCTACGCCGATGCCGTTGTCCCACCAACCGGTCGTCCAGACCATGTGGAACGTGCCGTCCGGCCCTTGGACAATGCTGGGGTCGCGCATCAGTTTGCCTCCGATTTGGGGTTTCAAAAAGGACTGATTGTTTTTCAGTGCGGTCCACTTAAGCCCGTCTTCGCTATAGGCAAAATAGAGGCCGGTATCACCGTTGCCGCGGAAATAGCTGAACAAAAAGACCTCGGAGTCGGAGTTTTGCTGGTCGGCTCGCCCCGACATCGCAAATAAACCCGTTACGGCCAGAACCGCCATTGTGATGCTGCGAAAAACATTCATGCGTTGACTCCTAAATAATTCTGAATATTGACGTTACATTACCCCACAGGGATCGTCGCCCCGCCCATGAGCTGCGTTGACCACGTGCTGAATGCTTCTTATACCAGACGCCGGTTTGAGGAGCAACGGAAAACCAGCGAAAAGACTTGCGGCGTTCTGGAGGAAGCTTATCCTGACTTTCGTCCCGGACTGCTGCTTGCCTTGGAGGGCAACAGCGGCTATACTTGCAGGAGATTATTTGACTTCTATTATTTAAGGTGAATTTTATGCAGTTTACCAAAATGCACGGGCTGGGCAACGATTATGTGTATGTCGATTGCTTTTCGCAGGGTGTCGCCGATCCGGCCGGGCTGGCTGTACGCATCAGCGACCGGCACTTCGGCGTCGGCTCCGACGGGTTGATTCTGATTGAGCCGTCCGAGATCGCCGACGCCCGGATGCGGATGTTCAACGCCGATGGCTCCGAGGCCCAGATGTGCGGCAACGGCATCCGCTGCGTCGCCAAGTACGTCTATGACCACAACTTAGCCCGCACCGACACCGAATTTTCGCTGCCCGGCCAGGGAACCTTCCCCGCCTCGTTGCGCATCGAAACCGGCCGGGGCATTCTCACCGTCGGGCTGGAAATCGGGCCGGACGGCCGGGTCAGCCGCGTCTGCGTCAATATGGGTCAGCCCATCCTCGACGCCGCCCAAATCCCCGTCGCTGCCGACACCCCCACCGTCGTCAACCTGCCGCTGCCCATCGACGATCAGGAACTGTCCATGACCTGCGTATCGATGGGCAACCCGCACGCCGTCTTTTTCTGTGAACATCTCGATAGCATCGACCTGCCGCGACTTGGCCCCATCATCGAACGCCACGAGCTGTTTCCCGAGCGCGTCAACGTCCACTTCGTCAAGGCCGACAGCCCGGACGACTTCACGATGATAACCTGGGAACGCGGCAGCGGCATCACGCTGGCCTGCGGCACCGGCGCCTGTGCCTGCGCCGTCGCCGGCGTCCTGACCGCCAAGTGCCGACGCCTCGTCACCGCCCACCTGCCCGGCGGCGACCTTCAACTGAACTGGTGCCAGCAGGACAACTGCGTCTATATGACCGGCCCGGCCACCGAAGTCTTCACCGGCCACTGGCGGGAATAATATGTGTGTGAAAACGGCGTTCGTGGTTCAAGCTTTAGCTTGTTTTTTTGGTGCACAACACACTAAAGTGTGAACTACAAACATCGAATTTTGAATTTCCCTAATTACAGTTCCGGTACCATTTCGGGATAAATGCCGCCGGTGGCGTTGATCTTGAAAACGTAGATCAGACCGGGGCGGAGGCGTTTATAGACGACATTGCCGAAGATGGCGTGGATGCCCTGGCTTTCGAGTTTTTTGGGGTCGTTGGACAGGTCCCAAATCTCATTCCAAAACTGGTCCCGCTCGGCCAGCGAGAGTTTTTGGCCGATGGCGGCGTAGCGCTGGGGTTCGTCAAAAGGCGTCTGGATGGCAAACCCGTCTTCCGGCCGCATCTTTTCACCATAGACCCGCCGCCACAGATACATCGCCCGCTCACCCCCATCCATGACCATCGGCTCGGTAAATTTCACGATCAGGGCATCAAAATGCGCCATATCGCCTTCGATCTCATACTCTTTCTGCAAGACCCGCTGCGTCATATCCTGCGGATCGGTCTCAACAAACAGAATACGCGTATAAAGTACGTCGTCGCGTATCTCCTGCCCCGTTACCTTTGCGTAGCCGATCTGCGTCTCGGTCGTCAGGTTCGTAATCGCTTCACGCAGCGTCGTGTTCTCGACCAGCAGCCGCTCGACCGTCTCATTGACTGTCAACTGCTGCCACATCAGATACCCACCGCCGGCAGCCAAGGCGACCACCGCCAGCACAATCACATTCTTGATGACCGTTAATGTTTTCATCGTTATTGCTGCGTTCCGTTAACCGGTTTGCGAATTCCGCGCGG
Organism: Phycisphaerae bacterium; assembly: GCA_012729675.1. GTDB lineage: Bacteria > Planctomycetota > Phycisphaerae > Sedimentisphaerales > Anaerohalosphaeraceae > T3Sed10-213. The sequence continues at coordinate 15,331 of JAAYCR010000096.1, read as the reverse complement.
CTCTCTCAGTCCGCCTTTGCCGTTTTTCTTTTCAAAATCCACAAAGATCTGCGCCACTTCGTCCGGGTCGTCGGTCACAGAAAACACATTCATATCCTCCGGATTAATATATTGATTGTCCCGGAGCATCTGCTCGCGGATCCAATCGATCAGCCCGCCCCAGAACGTTGTTCCCATGCACACCACCGGGAAATACGCCTGTTTGAGGGTCTGGATCAGCACTAGCGACTCAAAAAACTCGTCCATCGTGCCGAACCCGCCCGGCATCACCACAAAACCGTGCGCATACTTCAAGAACATCACCTTACGGCAGAAAAAGTAGCGAAAATTCAGCGACAAATTCTGATAGGTGTTGGGCTTTTGCTCGTGCGGCAGCTCGATATTCAGCCCGACGCTCCGAACCCCCGCCTCGCGGGCGCCTTTGTTGGCCGCTTCCATCAGCCCGCCGCCGCCGCCGGTAATGACTGAAAAGCCCGCCTTGCCGACCGCCTTGGCCGTCTCAACCGTCAGGTTATAGTACGGCGACCCCGCCGGCTCCCGCGCCGACCCGAAAATCGACACCGCCGGCCCGATATTCGAAAGCTCGTCAAAGCCCTCCACAAACTCGGCCATAATCCGAAACACACGCCACGTCTCTTCGCCCATTTTTCCGTATTCTGTCATCAATATCTCCATAAACAACATAATCATAGATGCGACACAATACAGATATATCGACCATTGACGCTCAATGGTTCAAGTTTTCCCAATCCGGTGGTGCGTGAGACTCAATTTCGGCCCAAGATTGGCTTTGTTTTGGGTTTGTTTTTTTCAGTCAACAGTTGTCAGTTATCAGTAAACAGATGTGAAATATGACCTTATGTTTTTTGCAAAAGTGGAAATTGGGTTTGTTTGTTCATTTTTCAGGAGTCAGGAGTCAGGAGTCAGGAGTCAGAAGGTCGAATTTTACTTATTCTTACTACCGAGGACGCTGAGGACAGATAGAGTTCGTAGTTCGTAGTTTTGAGTTCTTGGTTTTGAATCGGGTCGAAATGTTCTGGTCATAGAATCCTCCTGCCGGGCGATGTGCCCGATGCGGGGGGTATTATAGCGAAAAGTTTGGTAAATGGCAAACAAAATCTGTTCGAAGCATGGAGTTAAGGACAAAGAAACCACAGATTTCGCAGATTGCGCAGATTTTGGGGGCAGAAGACAGAAATCGGAACACAGAAGCCAGAAGATGGGATTACGGAAAAAACAGGATACATTGAAGCAATTTGCGGTTTTTTTCGATTTCCCGCTGTCGCGGGGGTGGGTATAATGACGGGGAGCTCAGATAATGAATAAAAAGGAAAAAATAAAAAAGTCGGAGGCGGCTGTGCCGCGACTATATAAAGGGATGCCGTCCTGCACAAATGAATGAGCGCTGGGATGAGTTGATTGTCGGAATCCGGGATATCCGCCGAGGAGAAGAATCATGAATCCATCAAATACATGGAATACAATCAAGAATCAGTATCTCGCCCAGATCGCTGAGACGCTGGATTCCGTCGATGACGCCCTCCGGACCAACATCATGCGGGATGTCGAAGCCCATCTGGATCAGCGACGCAGCGAGCTTGGGCCAAATCAGCAAACCCCCGAGCGCTTTGGTGCGATTATACAGGATATGGGGCCGGCACACGATTACGCCGAATTGCTCAGCATGGAACACCGCAATCTTCACTCCTGCGATACGCCGCCGGTATCGTCCTCCTGGCTCTGCCTGAATCGTCTGATTGATGTCGCATTTGTCGTCCTGCTGATCGGAGTCGCTGCCTGGATACTGTCAACCGGAGCGTATCTGGAGCCGTCCCATGCGGAACACACGGCGTTCCGGACGGATGCAGTGCTTGTGGGCAATTGGAAATCGGTTGATATTGTAGAAAACCCCGATGCCTTTGACCCGGGAAATACGGCATGGACAGACGAATTGGGTCTGAAACAGTTGACTTTTTATCCGGACGGCACGACCTCCGGGCCGTGGAAATGGACGCAGGGCGACATCTTTCACCCCGAGAACAACAGTCATGCCAAATATGAAATTCGATCCATTGACGGACAGCATTATCTGTTCTTTGAATGGCACAGCGGAGACGTCTTGCTGCGTCATCAGTCGCCGTTCTATTATGTTTTGATTAAGGAGGTTGTCCAATGAAAGTACACTACTCAACGTGGCTGATATTTTTGTGTGTGCTCGGAATGTTCTGCTTAAGCCTGTTTTTCTATCCCCGCCTGCCCGACCGCCTGGCCACGCACTGGAACGCTCAGGGACAGGTGGACGGCTATACGTCCAAAACAGCGGGACTGCTGATGCTGCCGATGATTGCTCTGGCAATTGTGTCATTGCTGCTTGTGCTGGCACAGATCGATCCACTCAAACGCAACATCGAAACGTTTCGCGGGATTTATAACACGGCTATTCTGTATTTTCTCGGTTTTCTGTTTGTTGTTCAGGCGCACATCATCAGTTGGAATCTGGGCTTTCAAGTCCGTATCAACGTGCTGGTGCCGGTGATGATAGCGGTGCTTATCTTCGGACTGGGTTCGTTGATGGGCAAATTACGCCCCAACTGGGCCATCGGAATCCGAACCCCGTGGACGCTCAGCAGCAAACAGGTCTGGATGCAAACACACCACTGGGGCGAACTGTTATTCAAATCTGCCGCCTGTATCGTGTTGTTAGGGGCCCTATGGAATGATTATGCAATCGTCTTCGTTCTGGCCCCGGTGTTGTCGATCACCGTTCTTCTGATCATTTTGTCCTATATATTTTATCGCCGTGAACAAAAACAGAACGCATTAAAAGCTGATATCTGATTGAAGGCTTTGTCCCGAAAGACATCACTGTTTGGCTGTTCTTCGGCTGCCGTTCCACCGACGATGTCTTTTATCCGGAGATGTTTCAGGAACTGTCAACCAAGCATCCGCATTTCAAGGTCATTAATGCCCTCTCCGAGATGAAAGACAACGAGCCATGGGACGGCGAAACCGGATTTAGCGTGGACAAATACCTGCCCGACGACCTGCGGGGGCATCAGGCCTTCCTCTGCGGCCCGCCGCCGATGATCGACGCCGTTACCGAAGTCCTGCTGGATAAAAATTTGAAACCCGAACCGTATATTTACAGGATTTTGAGGAAAACCGGGCATGGAATGGGTTTTTTCTTGACCCAGTGATAGCGAATTTTGTAGAATTGTTGATGTTGTTAGGAGAAAATCGTGCTTTTTGATCGTTTCAATGGGAAATGTCAGTTCAGAATCGGAAAGGGTAGTATAATGTTTTGTGAAAGCTTCAATGGGAAATGTCGGCTGAAGAGATTATTACTTCCGATAGGTTTTGTCATTTGCTTTCTGTTGATGTCCGGTTGCCAATGCTATTCCGGCATTCACTCACAAAAGATTAGTATTCCCATGTCGGAGGGAATGAACTTTTCATTGATCTCAGATCAATCAATTACGATTGTAGGTGTAGAGGGATATGAAACATGTGATGTTCGGGCTTTCTTGTGGGTCTCGGCACCTACGCTTGCCGAAGCCTGCACACTAGCCAAGGAACAACTGCAACTGGAACTTGTTCAGGATGGTGAGAACTATTCCGTGGAAGTATCCAGACCGGACGATTGGGATAACAAAAAACATCAGTTGAGCATCCGCTATGCTGTTATGCTTCCCAGCAGCGCAAATATTAATATTGTCAGCACCCACGGTGACATTGAAATTATTAATATGACAGGTCATTTCATTGCTAAAGCCCCTAAAGGAGAATGTTTCTGTATGGGGTGCGGCTCGGGGATAATGCAAGATAAAACAGGTTCTTTCGCAGGAGGGTAATGGTTGACGAATGACGATTTATAATTAATAGAGGCACCACCCATAAAGGTATTCATTTTGTTTAAAAGGAATACATATTCCCACTCCTGGCCCACTTTAGAACGGCATCTGATCCGGAAAACGCAAGCCAGTAAGTCACAAAGCCTGCGGACACGGCCAAACTGAGTAAGACTCCTCCAAATCGAGTCATGACAAGGAACGTGAATACAACAGGAAAAACCACCACAACAGGGACCCAGACAGAGACTCTGACACGACGGCGGAGCAGTTGAATACCGCCTGTGAGAAAGAAGAGGAGTACTCCGAATGCGGCAACGCAGCCGGCGTAGGTCAACCCAAGGAAGAACACTCCGGGCAGGAAAAGGGGGCCGCCCATGTCGCCCGTGATGATGCCTCCGATCAGCAGCAAGGTGACCGCGACGAGGCCTAAAAGGACTGGAACAACGAGGAACAGCACAAGGTAGGTGCCTGCCGCAACTGTGTGGGCAACCACGAACGCAGCGATGTCAGGCCATTTCATCTTCTTCAATCTTCTTTGCGTTTAACAATACGAGCAGTTCTTTGAAATCGCCGGATACGGACCATCGGTTTATTTTCGCCAAGCAGGCTGTTGTTCCCATTCGGCCAGAGTGTTGAGGCGGCGGACGATGTCCAGGTGCTGCGTGCAGGCCGTTTCGCAGCGGCCGCAGGCGACGCAGTCACCGGCCGGGCGGGCGCCGACCAGAAAGCCCAATTTCTTTTGATTGTCCAGTTCTTTGGCCATTTCCACATCGGTTTTGCCGCCCAGCAGCTTGTCGTTGTAGTACTGCATATACCCGGCGACGGGAATCTCCACCGGGCAGCGGCCCATGCAATAGCCGCAGCCGGTGCAGAGCGTGTCCATATTCTTGGACAGATGCCCCCGGATGCGCTCGATATGAGCATCGGTAAACGGTTCGGCCCGGTCGGCGACGCGGCAGGCGGTGTCGATGTGGCCGCGCGTGGTAAAACCGGGCAGCGTGACGGTCATCTGCGGACAACTGAGACAGAAGCGCAAGGCCGCCTCGGTCGGCGTTTCGCCGTCGTCGGCCAGAAACGCCAGTGTCTTTTCATTTTGCGGGATCACGCCGCCGGCCAGCGGGTTCATCGCGACGACACCCAGCTCCTGTTGATGCGCCGCCACAACGCCCTCCCAGCGATACAGAAAATTGAGGATATTGACGCCCAGCAGCACGCCTTCGAATTCATTCTTTTCCAGCAGGGTTTTGACCTGGGGCCCGCGCAGATGGGTCGAGACGACAATATGGCGAATCAGCCCTTCTTCTTTGCACTGCATCAAGCCCTCATACTGGCCGCCGGGCCGCATCGCCAGCTCATACTCTTCCATCCGCCGGATACACCAGACGTGATAAAAATCAATATAGTCGGTCTTGAGCCGGGTGAGCGATTTCTGCACCGCTTGACGCGCCTTGTCGGCCGTGGGACTGCTTTCCGGCATCCCCTTGGTGGTCAGAAACACATCCTCACGGCGGCGGCCCAGCATCTTGACCGCCCGCCCGAAGATGTCCTCGCTGCGGTCGTCGCAGTACCCCGGCGCCGTATCCAGATAGGTAATCCCCCTATCCACCGCATAGCACAGCAGTTCGGCATTTTTCGCGTCCGCCTGCGTCGTATCAAACCGCATTCCGCCGAACCCGACCGCACTGACCGACGGCCCCGTCATTCCGTAAGGTTTATAGATCATACGCTACAGTATAGTCAATTACGTTCGCAGTGCAAGCTTCAGCTTGTTATTACAGGGGACAGAAGACGGAAGTCAGAGGATAGAGGATAGAGGATAGAGAGTAGAGGGGAGAGAAGTTTTGAGTTCTTCATTCTTAATTCCCCTCGTCCCTCGTCATTCGTCAATCCAAAAAAGCCTGCGCAGCAGGCGTTATGTTGCAGCCTCGGCCGCAAGGCCGTGGACCAATAATGCGCTCCCGCATCCCCTCATCCTTCCGCTTCGCCGGATGGGCTATAAAACGTCAATGGGTGGCATCGGCTCTGCGCAGCAGACCGATGGGAAATCGCCACAGGGTAACCTGTACCCGCCAAATAACGCAGGATGGGCTTTAGCCCATCACCGTTCGTCGTCCAGGCTTCAGCTTGTTAATAACCTCAAAACCACCGATTGCGCCGATGAACGCAGATTGCCGTAGCACGGGCATCCTGCCCGTGATAAAAAAGCACGGCCAAGATGGCCGTGATACGTTTTTTCACACAGGGGCGAACCTGCGTGTTCGCCCTTTAAAACAAAAAATTCCACCCCCAATAGGAAATCTGAAATCGGCAATTTTAAATTTCTCCCGTGTCCGTCAGTCTCACCAGAACAATACTCAATAATCAATAAGCAATTATCAATTGCAGTCCCCCGCACCCACAAGCTGCGCTTGAAGGTGCCACACACAATTGACTATTGACGATTGACGATTGATTATTATCCAATCTCACCGAGGCCACCCGCCGTAAATGTACGGCTTTGGTAGTGTCAAGAATCTTTCGCCCTTTATAGTTCCTTCAATTGTCTTGGTTAATCTGCTCTCACGCACATCCGTTAGGGGCAGGGTGCAATTATTTGCCGCGGAGCCATTCGTCGGCCAGGATCAGCAGGTCCGACAGTTCGACCGTGCCGCTGCGGGTAAAGTCCGAGCCGTCGCACCATGTGGGATCCACGCAGCCGGTGCGCAGCCAGTCGTCGGAAAAGGCGGCAAAGTCCACCATATCCACCGCCCCGTCGCCGCTCAAGTCCGCACGCGGCAACTGCGGAGCGGTTCCCCACACCGCCGAGGTCATCTGAAACGGCACGATGCCGGCGACGGCCTTGCCGCTGCCGTTGATGCCGTGGTTGTGTACCCACAAGTCCCAGAGGATATCGCCCCACACCCGCAACTGCTGAAAGAACGGATCGGTCTGGATGATATACGCATTCGCCTCGCCGGAGGGCGTCGGGCTGCTGAGGGTGTTGCCTGTGCCGTTGATCTGGTCGCGCAAAAACTCCACGTATTCGCGGCTGGTGCCCTGATAGTACAGCTCGACCGTGATGTACTCGGCGTTGGCCGGGGCGTTGAGGGCGACTTGATGATACCCGTCGGCGTATTCATCGGCGCTGAAATAGTCCGGTGCGTCCACGCCGTGCCAGACCGGCTGTGCGATGCGCTCATACGAGGCGGCCAAGTCAAAGCCCTTCGGCGGGATGCGGTTGTCTTTGTAACGTCCGGTGGCCAGCACGAAATGAAACGTCTTGTCCTCGCCGGTCAGGTCGCTTTTCATCGCGGCCTCATAGACCAGTTCATCGACATAGACCTCACCCGCCCCCAGCGGCGGCGAGGCCGGTGCGGACTCCAGCGACAGGCCCTTGAGCGTTCCGACGGCGTAATCATACGGATTGACGCGCCATGCCGGGCGACCGTTGACCCATGCGGTAATGCTCAAAAACATTCGTCGCCCCTCGGGAAAGCCGCTGATGAGTTTATGGCCGGTGTTGTTCTGTACTTTAAACGTCAACTCGCCGGTGGCCGGGTCGTAGTGCAGGTCTTTGATCGTCGCTGCAAAGCGAAGCTGGTCTTTGGCGCGCTCGACGGCGGCCGCCAGCGCTGCGCCGTTATTTATCGGCGATATTCCCGCGTTCAAATCAAGCGTCATCTGGGCGGTCGTTTTGTTCAGTATCTGCGCGTTGACCGGATCGTAAATCGGCCCGGATGGATCGAGACTGCCCATGATATGCGTAAACCAGGCATTGCCGCCGGTCATATCGTGAACCGGCAGGCCAGAGTTGGGATGCGCAGCGCTTTCGACAGGACGCAGGGGCACATTTTTCTTGTCGCAGCCGCGACCGACAGCGTCGAACATGTGGCAATCCTGGCATTTGGCGACGGAGTCAATGCCGGTCAGTTGTACAAACTCCGGATTGGTCGCCGCGCCGTCCTGCCGGCCGTAGGCGGAGAGCATAAACTCCGAGAACGTGCGTTCCACATGGAAATAGCGGTGCGCCGCATACTGTTCGCTGATTAAATCCGTCCCGCCGGACTGGTCGGGCAGGCCGGACAGACCGAGGTTGGCCAGTGCCGGATTGGACACGTCATGACAGGTCGCACAGAAGTATTTGGATTTGTGATACCGGCTATAGAACATTTTGTGTGTGGCGTTGGCATCGGCAAAGCTGGCGCGTTTGTCGCCGGTGGCGCTGACAAAATACTGGCCGGATGCGTTCTCGGTGTAGGTTGCGTATTGGGGCAGAAAAGTTTTGCTGTAGAAGTCCGCTCCGCTGAAGAGTTTGATGCCGGCCGCCTGTGTGCGGTCGGCATTGGAGGTTTTCAGCGCCTCGCTGGCCGACAGCGGCGTGGCCTCATCCCAGTAGCCGACCCAGTCGCTGCCTTCGCGTGTGCCCGCGTAGGTGGCCTCAAAGAACGGGTCGTACATCGAGTGGCAAAAGTCGCAGTGCACCCCGTCATAGTCGCTTCCGGTCATCCGCGAGGCATTGGGCGGGTCGGAGCGCCCGGCCATCCAGCCTTGGGGGAAATGACACCGCAGACACAAGTCCGCCGCGTTGGGATTGCCCAGCACCCAGACCGAATCCTGCGCCGCCACGGTCGTGCAGGCCCAGAAGATCGGGTCGCGCGCCGCTTGGGCCATCATCCCGCCTTTCCACGTGTGCCCCGGCTCAATGAGCGGGTCATACCCTTCATGGCAATTCATACAGCGGTTCGGCGCTTCGATGGTTACGCCCTGCGCCGGCTGTGTGCCCGGCATTCGCACAAGGGGATCATTGGCAACAACAAGGGGAACCCAGGCATAGACAACCAGACTGACGGCACAGACCGCAAATCCAACCCACATCGACCGAACGAGATATTTCGGCAACATAGCATAACCCTCCGTTGTGTATGGTCACGGTCATTATAACAGATTTCCTCAAAATCAATGCAAAAAAACTGCAAATCGAAATTTTCGAGAAAGACTTATTTTGTACATACAGGGTCTCTAAGTCTATGTATTTTTTAAAGAAAGACAGACAATTGTTTTTTGGCTTGAAAAACAGTTTATGAAGACTAAAATAATCGAATAATTTCGTGTGTTACATTGACGGAGTTCACTTGTTTGCAAAGGAAACGACGATGCCTCTCAACTCGCATATCATTCTGGGTGTTCACATTACCGACCGTATTCACCACGTCGATGTGGTTCAGCACCTGTTGACCGAGTACGGCTGCAGTATCCGCACCCGGCTGGGGCTGCACGAGGCCGACAAGGGCTTCTGTTCGCCCAGCGGTCTGCTGCTGCTCGAAATGACCGACGACGCCCAAAATGCCGACACGCTGGCCGAGAGGCTCAACGCCGTCGAGGGCGTCGAGGTCAAAAAAATGGTCTTCGACCATCCATAAAAAAATCGCCGGACACACGTTACCTGTGTCCAGCGATTCTGAAATACGTCATTGCTGCACAGCCGTTTACTGCGGCGGCATCTGCTGCATCATCGGCAGAGCAGCTTCTTCGCGAAGCTTCTTTTCGGCCTCGGAGTATTCGATCTTGGCCTCGTCGTGCATTTTTTTGCTGTAGCCTTCCCAGAACGTGCTGCGCTTCTGTTGGGTCAGAAATTCCTTAATTTTTTTTGTGACCTCGTCAAACGGAACCTTCCCGGCTTTCAAATGTTCCAACTTCTTCAGGACGTGATAGCCATAATCTGTCTCAACAATCCCGCTGATTTCGCCGTCTTTGAGCTTAAAGGCTGCCTCTTCAAACTCCGGAACCATCTCGCCGCGGGTAAAGGTGTACTCGCCGCCCTTATCCTTTGAACCGGGGTCTTCGGAATGTTCTTTTGCCAGCGCCGCAAAATCTTCGCCTGCCTTGGCCTTTTTCAAGATATCCTCAATCTTCGTCTTGGCCGCGGCCTTTTCCTCGTCGCTCTTGTTCTGCGTCAGAACCAGGACATGCGCCGCACGCACCTGTTCGGGACGATCAAAGTACTGCGGATTATCATCATAAAACGCCTTGACCTCTTCGTCCTTAACGTCCTTGTCTTTCATCTCTTTTTCGATGAGGGTATCCATCTGAACCTTCATCTTGATTTGACCTTTCAGGTCGTCCATTGTTAAGCCGAGTTTGGCGATTTCCGCCGGTATATCTTCCACCGCGAGATTCTGCTGTTTGGCGATGTTCTCAATCTCCGCAATCACCTGCTCTTCGGTAATGGTGATTTTTTGAGCGGTCATCTTTTTTTCGATCAGGGTCTTATCCACCAGCATATCCACGACAGCGATACGAATCTGATTGCGAATCCAGTCGTTGAGTTCCATGCCGGGAGGCATCTGCCGTGTCTGGACCACCAGTTGCTTTGCGGTCTCGGCGGCGACTTCCTTTTCTTTGATTACAGTACCGTTGATGGTGACAACGGCCGCCTCAGGATCGGCGGTACGTATAACTTCCGCGGTCGCTGTTTCGCCGGCCGCTGACGCACAATACCCCACAGCCAAAAAAAGACTGATAAATGCTGCAAATAATCTCATAACGCTTTTCCTTTCAATAGCTTAATTGCTTTTTGCCGGATCATTTTTTTAGTGAATTTCTGTGTAATCAATCAATCTCATTTTCGGACTTTGGACACACAAAGTCAAGGAAAGATATTATTTTTATTATTTTTTTCAATTTCGTGAGAATTGGGCGAATGAGCGGGCAATGATGCAAATTCCTTTGACAATAACCGCCGCAACCGGTAAAGTTTCTTTTCGACCGGCGGAGAGGGACCATCTTCGCTTTCCGACGCAGGGCGATTTGTTTCCCGTTTTGCCGGTTTTCAGAGACACCAAGTCCACTATTTACGGCTTTCGAGCCGCAGAAGATAAACAAGGATACACGTGATCGTTCAGGACACAACCGAAATTCTGGATCGGATACTGGAACGGGTCAAATCCGTCGATCCAGTCAACACCCGCAAATGGTTTGACGAGCTGACGCCGGTGTCGTTTGACGGCGGGCTGCTGCAGGTCGGCTGTCAGGAACCGTCGTGGGCGCAGTACTTGCAGGATTGCTGCCTCACGACGTTTACCCATGCCGCACAAAGCATTACCGGTCATCTGGTCGGGGTGCAGTTTGTTGTGACCGGCCGGCAGGAGGCGATGCCCGATGCGTCCGCCGCCCGGCCGACGGTGCGGCTGCATCCGGATTATACATTTGACAGTTTTGTCGTCGGTCCGTGCAATCGGCTGGCGCACGCAAGCTGCATCGCCGTCAGCCAGAACCCCGGAATGATCTACAACCCCCTGTTTTTATACGGCAATGTCGGCTTGGGCAAGACGCACTTGCTGCACGCCGTCTGTCATGACGCCCGCAAGCAGGCCCCGGACGTCAACATTCGATTTCAGAGCTGTGAGGAATTCGTCAACGGCTTTATCAGCGCCATCGAACAGGGCAGCCTGACGGAGTTTCAAAATCAATACCGCAGCGTCGATATTCTGATCATTGACGACATCCAGTTTCTGCGCGAACGCGAGCAGAGCCAGGAAGAATTTTTTCATACCTTCAACGCCCTGTATAACAATCGCAAGCAGATTGTCCTGACCGCCGACTGCGCGCCGCAGGATTTGCCGGCACTGGAGGATCGGCTCATCAGCCGCTTTAAGTGGGGCCTGGTGGCGAGGCTGGATGCGCCCAGTTACGAAACGCGCATCGCCATCATCAAGAAAAAGGCTAACCTGCGCGGCTTGGCGCTGCCGGACAATGTGGCTGAACTGATTGCCGAGCAGATCAAGACCAATATTCGCGAGTTGGAAGGGGCGCTGACGGTGATTTATGCCACCGCTCGCGCCGCTGGCCAGCCGATTAACCTGGAGCTGGCCAAGCAGGCCCTCGGCGTACAGGAGGCCGCCGCCGTGCGCAGTATCGCGATGACTGACATTGTTCGCGCCGTCAGCGAGCAGTTTGATGTGCGTATTACCGACTTGCAAAGCAAAAAACGCAGCCAGAGCATCGCGCTACCGCGGCAGATCTGTATGTACCTGGCCCGCAGCCTGACCCGGCACAGTCTGGAAGAGATCGGCGGCCATCTCGGCGGACGCGACCACTCGACCGTGGTTCATTCCTGCTCCAAGATCGAGACGATGTACAAGGCAGACGCCGACTTCCGCGACCGCATCGACAAGCTGACCGGCTGGATTATGCAGAATAACAAATAACATTTGGAAATCTTAAATTCGAAGCACTAAATCATAAACAAGATCAGATTGTTAGAAGAATAAAATTCAAAAACAGGGTATATGCGTTTTGATATTTTGTTTTTCTATCTTTTGGATTTGTTTAGAATTTAGTGCTTGAAATTTAGAATTTAATTAGAAAGCCGACAGGTGAGCCAGAACGTCCCAAAATTATTCATCATCGACGGCCATGCCCATATCTATTCGGCCTATTATGCGCCGATGCGACCGCTGACGGCACCGACGGGCGAGCCGACCAAGGCGGTGTTTATCTTTACGACCGCGCTGCTGGGACTTCTGGAACGTCAAAAGCCCGACATGCTGGTTGTGACGATGGATTCCAAGACGCCGAGTTTTCGCACGAAAATCTATTCGGACTACAAAGCCCACCGCCCGCCGATGCCGGAGGATATGCCCGTCCAGATCGACCGCATCGAGCAGATTCTGGCGGCGATGCGTATCCCGATGCTGCGGGTCGATGGCTGGGAGGCGGATGACCTGATCGGTACGCTGGCCAAAACGGCCGCCGAAAAAGGGATTGACGCCTATATCTGCTCCAAAGACAAGGATATGCTCCAACTGCTTAACGCGCACGTCGTGGCCTATGACCTCAAAAGCGACACGATAACGGATGCGGCGGCGCTGAAAGAAAAGACTGGTCTTTCGCCGGAGCAGATCATCGATATGATGGCGCTTCAGGGCGATACGGCCGACAATGTGCCCGGCGTGCCGGATGTCGGCCCCAAGACCGCGATGGAGTGGATCAAACAATACGGGTCGCTGGAGAATTTGTATGCCCACGCCGACGAAATCAAGGGCAAGCGCGGCGACAACCTGCGCGCCAACAGAGATAAGGCCGAGTTGAGCCGTGAGTTGGTTACGATCAACTGCGAGGCGCCGATTGCATTTGACGAGGCGGCGTTTGCGGTATCCGAGCCGGATCGCGACAAACTGGCCGAGCTGTTCGGCGAACTGGGCTTTACTCGTCTGTTGACGCAAATGGGACTCAAGGCCGAATCGCCTCCGCCGCCTTCAAAGGCCAAGCCTGCGTCCGCCGGGCCAAAAGGACAGGGCAGCCTGTTCGATGAGCCGCACGCATCGCCCGCCGAACGACCGGCCCACAAAGACTATGTGCTTGTCGATACGCCCCAAAAGCTGGAGGCATTTGTCAAGGAACTGAAAGCCCAGCAGCGGTTTGCCTTTGATACCGAGACGACGCACATCGACCCGATGCGGGCGGATTTGGTGGGGTTGAGTTTCTCGTGGCAGGCGCACAAGGCCTTCTATCTTCCCGTGCGGGCGCCGATGGGCCAGCCGCATCTGGATATTGACGCCGTGCGAAAGACCGTCGGACCGATTCTGGCCGATGCAAGCCGCTATAAAATCGCGCAAAACCTCAAATACGACTGGCTGATTCTGGAAAACGCCCGGATGCCCGTCGCCGTCGCCGAAAGCAAGGTCTTCGACACGATGGTCGCCTCCTATTGCCTGTCGCCGGATCGCGGCAGCCACTCGATGAATGCGATGAGCCGGGACTTTCTCGGCTATGACCCCATTCCCATTGACACGCTCATCGGCAAGGGCAAAACCCAGCGCACCTTCGATCAGGTTGACACACAGGCCGCGTGCGATTACGCCGCCGAGGACGCCGACGTGACGTGGCAGCTTTACGAATACCTGTCCCGACGGCTCAACGCCCAGCCGTCATTGAAAAAACTCTTCGAGACCGTCGAGATGCCGCTGGTCGAGGTGCTGGCGCGGATGGAGGCCAACGGCGTATCGCTGGATACGGCCCTGCTGCGGCGGATGAGCAACGAAATCTCCGACAGCATCAACGACCTGAGCGACAGGATCATCGCACTGGCGGGCGTACCGTTCAACATCGACTCGACCAAACAGCTTGCTGAGATTCTCTTCGACCGGCTCGGCCTGCAAAGCGTCAAATCCGGCAAGACCGGCCGCAGCACCGACGCCGGCGTGCTTGAGCAGTTGGCCGATCAGCACGACATCATCCCGCTGCTCTTGCAGTACCGCCAGTTGGTCAAACTCAATAATACCTACATCGACAAGCTGCCGCTGCTGATTAACCCGCGCACCGGCCGCGTGCACGCCTCCTTCAACCAGACCATCACGGCCACCGGGCGGCTCAGCTCGTCGGACCCGAACCTGCAGAACATCCCCATTCGCACCGAACTGGGCAAAAAGATTCGCGCCGCGTTCGTCCCCGCCGACAAAGACGGCTGCATCCTCAGCGCCGACTACTCGCAAATCGAGCTGCGGCTGCTGGCGCATTTTTCCGGCGATGCGGCCTTGCTCAAGGCGTTTACCGAAGACCGCGACATCCACACCTTTGTCGCCTCGCAAATCTACGGCGTTTCCCTCGACGAGGTGACCTCCGCGATGCGCGGCAAGGCCAAGGGCGTCAACTTCGGCATCATCTACGGGCAGGGCGCGTTCGGCCTGGCCCGCAGTGTCGGCGTCAGCCAGCAGGAGGCTAAACAGTTCATCGACGCCTATTTCGCCCGGTACAAATCCATCCGGGCGTTTATGGATGACGTCATCCGAAAAACCCAAAAGATGGGCTATGCCGAGACGATCCTGGGGCGGCGGCGGCCGATTACCGGGCTGGACAGCCGCAACCACAACATCCGCTCGCAGGCCGAGCGGATGGCGATCAACACCGTTATCCAGGGGTCGGCGGCCGATCTGATCAAGGCGGCGATGGTCAACATCCACCGGCGGATTGACCGGGAAAAACTGCCGGTTAAAATGATTCTGCAAATCCACGACGAATTGGTCTTTGAACTGCCCCAGCGCGACGCCGACCGGCATCGTGCCTGGATCGCCGACGACATGACCCAGGCGATGCAGCTTGCGGCGCCGTTAAAAGTCGATGTGGCCGTCGGATCGACGTGGATGGAAGACTGAAAAACTGTTTGCAGTTCAAGCTTCAGCTTGTTAAGTGAAACTAAACACACTTACTAACCAGAGCATAATTTATTGAATATATATGATTTTGCTTCGTATCAATCTGTATGAAAACACACGCTTGCAGAAAGCTTTCTCCGCAAGCGCAGCAGGAGCTGCGAAATCGGGTCGTTCATGCGATTATCAACGAACAATTGCCTCAGGCCGAAGCCTGTCGCATGTTTGGTGTAGGACGCACCTCGATTTTCAATTGGCTCAAGGCACATCAAACAAGCAGATAGTCTTTTTGATTGTGGATGGACATCCGGTCCATCCATCTCGACAGGTCAAACGCCGGGTGGATCAGAA
>JAAYCR010000095.1 GCA_012729675.1 Phycisphaerae bacterium | reverse complement strand
GCATATTTACGACGACTGGCTAAAGAAAACATCATACCTTCTTTGTCCGTCAATGGGCGGCTTAGATTCAACCCCGTAGCGGTACAGGCCGCGCTTGATCGACTGGCTGAGAAAGGGGGCGGCGATGAGCAACGATAAGCACCTCACCCCGGAAGATCAAAGCCTACTGGTTGACGTGAACGTCGCTTGCAAGCTGTTGCAGATCTCAAGGGCGCACTATTTCGAGCAACGCAGCGCCGGGCGCATCGGGCCGAAGGAGATCAAGCTTGGACGAAAAATCCTTTTACGTCGCGCCGAGGTCGAGCAGTGGGTGGCCGCCGGTTGTCCGCCGCGCCGGGCTTGGCATTGGAAGGGCAAATGATGGACACGCTAAGCGTAGCTCTGGACTATCTGCGGCGCGGCTGGTCGATCATCCCGATCAAGACGGGGACGAAGAAGCCGAGCCTCAAGACGTGGAAACAGTATCAGTCCACACGCCCCACCGAGGCGCAGGTGCGAAAGTGGTTTGTCAAAGGACAGCACGGCATCGGGATAATTTGCGGCGCGGTATCCGGCTCGCTGACGGTGATCGACTTCGACGAGGCCGAACTGTATCAGCGATGGAAAGCCGACCATCCAGACCTTGCCGCCGCCCTGCCGACCGTTCAGACAGGCCGGGGCTTTCACGTTTACGCCGTAACCGACGAGACTAAAACTCTGACGCTTGACGGCATCGACATCAAGGCGAGCGGGTACGTCGTCGCACCGCCGAGCGTCCACACGTCCGGCACGATCTACCGATGGACTACCCCGCCGAACGGCCAGCAGTTACCAAAAATTGACCTTGAATCCCTCAACTTGCCACAAGACGCCACAAGACATCACTATGACACCACAAAGACACCACAAAGACTCCACAGGACTCCCCATAACCGTTTAGGGGTGGTGGTGGGTGGTGGTGATGGTGGTGTTGTGGCGGCTGCGATTCGTGAGACCCTTCCGACAGAGCCGGGGCAACGGAACAACAGGCTTTTCCTTTTGGCGGCCAGGCTAAAGGCGATATACAACACACCCGAAGAAGCCCGGCCAGCAGTTGAGAAATGGCACAAGGCGGCGCAACCTATCATCAGGACGAAAGACTTTGAGCCGACTTGGTTCGACTTCGTGGCGGCGTGGGGTCGCGTCAAGTTTCCATCTGGTAGCGGCGTACTCGGCCAGGCGGTGATGACGGCACGGCAGCGGATTGATGAGGGGAGAGGGATAAAGCAAGCCGATTTTGAATCCGACAGCATCAAACTTTTGCTCGAGGTCTTATTTGAGTTGGCCTTGCAGTCTCCCGATGGAACGTTTTTTATGTCCAGTCGTAAAGCCGGTTCGATCATTGGTTACAGCCGTGAGACAGCACGAAACATACTGAGCGTGTTTTGCGATCGCGGGTACATCGAGAAGGTGCAGACAGACCGTAATCAAAGAGAAGCTCAAACCTACAAATGGACGGCGGCAGATGATGAGGAAATTCCATTCTGATCTTACGGTCGGCACGGTCCGACGCCGACGTAGAGCGGGCGGCGATGGCACTGGACGAACTCCGGCGGCTGGCCGGGGATGAACTGACAGATGATTTTTTGAAAGGTTACGACGATGGGACGAAAGTATAAACCGGCAGACGAGATCGTTTCGATTGGTACTGCCTGCGCTGCCGGGATGGAGCGGGCATTTGCAAAGACAGAAGCCGACAGGCCGGGGCTTGCCCGCCGATGCCTGCCCTTTGGTGTCCGCCTGCTCGCAGCGCCGCACGAGCAGGCTGTGATCGTGGCGATGCGGTACGCGCGATTTTGCGGGCGGTCTGGGCGATGGATTGCCGATTCACTGAATAGTCGGGGGGTGCTGCATAGGGGCAAGCCCTGGACGGCGCGGGCGGTCTGCCGGATTCTGCGGGGCGCGGAGAAGGGAACCGGGGGCGATGGGGACGACGGGATTTTAAAGATGCTTTTGGACGATCTGGAAAAATTTGCAGATTTTGTGAAAAAAAAGTAAACAAGACTATTGACACGAACCGACATTAAGCGTAAGATGGGACTTATGAGCAAGAAAAAAAAACAATCTGATGCGTATTCTTGGGAACAGCAATTCAGAGCCGCCATTGAAGAAACCGGCTGGCCGCTGATGGAGATCACGCGACAAACCGGCGTTGACCATTCGCAGCTAAGCCGGTTTATGCGGGGTGAACGGGGCTTGAGCATTACGACCGCCGAGCGCGTCGCCGCCGTTGTCGGGCTGGAACTGAAGCGGGTCAAGCGCAAATCGCAGGGGGGCAAACGATGAAGATCGGCAAACAGAAACGCACGGACACCGGACGCAAAAGCCGCTTGAATTACATCGACTTTGCAGAGAACGACGGCAAGCGGCACAGGCTGGCCGCCTTTGAGAGTTACCGCAAGAGCGAAGCACTGGCCGAGAAAGTCCGGGAACTGCTGGCGCTGGACTATCAGGACAAGAAGCCGACCGCCGACCTGCTGGAATGGTTTGAGGGTCAGCCGGAGCGGATACAAAAGACCTTGACGGGATGGGGACTATTACCAGAGACGGCAGCGCCCGCCGTTGTAAAGACCATCACGGAGCAGATCGAGGACTATAAGACCTCACTGGAAACACGCCGGAAATCTGAAAGCCACATCACCGGCACGATCAACAGGGTAAAGACCGTCGCGGCTTTTTGCGGCTGGCAGACAGTGGCCGACATTACCGCTTTCGATGTTGAATCGTTCATCCAGAATCGTCAAGAGGACGTTTCAGGGACGACGCTGAACAATTACATCACGGCTTGCAAGATGTTTGCCGCCTGGCTGCGCAAGCACAGGAGAATCGACGACAACCCACTGAAAGACGTTCTCGAAACAGTGGACGCAGAACTCACGCCGCGCGGCGTATTGACACCGGAGCAATTTCAGACGCTGATTGAAAAGACCTTTGCCAGTGATCGGGAATTTTACAAGGTCCGCGAGAAAAAACTAAACTTTCCGATGACCGGACAGGCGCGAGCGGTTTTGTATATGGTTGCCGGGCTGACCGGATACCGCCGCGGCGAACTGCTGGCGATTCGATGGGCTGATGTTCGGCTTGACGCTGCAAACCCTGTAATCCTTCTGGACGCGAGCAAGACAAAAGGCGGCAAGGACGCGGCACAGCCGCTAACGCCCGCCCTGGTCAAGATGCTGACGGTCTGGCGGCAGATACAGAACCCGGCACCGGATGCGCCGCTATTCCCCACGTTCAACCGACACGCGAGGCCGAGCGAATGGGTACGGGACGATCTCAAAGCGGCCGGACTTCCGACAAAGGACGCAGAAGGAAGGAAGATTGATTTTCATTCGTTACGGGTAAGCTATATCTCATTCTTGGCGAACAGCAATACTCCGATGAAGATCACCCAGAGACTCGCGCGACACTCAACGCCGGTATTGACGATGAACATTTACGCGAAAGTGTTCCCGGAACAGGAGCGGGCGGCGCTGGCCTGTCTGCCGGGGGCGGACTTTTCGGCAAACATTTTTTCACTGGTTGGACACCGACATGCCGAACCGGTGAAATCCGCTGACGTCAACGATGACAAATGTGAGCGTCAGCGGCATGTCAGCGTAGACTATTCTGGACAGTTTGAGGGTATGGATACGAAGGCCGAAAAAGGCAGAAAATCCGTATTATTGAGCAAAAAACGGGGATTTTCAGAAATGGGCAGGGGCGGATTTGAACCGCCGACACACGGATTTTCAGTCCGTTGCTCTACCAACTGAGCTACCTGCCCGAATCAGAAAGCCAAGAAAATACCTTATTAACGGAGCCGCGCTCGATTTGCAACAATTAATTCCTGAAATTGCGGTCGACGGCGACAGTTTTTTCAGAAGAATCGTTTTTTTGAATTCAAATGCCTGTCTGATTCATCTATACTAATAGTGCGGCCCCAAAGAGTGGCTAAACCGTGTAAGGCGATTCTATATCCTACTATGGATACGGAGAATACGAAAAACCAGATCAGCCAGTTGACCGATTCTGAGCTGCTTGAGCAGTATCGGCAAGGGCACGAATGGGCTTTCCGCGAGATCGTGGATCGCTACAAGAATTCTCTGTACGCCTTTTTGCGTCGGTTTGTCAGCCAGCAGGACCTTGTCGAAGATATCTTCCAAGAGACCTTTTTGCAACTTTACACCAGCCAGGACAGTTTTGATATGGAACGTCCGCTCCGGCCGTGGCTATTCACCATTGCGGCCAACAAGGCCAAAGACGCCCTCCGCAAGATTCAGCGGCAATCCTCGCTGAGCATGGGGACAATGGCCGACGCAGGGGATGTGTCGATAGATGAGGTCGTCAATATCCTGACCTCCTACGAAATCACCCCCGAGGACGAGGTCTCACAGGACGAAACCGCCCGCCGGGTTCGGGAGGTAATAGCCGAGATGCCGGAAAATCTTCGGGGAATTCTGATTTTGGCATATTTTGAACAATTTTCCTACAAACATATGTCCGAGATTCTCAGTATACCTATAGGGACGGTAAAGAGCCGGTTGCACACGGCTGTTGTGCATTTTATGAAGAAATGGAAAGCTGCCAATCGCGGGACCGATAATCATGGGTTATCTGAAATCTGAAGATCAGCAACTTATTTTGGACTTTTATTTTCGCTGCGGCGATGAGGAAGACATTTCTCGGGGGCGCGATCTGATTGCCTCCAATCCTGAGGCGGCTCGTCTTTATGCCAATCTGGAAGATACCCTGACAGAATTGGACACCCTCAAATACGAACCCTGCCCCGAAAATCTTGCCGAGTTGACGGTTGCGCGACTCAAACTTGCGGCCTCCGCTCGGCTGGTAGGCACAAGCAAGCTGGAAACCTTGCTGAAACAAGAGCAGGATAATCTCGATTATCATCCTGCACCAGTCCCCGCCCTTTCCGCTGGCGTTCGTTTCTGGAGGCCGGCGTTTGAGGTTTTGGCGACCGCCGCGGCGGTTGTCTTGGTGGCGGGCATCTTGTTTCCGTCGTTTGGCGCGATGCGCGACCGCAGCCGACAGGTCGTCTGTGCCGACCACCTCCGTCAGATCGGCCAAGCCATGGCCGCGTTTGGCAGCGACCACAATGGCCGTATCGGTGAAACGCTGGTCAAAAGCGGCTCACCATGGTGGAAAATCGGCTATCAAGGGCCGGAAATCCACTCCAATACGCGCTATGTCTGGCAACTTGTCAAGGACGGCTATGCCAAAGGCAGCGTGTTTGTGTGCGGCGGCGATAGTGAAGGGATCCCGGTGCAGTACAATGCCGCCCAAATGGCCGAGTTGGAGGATTTCCCGTTGCGCCGCAACATCAGCTACAGCTTTATCCTTTTGTGCGACGATAATGCTAATAGCCTGACCCGCCAGTCACGCCGCATTATCGCTGGCGACCTGAACCCGCTGTTCCGGCAAGTCCCTTTTCAACCTTCGGTTTATCATCAGCTCAACGAATTCGAACGCATCCAGCTTGACGAGCAACTGCGCCAGATGATGAGCGCCAACCACCGCCATAAAGGCCAAAGCGTTCTGTACAGTGACGGGTCCGTGGAGTTTATTACAACACGGATCGTCAACGGCGACGATATCTTTACGGTGCTGGGCGTGGATGTCTATCGGGGCATGGAAACGCCCTGCAATCCAGACGACATCTTTTTGGTACCGTAGTCTTCCCGCAGAGATTGGGTAAGAATCGCCCGGCCCAGCCGAAGCCAATAGTCATAGGATAATCGCTGGATTCAAATTTATGGGTGTCTTGTTGTCGGCAAATGCGGCCTGAAATTCCCCCATCACAAATTCATGGCTTGACAGGCCTATACGGGGCCGTTATACTCTTTCTCGGTATTTTTGCGGTGGTAGTAGCTCAGTTGGTTAGAGCACCAGATTGTGGTTCTGGGGGTCGGGGGTTCGAGTCCCCTCTTCCACCCTTGTTTTTAGCCTGATAATGCAGATTATTGGGCTTTTTTTGTGTCCTGCATATCAAGTGGGCGTAATTTTGGGCGTAAATTTTCCCCCACTTTGAATTCTCCCTCATTGTTTTATCTCCCGCTTGATAAGCGATTATCGTTGCGGTAGTATCCAAACCGGTAATTGATAATTGTGGTCTGGATATAAGAATATGGCTTCGATTCATCCTTTGACCGCCTTTTCTATAAAACCGCCAGCGTTTTATTTTCCTGCAGGCCTGACGCCGCCCATTTCCCATCCCAGACCGATTGTGTACAATCTGCCTGCCTGTTCTGGGTTTCTGCTATTTTTTCGCAAATTTCCTTTTTTGTTGTCGCCATATCGCTCTTTCTATCTTCGGAATATCGCGCGATGCAACGCGAGACCAAAAAACAGAGTTGACAGCCGGTTTGTTTTAGATATGCTCTATTTTGCTCCTTCTGCCGTCTGTGGAGTTTGCCCTGGGCAGCCTCACCGACTGCTTTTCCTCCTTTTTTTGCTCCAAAGGCGGATTTTTGAGGATTTTCAAAATCTGCTTGCCAATATTCTCCCCTAGGGTATAATCTCGAATAGTGTAAGGGTGGAACCGAGCTCTGGGGTTAACTCCTCATCTCCCTCCGAAGCCCTTTTAACTGATATGGGAGTGAATTAGTTGAAAGGATAAGTATGGTGGCTCGGTCAAAGAACTTAAGAACCGTGTTCCGGCCAATCTGACCAAAAAGATGACCGAAGTGAATGAACAGAAGAAATCAACCCGCCGTGTGCCGACAGAATCGGTAGTTACCGATTGGATTGAGCAAGCCAAAAAACTGCCGGCTGCGATTGAATACTAATCCACAAGGACTACGGTGCGCTGGAAAGACAGACGATCAAGTTCAAACGTTGAAGACCGCAGAGGACTTTCTCCTAAACCAGGTTTGATCGGAGGCGGTATAGGGACAATCATTATCGTTCTGGCTATTTATTTTCTGGGGGGTGATCCATCACAAATCTTAAATACGCTGCCGCTTGAAGATTCAGCAAGCACTGTACCATATGTACCGAGTGCCGAAGAGAATGAACTGGCGCAATTTGTGTCCGTGGTGCTGGCTGAGACCGAAGATGTCTGGACCCAGTTATTCAGTGAGCAGGGCTTGAATTATGAGTACCCGAAACTGGTTCTTTTTACAGGCAGTGTACAGTCGGCGTGCGGATACGCCGGTTCTGCCACAGGTCCATTTTACTGTCCGGGCGATCACAAAGTGTATATTGATTTGAGTTTTTATCAGGAATTACAGGAACGTTTTCAGGCACCGGGCGATTTTGCGATGGCCTATGTGATTGCACACGAAATTGGCCACCACGTTCAAACACTTCTGGGAATCAATGAGCAAGTGATGTCTCTCCGATCAAGGCTTAATGAAGATGAGTTTAACAAATATCTCGTTCGTCTTGAATTGCAGGCGGACTATTTGTCAGGCGTGTGGGCTCACTACGCTAACCGAATGAACCTGCTGGAAGAAGGGGATCTGGACGAGGCGTTGAATGCTGCCAGCGCCGTGGGCGATGACCGTATCCAAAAAGCAGCGCAGGGATATGTTGTGCCGGATAGTTTTACGCATGGGACTTCTGAGCAGAGGAAACGATGGTTTTACAAAGGATTCACCGCAGGTAATTTAGATGAGGGAGATACGTTTAAGGCGGAAAATTTATGACTCCGCAAGATTTTCAACAGGACCTGATCGGTCATCAATCCAGGTTCTGATTTTTAGAAACCTTGTTTCCTCATCTTTGCTCGACAATTTGCACGGGAACACAGAACACCCCCCGATAGGGTGTGTACCTTATCGTTTCCCCAGGATCGAGCCCAGCACCCCGCGAAGGATCTGACGACCCAGTGAACTTCCCATGGTACGCATGGCGCTTTTGGCAAAAGCTTCGCCCAAGCTGTCCTTGGGCCTGCCCGGACTTCGACGCGGCGCCGGCTCCTTGTACCGAGGAGACGGAGACGGGTATGGATATGTCATCTGTTTGCTGGGGTAGGGCTGACTTTGTGCCGCTCTCTGCTCGGTCCGTTTTTTTATCACTTCAAAGGCCGATTCCCGGTCAATAACCTGTTCATAACGGCCGAAATGGATCGAACTTTGAATAATCCTCTGGCGTTCGTCGGGGGTAATTGTGCCCAGGCGGCCCTGGGGAGGGCAAACAAAGGCACGATCGACCACGGCGGGCGTCCCTTTTTCTTCCAGGAAAGAAATGAGGGCCTCGCCTGTGCCCAGTTCCGTAATCACCTTCTCTATGTCCAACTGAGGATTCGGGCGGAAGGTCTGAGCCATCAGCTTGACGGCTTTTTGCTCCAGCGGCGTGAAGGCCCTTAGGGCATGCTGCACACGATTGCCTAACTGGGCTAATACTTTGTCGGGCACATCGCGGGGATTCTGGGTGATAAAATAAACACCTACGCCCCTTGACCGGATAAGCCGCACGACCTGCTCGATTTTGTCCAGCAGGGCCTCGGGGGCGTCTTCAAAGAGAAAATGGGCTTCATCGAAGAAGAAAACCATCCTGGGTTTCTCCAGATCCCCCGCTTCAGGCAAGCGCTCATACAGTTCCGCCAGGAGCCACAGCAGAAACGTCGCATAGACTTTCGGCCGGTTGATCAATTGATCGGCCGCTAAAATATTGATAACCCCCCTTCCATCCGAATGGGTTTGAATCAGATGAAAGATATCCAGCATCGGTTCACCAAAAAACTGACTGCCCCCCTGCGTTTCCAATTCCAGTAAGCCCCTCTGAATGGCGCCCACAGACGCTTTGGAAATATTGCCGTATTCCGTAGTGAATTGTGAGGCATTTTCTCCGGCATACTGGACCATGGATCGCAGGTCTTTGAGGTCCAGCAGCAATAGGCCGTTATCATCAGCGAGCTTGAAAATCAGGTTTAAAACGCCGGTCTGCACTTTGTTGAGATCCAAAAGCCGACCCATCAGAAGCGGTCCCATATCGGAAACCGTCGTCCGGATGGGATGTCCGCTTTGCCCGAACACATCCCAAAACGCCGCCGGAAAAGGTTGGAAGCAATGATCGGAAAGACCCAGCAGTTTAATGCGTTCCATGATTTTGGGCTGCTCGGTTCCCTTTTGACTGACGCCGGCAAGATCCCCTTTTACATCCGCCAGAAACACAGGAACGCCGTTTTCACTGAGACACTCGGCTATTCGCTGCAGTGTGACGGTTTTGCCTGTTCCCGTAGCCCCGGCCACCAGGCCGTGACGGTTGGCCATGCGGGGAAGCAAATGAAACTCAATATTCATGGAATTTTTAGCAATCAGCATTGGTTTGGTCATTTTATTTTCCTTATAAAATCCATTGGAAAAGTAGTCAGAGCTGTGACAGTGTCCCCTCTCTGTTCTGCTTTTCTCAGACCATTCGCTCAGGGGTGCGTACTGGCAAAGTTGTCAGGCCGGTAAAACATAATCAATCGAAACAACGGCAGTTTTATTTGCTCATGGCTTTCTTGATAAGACCTACGATTGCCAACAAGACGCCGCCGCCCACTCCACCACCTGCAATATTTCCCACAATACTGCCGATATCCATCCCGCCGCTGCCCGTGGAAATGCCCAGAAGACCCAGCAGTTGGCCTCCAATCCCACCGCCGACAATACCGGCAACAGAATTCCACAGTGTACCAAGGGATATTTTCTTAAACAAACCCCCTGCAATATTCCCACCAACAGCCCCGCTGATCAATTGAATGATTAAGTTTCCCATAACGCTTCCTTTCCGACAAAATGGTTTTTTGATTGTTTTTCGTTTATCGCAAAAAAACACGTTTTTATTTCTATAGGTATTGAGAATTCTACATAAACAATAGGAAACATTTCCCTGTTTTTTTATACCCTTCTTGCATACCACCACAAGATTAATCCTATTTGTACAATTGCAATTGTAATAAAAATTACCCTGAAACTCAATTTCTTTGTTTTATGTCAAAAAAATAGCTGACCGGCAAATGCACCTACTGTGCCTCCTGCCAAGGCTATAAGGTGGAGTATTGCCTCAGGGATTCTGGTATTTTGGTTGATTGCCTGATATTTGTCATAACCGTAAAATAAAAATATAGTCAGGCTCAGGGTAAGAAGGTAAATCCACAGGGGGTGTATACGGTTGAAATACCATAGGGCTATACCTATCACAATGGACAGAATCAGGGTGAGGAGGAGGGAGAATTTGTAGGGGTTTGATTTTGGGTCCATTTCATTTCAATAGCCAACCTGTTAACATTATCAGCATTGTCCAAGGTCGAGTCTGCATTTTATTCATCTTTGAAAAGTCAAATAAACGAACGTATTCCTGCCGATACTATGGGTATGAGATAGCCTTGTAAGACAGTCGCGGCAGCAAAATTTGCTTCGTTCGTTTTTTCACTGTGCAAAGTTGAAACTGTAATGTGTTTAGATAATTATTCAATAGCCAATAAGAACTCATATCTATCTTCTATCCTCTAATCCCTAACCTCTATCATCTCAACAATGACCACACGAACCCAATTTTCTATTTTGCATAAACCATAAGATCTTATTCAACAACTGTTTACTGATAACTGATCACTGTTGACTGAAAAAAAGCCAATCAACGCCGGAACCGGACAGCAAGCACCCAGAACCACAGGCCAGCGTGTGCAGCCACATCCCGGCGTGGTTTTATGGGGATATTGGGGCTGTTTTGATAAATACGTTGAAAATAATAAAATTTTTGTTGAGTATTGGGCAAAAATTTCGTAAATTCTTCTGCCTGTTTAATAAATACAAGTAATCGATCTTTTGGAAAGGATTTTACGATGCCGGCAAAAGTTGAAGCCAGTACCTGTACCGGTTGCGAGTCGTGTGTGGATTCATGCCCCAGCGAAGCGATTGAAATGAAGAACGGCAAGGCGTTCGTCGATGCCGAAAAGTGCGTCGATTGCGGCGTCTGCGTGGACGAGTGCCCCGTCGAAGCCATCAACATGGAATAATGTGAGTATCCGGCCCCATCGTCTAGAGGCCTAGGACACCGGGTTTTCAACCCGGCGACAGGGGTTCGAATCCCCTTGGGGCTACATTTGGCCAGACCCGTCACTTTCCGTAATAAGGAATGACGGGTCTTTTTTTTTGTGGTGCGATCCCTTGAAAGTATAGGGATTGGCCGCTTGGGGTATAGTGGATGCGAAACCTTATCTTATTGGGATTCATTGGCTTATGTGTGTCCGCCGCGGCGGGCGAAGAATCGAATCTGCTTGATCCGGCATCGGCAAGGCTGGCCGAAGACGCCAAGGCAGAGGGCATACCCATCGGCGAAAGCGACACAGATGCCGGCGATTCTGATGCATGGGCCGGGCAGAGCCGCCCCGTCGGTCGCCAGATGGAATGGCTGGATCGCGGGGTGACGGCGGTGCGGACCAGCGGCGACGAGGTCTTCGTGAGCTGGCGGCTGCTGGGCACGGAGTGGGGACAGGACATCGGCTTCCATCTCTATCGGGGTTCGACAAGGATCACTTCTGCACCGCTGACCGGGGCGACACAGTACATCGATACCACGGCAATCAACAGTACCTACCGTGTTGCGGCGGTGGTTGACGGGGTCGAACAGCCGGCGTCCGAACCGGTTTCGGTCTGGCGTCACCCCTATCTGGAGATCCCCCTGCGGCGGCCGGCAGGAGGGATAACACCCGACGGCGTGCGCTACGACTACAGCCCCAACGACCTGAGCGTGGGCGACCTGACCGGCGACGGCCGATATGAAATCATCGTCAAGTGGGACCCCTCCAACGCCAAAGACAATTCTCATTCCGGTTATACAGGCAATGTCTATCTGGACGCCTACACGCTGGACGGACGGTTTCTGTGGCGAATTGACTTGGGGCGGAATATCCGCGCCGGGGCTCATTACACCCAATTTATCGTCTATGACTTTGACGGCAACGGACGGGCCGAGATCGCCTGTAAAACGGCCGAGGCGACGATAGACGGTGCGGGAACGGTCATCGGCGACGCAGACGCCGACTATCGCAATTCCGCAGGCTATATTCTCGCCGGCCCGGAATACCTTACCGTTTTTGACGGCTTGACCGGAGCGGCGCTGGCGACGACGGATTTCTATCCGAATCGCGTCGATGTCAAGCAATGGGGAGACAACTACGGCAACCGTGCGGATCGCTTCCTGGCCGGCGTGGCGTACCTCGACGGCGCACGGCCGAGCCTGATTATGGCGCGGGGCTATTACGGGCCGCAGTCGGGGTATCCGGCACGAAACGAGATTGCCGCCTACAACTGGCGAGACGGAAAACTGACGAAGGAATGGATATTTAAGGCCGGCCGGGGCATCAACGACAACATTAACATCGCCTATATCGGCCAAGGCAATCACAGCCTCGCCGTCGCGGACGTAACCGGCAACGGTAAGGACGATATTATTTACGGTTCGGCCGCCATCCGGCATGACGGAACAGGACTGTATTCGACCGGGCTGGGACACGGCGACGCGCTGCATCTGTCGAATATGGATCCCTCGCGGCCCGGGCTTGAGGTGTTCATGCCCCATGAATCGCCGGGTTCCAACGGCGGCATCGGAATGTCGTTCCGCGATGCCGCCACGGGGCAGGTGCTGTGGTCGGCGCCGGCGACCGGTGATGTGGGCCGCGGCGTTGCGTTTGATATTGACCCGCGTCATCCCGGTTACGAGGCATGGGCGACCAACAGCCGTGCGCTGTACAGTGCCAAAGGCGAAATCATCGCGTCGTCACGGCCGTCCCAGGTCAATTTCGGCGTCTGGTGGACGGGTGACCTGCTGCGCGAACTGCTGGACGGGACGGTGATCGAGAAGTGGAACTGGAACACCAACCGTCTGGATCGTATCCTGGCGGCGCATGACGACGGAGCGGCGTCCAATAACGGCACCAAAAAAACGCCCGGCCTCGTCGCCGATATTCTCGGCGACTGGCGCGAAGAGGTCATCTGGCGGCATCAGGATAACACCCGCCTGCTGGTCTTTACCACGACGATTCCAACGGAGCATCGGCTTTATACGCTGATGCACGACCCGGTGTATCGCATGAGTGTGGCCTGGCAGAATGTCGGCTACAACCAGCCGCCGCATCCGGGGTTTTTTCTCGGTGCACAGATGGACCCGCCTCCGACGCCGAAGATAGGGTATGCGAACAGGGCCGAACACGACGCCGTGAATGCCATCGCTCAAGACCGGCTTAAATCGCCGCAATAGCAAAGAAACCCCACGTTGTTTGCCGTTGCCGCTACACCCGGTGCATCATCTTGAAGATGTTTTCGTGCTGGAAGGTGATGTTCAGCTCCATGTCTTTGGCGATGCGGGAAAGCTGAGTGTGAAGTTTGTCCATATCGGCGGTGGTGTCGGTGATGTCGCAGGCCATCGTCATCACGAAGTACTCTTCCATAATCCGCTGGCTGACGTCGATGATGTTGACGTTGGCCTTGGCCATCGCATTGGCGATGCGGGCGATGATGCCGACTTTGTCTTTGCCCGTAACGGTCACGATGCAGACCTGCCGGGTTTTGGGGTTCTGTTTTTGAGCCATTGAGCTTTCTCTGATAAAGATTTCGTTATGGCGGCAATTTTACCGGAAGACCGGAGGGGATGCAATCAAAAATGCCTCTCTGCCGGTCGTGACCATAGCCCAACGGGACATAGAGCGTCGTGTCGGAAATGAATCCCCCATCATCAACGCAGCCAAGCCGGGCGAGGTGTCCGGCTTTTTTTTATGCGATGTGTTTTATTTTTTGCCGCGGTTCAGTTTTGGTTTTGGGGCCGGCGGGGTCAGAAAGTTTTCGCCGGTGACGACGCTTTTGCCGGTATTCTGCTCCAGTTCGAGGCGTGCTTTTTTGGCAATCGCTCCGCCTTTTTTACCCGCTTGGGCGTTCCGGCTCATGCCGGTCGCCTCGACGCTTTCGGCGATTTGTCGGGTGGACAGTTCCGCCAGCGCGGTAAAAATCAGTTCCGCTTCGCTCATGTGATCGCGCAGATTCTGGGTCTTGAGTCCCTTGAGTTCCTTATGCATTTTGACCGAGACGCCGCTCCATTCCTGATGGATGATGTTGGTCAGAATCGCAAACTCCTTTTCGCCCGCAATCTCGTGGTCTTTCCAGTAGTCGGTCAGCTTGTTGCGGGTTTCCTGTCCCGTCATTCGCTGCTGTATCCACTTTTCGCTGCGGCCGTGCTGGCGCCAGTAATCGCGGGCGCGGTCCACCGACCGGGCCGGGTCGCTCATGTCCTGGATGCGTTCATAGCCGACCTTGGCCAGCCACAATTTCACCGGCTCGGCCTTGGGGCTGGGAACGGACTGGATAAGCCGCAATAATATCTCCGGACTTGCGACGTCCGTAAGATAACTCTTTCCATCGGAAGCCTTTAACTTCAGTCGGTTACATTTTGTAACCGACTGACTGCCTTCCTTATTGAGGCGGTTTTTTAGAACTTTCCAGTAATTTCTCGCCGTCTGATAATCCCGCTGGCCAAGCAGTGCGGCGATGATATCCACGACGGAAAAATACCACGTTTCAGTCTCCTCATCGAAGACACGACGGATATGGAAATCTTCAAATATGGCAAGCGCCTCTTCTTTGGTCATCGCAGATATCCTCATAAACCCTTTTACCGACTTGTTTGCTGCATACACCGATTATCCAGAAAAAGACAAGATCGTCAACACCTCTTTTTTTTGAACGCCGTCACCTGTTGGTGTGCCAAACGGGTCGGTTCGGGCAGGCGATAGCGGTCGGTCAGCAGGAGCGTCACAAAAATCGCATCTTCCAGGGTACACAGGTGACCGGGGGAGATGAAGAGGGGTTTGACGCCTGTACGGGTGCGGACGACAGCGCCGAGGGTTTGGTCGCCGTCGCAAAGCGGGCTTGTGTCGCCCTTGTTTGGCCCCGGTTCATCATACGTCCCGATCAGGCGGCTCTTGGCGCAGCCGATGGTCGGGCGGTCGAGGAAAAGGCCCAGATGCGACGCCAGCCCCAGCCGCCGCGGATGGGCGATGCCCTGGCCGTCGATGAGGAACAGGTCGGGGGTTGTCCGGAGCTTTGCGGCCGCGGCCAGACAAACGGGCGATTCCCGAAAGCTCAGCAGGCCGGGAACGTAGGGAAACGTCAGCTCGGCGCAGGCGGCGGCAGTTTCAATCACTTGCAGTCCCGGAAACGACATCACCACCACTGCGGCCAATATCCTGCCAGCCTTTTTGTCCACGGCACAATCCAGCCCCGCCACCGAACGGATTGAGCGGCCAATCGGTCTCAGTTTCACCTGCCGGGCCAGTTGTGTTTGAAGCGCTCTGGCCTCGGCATACGTCAGAGTCCAGTGATGTAAGTCCTTAATTTCCATCGTCAATGTTTGCGGCGTATATCTAACAGTCACCGACGCCGGATAACAGGGTTGCAAGTCGCGGCAGCAGGGCGGCGATGGCGCGGCCTCGGTGAGAAATGCGGTTTTTCTCGTCGGGATCGAGCTGGGCGGCGGTTTTGCCGAGAGCGGGGATGTAAAAGACCGGGTCGTAGCCGAAGCCGCTCTCGCCGATGGGGGCGCGGGTAATCACGCCTTCGACCGAGCCGGTCACTTCCAGCTGGATTTCGTCCGGGCCGGCCAGGCACAGATGGCAGACAAAGCGCGCGGTGCGTTGTTTGTCAGGGACATTGCTGAGCAGCCGGAGGGCCTTTTCGTAGTTGGCACGGTCAATGGTTTTTCGGTCGCCGGCTGAGCACTCCTCGGCGGCGAAGCGTGCGCTCAACACGCCGGGGGCGCCGTCCAGCGCATCAATGACCAATCCCGAATCGTCGGCCAGCGTCCACAGGCCGGTCGCCGCCGCGTAGCCGATCGCCTTTTTGCGGGCATTGTCGGCAAAGGTCGCGCCGTCTTCTTCAACTTCGGGAACTTCGGAAAAATCGCGCAGGCTCAACCACGCAATCCGCCCGGCCAAGTCGGCCAGCATCTCGGACAGCTCTTTAAGCTTGCCGGGATTGGTCGTAGCAACCAGAATTTTGTGTTTCATTGTACCGTTATCGAGTCGAGCTCATCAGTTTTTTGAGCAGGCCGCGCTGGAAGTGCAGGCGGTTCTCGGCCTGATCGAAGAGGATGGAGTTGGGCGATTCGGCCACGCCGTCGGTGATTTCATAGCCGCGATAGGCCGGCAGGCAGTGCATCACCTTGGCCTTGGGAGCGTGCTGCATCAGGGCTTCATCCACGGCAAACCCGGCAAAGTCGCGCAGCCGCTTTTCCTTTTCATCTTCCTGGCCCATGCTGACCCAGGTGTCGGTATAGATCACGTCTGCGTCTTTGACAGCGGCGACGGGATCCTGTGTCTGCTCGGCACAGCCGGGGCGCATCTGATTGACGACTGTGAAGGTCTCGGCGTCCAGTTCATAGCCGGCAGGTGAGGCGACAACGTATTTCATCTTGAATTTGGCACAGGCAAACGCCAGCGACCGGGCGACGTTGTTGCCGTCGCCGACGTACGCCAGCTTGAGGCCTTCCAGCCGTCCGAGGTGTTCCTGAATCGTCATCATATCGGCCATCGCCTGACAAGGGTGCGACCAGTCGCTCAAGGCGTTGATGACCGGCACATGCGACCAGCGATCCAGCTCGATGAGCGTGTCGTGGGCGAAGGTGCGGGCCATGATGCCATCGACATACCGGGCGAAGACGCGGGCCATGTCCTTGGCCGGCTCGCGCTGGCCGATGACGCCGATGTCTTCGGGCTTCATATAAATCGCCAGCCCGCCGAGGTCGTACATCGCCACCTGAAAGCTGACGCGGGTGCGGAGACTGGTCTTTTCGAACAGCATCGCCAACACCTTGCCGGACAGGCACAGGTCGCGCCCGCCGTTTTTATAGAGCTTCTTGAGATCGTGACTGATCGTCAGCAGTTCGTTCAGTTGGTCGCTCGTGCAATCCCGAATCGTCAGAAAGCTTCTCATAGCGTCTCTCCTTCGCCGAGGACCTCGTCAAGAATGGAAATCGCCTGGTCGATCTCATCGGTCGTTACGACCATCGAGGGCATAAACCGCAGCACGCTGTCCTGTGTGCAATTGACGCGGAGGCCTTTTCCCAGACACCGGCTGACGATGGCCGCGCCGGGCATGGTCAATTGAACGCCAAGCATCAGGCCCTTGCCGCGAATGTGGTCGATGACGGGATGCTTTTCTTTAAGCGCTTCAAGTTTATTCCGCGTATAGTCGCCCATCGTGACGGCGTGTTCCAGCAGGCCGCCTTCTTCGATGGCCTCGATGACGGCGATGCCGGCGGCACAGGCCAGCGGGTTGCCGCCGAAAGTCGAGGCGTGCGTACCGGGCACGAGTGAGGCGGCGATATTCGGCCGTGCCATCATTGCTCCGATGGCGGCGCCGCCGCCGAGGGCCTTGGCCAGCGTGATGATGTCCGGCGTCACTTCATAGTGCTGGTAGCCGAACCAGCGGCCGGTGCGCCCCAGGCCCGTCTGCACTTCGTCGAGAATCATCAGCGCGCCATGCTCATCGCACAGATCGCGGATGGTCTGCATATATTCGGGCGTTGCTTCGTGGATGCCGCCTTCGCCCTGAATCGGTTCGATCAGAACGGCGGCGACTTCTTCGGTGAAGGCCTCGTGCATCGCGTCGATATCGTTGTAGGGCACATAGACGAACCCCGGCAGCATCGGCAGAAAGCCGTCGTGGTATTTGGGCTGCGCCGTGGCGGTGACCGCGGCAAAGGTTCGCCCGTGAAAGCCGCGCTCGGCGGTGATGAATTTGTATTTTTCCTTGGCCGTGTGCCGTCGCGCCAGCTTCAGCGCCGCTTCATTGGCCTCAGCGCCGCTGTTGCAGAAAAAACACTTGCCGCCGAAGGCTCGCTCGCTGAGCAGCTTTGCCAGTTGCCCCTGCGGAATATTGTAAAAGGTGTTGTCCATGTGGAGCAGTTCGCCGGCCTGTTTGCGGATGGCCTCGACGACCTTGGGATGACAGTGGCCGATGCCGCTGACCGCCCAGCCGGGGAACATATCCAGAATCTCATTGCCGTCCAGGTCCCGCAGCCGGTTGCCCTGCCCTCTGGTAATGACCCGCGGCAGCCGCCCGTAGTTGCCGATGACGTATTCGTTGAACATTGCGATAACATCTTGTGTATTCATATCGTTAATGCCGCCGCAGGCGGCCTCCACAATTTTACATATTGGATTTTAACGTTTGCACTTACTTTGTTATTTGCGTCCCAATCCCTCTGGACGTATAGATTTCCAGCAGCAGCGAATGGGGGATACGGCCGTCGATGATATGGGCCTTGCGTGCGCCGCCGTTGATGGCGATCAGGCACGATTCGACTTTGGGCATCATCCCGCTGGAGATGGTGCCGTTGGCAATCATCTTTTCGATTTCGATTTCGCTGACGCTGGAGATCCAGCTTTCCGGGTCGCTGACGTCGCGGCGGATGCCGTGCGTATCGCTGAGGACGACCAGTTTCTCGGCCTGAATCGCCGCGGCAATGTTCCCGGCGACGCTGTCGGCGTTGACGTTGAGCTTGCCGCCGGTCTTGGCGCGGGCGACCGGGGCGACGACCGGGATGACGCCGCTCTGGCAGAGTGTCGTCAGCAGTTCACTGTTGATATCGAAGACTTTGCCGACCAGTCCGAGGTCGAGTTTGCGGCCGTCTTCACCCTGAAGCCGCATCGGCTCGGCAAAAACGACGCAACTGCTCAGCGAATGCAACCCCATCGGCCGGCAGCCGAGTTCAGTCAGCGTCTGGCAGATGGGCTTGTTGAGCTTATTGACCAGTGTATGCTCGGCGATGGCCAGCGTGCGCTCGTCGGTGTAGCGGCGGCCCTGCACCCAAACCGGCTCCAGCCCCGCCTCGTTCATCGCGGCGGTGATGGCCTTGCCGCCGCCGTGGACGAGGAGAGGACGCATCCCGACTGTGGCCATAAAAACGACATCCAGAAGCAACTTTCGGCGAAGCTGCTCGTCGTCGAGGATGCTGCCGCCCAGCTTGACGACGACGGTCTTGCCTTTAAAGCTGCGAATGTACTCCATCGCTTCAATCAGCGCGCCGGCCTTTTCGATTGCCTGTTCCATAAACGCCCGTTGCCTTCGTTTCTAACTGCATTGAATAAAAGAATTTACCATAAAAATACAAAAAAGCCAACGGGGGGACTTGAACCCCCAACCTCAGGTTTACAAAACCAGTGCTCTACCATTGAGCTACGTTGGCAACGATACAACCAGCAAGATTTTACCAAACTCCGGGTCGACATCGAGACTCTGAATTATCCGATGTCGCGCAAGTATATCAAATCTTTTGCCCTTTTGAAGTCTTTTTTCGACCATTTTTCAATCGATCTGCTCTGTGTTTCAGCGAATAGCCGACGGGCAAGAGGCCCGTAATACCGAATGTTGCAGTTCCCTAAAGTGAATTTATGGCAGGAGGCCGATTCTGCGACTCAGTTTCCCAAAAAAATTTGAGAAAAAACAATATATTTACATAAATTCAAACATATTTCAGATCGGCCAAGTGATCCTTTAATTATTTAAATAAAACAACTTATAGCTATTCTCAAGGAGGATTGCGAATCGATATTTCAAAAATTAAATCGTTTAATAAATAAAATGTTATATAATCGAACTGTCGAGCGTACTTTATTATAGAAAGACAAGTGAACGAAGAACAGGAGATGTTATGGGTCCGGATTTAGAAAAGGCGATACACGAACTCAGTCTTCGAATGCGGTTGATTCGGGCGGTACAGGAAGACCAGGAACCGGAAGAGGCCTTGACCGAACGTGAATCACTCATTTTCCAGCAACTGGCCGAACGCGGGCCGATGAGTGTCTCGCAGATCGCTGAGGCATGGCCGAACGTCAGCGAAAGCACCATCTCGATGACGCTGACCAAGCTCTGGAAACGCAAACTC
This sequence comes from Phycisphaerae bacterium, assembly GCA_012729675.1. GTDB lineage: Bacteria > Planctomycetota > Phycisphaerae > Sedimentisphaerales > Anaerohalosphaeraceae > T3Sed10-213. The sequence goes on along the minus strand of JAAYCR010000095.1, from coordinate 33,363 downwards.
GTCTCCAAGACCATCAGTCAGGAAAACCAGCGTATAACGCTGATCGATCTGACGGATCAGGGACGCGACGAACTGGCCAATATCCTCCGACAGCGCAGCGAGCGATTCCAGGCGCTGTTCAACGCGATCCGGTTAACGCCGGAAGAAAAAGAGCTTGTGATTCATATCTGTCAGCGCGGCGTCAAGTATTTGGACAATGTTCTCGGACTGGAACATACTGTTATAAATGAAAAATAAGCAGCATTGCACGGCATCTGTCTAAATTGACAATTGTTAAACCCGAACCAAGGTGCTCCGGCCGTCGGCCGAATAGCCCAAACGGGAGAAAGGCATGTGTGCTATGAAAACGCAAAGCAAAAAGCAACAACTGACGTGGGTCGTGTGTCTGATGGTGGTGATCCTGCCGGCGGCAATCGCCCCGGCGGCGAGTTCACGGGCTGCCGCTCGTAAGGCGGAGAGTAAGCAAAGTACCCCCCCCGCGGCGACGAAGGAAAGCCGTCCGGCCCCGGCCCCCGCGCGACAGCCTGCGGCGACGAGTACGCAAAGTGCGCGTCCCGCTCCTGCCGCGGCGGCGAGTTCATCACGGGCTGCTGCTCGTACGGCGGCGAGTACGGAAAGCCGTCCGGCCCCGGCCTCCGCGCGACAGCCTGCGGCGACGACGCAAACTGCGCGTCCCGCTCCTGCCGCGACGGCAACACGGGTACCTGCCCCTGTGACGCAGGCTCAACCCTCCAGCGCCGCGACAAACACCCGAACGAGTGCGGTTCGGCCGCAGCAACAAGTCGCTGAAGCGCCCCGGACGGTTGAACGAGCCGTCGTCCCCGTTGCGCCCAGTCAACCCGCCGTTACATCGTCAGCAACGCAAACGCGAAGTGCTGCCGCAGCGGCGTCCAGACCGGCAGTAACACAGCAACCGTCCTTTACACGCGACTCGATCGCGACAACCATTCGCCCGGTGCAACCCAGCGCACAGCCGCAAACGCGCTCCACACCGGATGATCGCGTAACCCGCGACAGCATCGTGCAGTCCATCGGTGATACGTCACGAGCGCGTGCTGCGGATACAGCGCAGACGGCCGTTCGCGCGGCCCCGCAGAAATCCGCCGTAACGACCCGCAGCGACGCGGTTGTGGTTAGCGGCGCCGCCTCTATCGAGCGCACGACTCCGACAATCGCCGCCGCCACAGAACGCAGCGAGAGAGCCGAGTCTCTGCGCCAGCGGACGGTCGAGCCGGTGCGCGTCGGCGCCGATGATATCCAGTCGCGACCGGATCGCGTATCGGTCGATGCTCTCGACCGCCCGAATCGCACCACACAGCGGATCGCCTCGAATGAATCGAATGCCGTAACACCCGCATCGATCTCCGCCGCCGGTCGCGACGGTTTTGACCGCACTCGGACACGTGACGACGACACACGACGCGACCGTTCGTCTGCAGATTCGGACGTAGGCAGAGACCTGACAACAACCACATCGCTTCGCACGGAAACGGACCGTTCGTCCTTTCGGCAGCCGGGTTCAACCCCCGCCAGCAATGAGACGACGAGCCTGACAACCGAAAACATCCGGTCGTCCTCCCATCACCGCTCGTCGCGCGATTCCTCCAGCCAGATCATCATCAACGGCAATAACAATGTGATCGTTCAGGGCGAGGTCACCACGACGCATCCGCGGCCTTATATTCCGCCGCGGCGGATCACCAGTATCAGTCTCATCAGTACCAGCCCGTACTGGTACTCATACGGCGCCAGCTTTGTGTATAGGTGGTCGAGCCGCAGTTGCGGCCTGGTGGCGGTGGTGCCGTACTACGATTATTACGGCGTCACCTACTACTACCCCGCCTATCACCGCAGGTTTTTGTTTGTCAGTCTGGGCGGCTACTGGCCGAGCTATCGGCACGTGCGGTATTACTGGTATGGCGCGCATCCATACCACTGGTACGGTTCGCAGGTGGTCACCGCACCGGAAACCTACAACACCTATAACACATACAATACATACAACACCTATACGACGCCGGCCGCAAGCAGCGTCACGACGACTGCCGTCGGCGGCGATTATCACTTCGACCCGTCCACGGATGATTTCAGCGATGTTCGCGTCAGGGTGCCGGCCGAACAGACGGCAGTTGATGTGCCGTACTTTGAGACGGCGGCGGACTTGACGTTTGCCCATGCCGTCAAGCTGTTCGAGGCGGGCAACTATGACGATGCCGCCAAGCAGTTCCTCGAGGCCATCGAGCTGTCGCCGGATGATGCGATCCTGCCCTTCACGTATGTACAGGCGCTGTTTGCGGCGGTTAACTACCCCGACGCCGCCGACGTGCTGCGAGCGGCGATGGCTCGGATTCCCGCCGACGACCCGACGATCTATTATCCGCGCGGACTGTATGCCGACGACGCCACGCTCGACGCCCAGGTCGCCATGCTGCAGCGTATAGCCGACATTCTGCCGGATTATACAGATATGCAGCTGCTGCTGGGCTATCACTACCTCGGCCTGGGTCGGCTGGACGAAGCGGTGGGGCCGCTGCAGCGGGCCGCGGCCGACGAAGCCAACGCCGACGCCGTCGCCAAACTGCTGAATCTGACGACACAGTTGCAGCAGGAACGCGAGCAATCGTAAATGCAAAAAAGAGTCAGAAAGGATGGGCCGTCAAACGCCCATCCTTATTATAACATCGTCGAACAACACTGTTTCAGGAGGCTTACAATGAACTTCACATCACAACTCGCCGTCATACTGCTGTGTTCAGCCATCGGATGGGGATGGACGCCGTTTGAGGTGTCCCCGACCACCAATCGTCAGGAGCGGCCCTCGGTTAGCGGTGAGGTCGTGGTCTGGCAGGAATACGTCCAGTACGAGGAACAGTTGGAGTGGGATTGGGATATCTATGGCGTTGATCTGGCCAACGACCCGAGCGGCCTGATTTTCGTCGCCTACATGAACGCCGACCAGACCCGCCCGTCCATCTGGGGTACATGGGTTACTTGGGAAGACAACTATTACGGCGACCTTGATGTCTATGTCTCGGATATCACTGACACCGAAAATGTCTTACGCTATCCTGTCGCGATTACCGAAGACGACTACGAAGACGACCAGGCGTTCCCGCGCGTCCACGGCAATACGGTCGTCTGGCAGCATGTGTATGTCGATGCGGAAACGCAGGCATCCGACTGGGACATCCGCGCCGCCGACATCACCGACCCGAACAAACCGTTGATCTATACAGTGGCGGGCCTTGTAGGCGACCAGCAGCGGCCTGACGTGTATCGCAGCCGTATTGTCTGGCAGGACAACTATTACGGCGAGAACGATATCCTGATGGCCGATGCCTGGCGGCGCAACGCCCCATTGCTGTCCGTCGTCTCGGAGTTTGCGATTGAACAAATCCAGCCGGTTACAGACGGCAAATACGTCGTCTGGCGCGAACAAATCGACGCCGCGACGGATCTTCTGTTCGGGGCCGACGTGTCCAATCCCGAACATCCGGTCGAGTTTTTGATTTCCGACGCCCCCGGCCTAAAAGACAACCCCGCCATCAGCGCTCCCTTGGTCGTCTGGCAGGACAACCGCTCCGGCGTCTGGAACCTGTACGGCTATAACCTCATCACCGGGCAGGAATTCGCCATCACCGACGACGGCTGGAACCAGACCCGCCCCGCCATCGACGGAACGCTGGTCGCCTACGAAGACGACCGTTACGGCAATCCGGCGATCTTTGCCGTCAGGCTCGACGGACCCTTGACAGCCGACTGTCCAGCGCCCCCGGCCGGCGATGTCAACGGCGATTGCCGGGTCGATCTGACAGACTTGGCCGTCATCGCCGCCGACTGGCTCAGCAGCGCACTGGTCTATTAATCAAACAAGCGACCCTTGAACGCCGCCGATGCAGCGGTTATAATCCGTCCCATGGAACAGACGGCCAGACAAGTGATGTTTCGCGGACGCGTCCAGGGCGTGGGGTTTCGCTACACAACCTGCCGCATTGCGGGCAAATACGGCCTGACGGGGTTTGTGCGAAACTGCCCCGACGGCACAGTTCTGGCCTTGATGCAGGGCACCGAAAACAAAATCGACCTGTGCATTGCTGAAATCAAAGACCACTTCGGCCGCTATGTCCGCGACATAACCCTGACCGAAGCCCCCGTCAACCCCCGTTACACCGACTTTCAGATCACCTATTGAGAATAGGTGGCAGCGCATTGGGTGGCAGCGCGTCTGCGCAGCAGACCAATGGCGATACAGGCAAGGCGTCTCATCTCGGCCAATCCTGCCGATCAACGCTCAACGGCCCCGTCCCGGCCTTGTCCCATTCTGCGGCGCTGGAATAGAACCACTCCTGTGGGGCCTGCACAAGCCTTTTCCGCACCGGATTCAAATGAATGTAATGCACACACTGAATGAGTGCATCGATCTGTCTGATATTGCGGTCATAGCCGCCGCCTTTTTGCCAGAACCGGTAACGCTGCGAAGTATGCCCCGTGTCAAGCACTCGAAGCCCTTCGGGGTTGTGAGTTTTCAGCCACGCAATGGCTTTTTGTGCCACGGGCTGTTTGATGCGATGAAGGATACGCGAAATGGAATACTCCCGTTCACGCGGCCAAATGAGCAAATGAACGTGGTTGGGCATAAAGACATACGCCCAGAGTGCAAAGTTCAATTCGGTGCGTGCCTTTTGGAGGGAGTCACAAAGCCACTGGCAGGGCTGTTGCTTTTTCATAAACCAGCGACTCTGATAACAACTGAACGTTAGCTCGTGGGCGTGTCCCGGCACATCATAACGCTTACAGCATTTTGTGAAGCGTGCTCCCATCTGCATAATCTGAAGTTTCAACCTCCTTTGCTCACAGAACAATTCTCCCATCGGTCTGCTGCGCAGAACCGATGCCACCCACGCCTATCCCACACAGAACCGGGTGGCAGCGCGATGGGTGGCAGCGCGTCTGCGCAGCAGACCGATGGCTTCCCACCAAGACAGCCATCACATATCTTCCGCCGTCCGCCTCGACGAGCCGAAAAAGATAAACGTCAGCATCGCCAGCCCCGCCCCAGCCAAAAACAACGCACGCCGGATGTTCGGCTCAAGACACCGCATAAGCCAATCCGGCAGCGGACGGGGCGCTATCTCCCTGGCCTCCAGCATCTCAAACAGCGCCTGCGTTTGCTGGCCCAGCTGCGCGTCATCGCCCCGCGGAAACACCGTATCCTCCCGCTGCGGCGGCTGATTGAACGCCAGGATCCGAACCCGATCCAGCACATTCGGTTCCCGCTCAATCAGCTCGATCCGGGCGACATACTGGTCGGTCAGGTCCTTGATTATTTCGTTCTGCGCGTACACCTCATCCAAGGCCCGGCGGCTCAGATAAAAATCCCGAAGCTCAGGCTCGGCCAAAATCGCCAGCGTCATCGCCCCGGCCCCGACGCCAAAGAACAGGCAAAAAAACAAAAACCGAATTGTCAGCGCCAAACGTGTCAACGGTAGAAATCCGAAGCACGAAATCCGAAATCCGAAACAATATCTAAATCATAATGACAAAAATCAAAAACGACTTGTTTGAGACATTTGAATTTTTGTCTTATGAATTTGTTTCGAGTTTCGATATACGGATTTCGAATTTTCAAAATACAAAAAAGGCACAGACGCAACGGTTGCATCTGTGCCTTGGTTTTATCGGACAGCTTAGCGTTTATACTTGAAGATTTCGCCGCCGTAGCGTGCCGCCGACCCGAGTTCCTCGTGAATCCGCAGCAGCTGGTTGTACTTGGCGATGCGGTCGGAGCGGCAGGGGGCGCCGGTCTTGATCTGGCCGACGCCGGTGGCGACCGCCAGATCGGCGATGGTGGCGTCTTCGGTCTCGCCGGAGCGGTGGCTCATCACAGCGGTAAAGCCGTTGCGTGTGGCCAAGGCGATCGCTTCGAGCGTCTCGGTCAGCGTGCCGATCTGGTTGACCTTAATCAGGATCGAGTTGCCGCAGCCCTTTTCGATGCCGGTGGCCAGACGTTTGCTGTTGGTCACGAACAAGTCGTCGCCGACCAGCTGGCACTTGTCGCCGACCGCGTCGGTCAACGCCTTCCAGCCGGCCCAGTCGTCCTCGCCGAGGCCGTCTTCGAGGCTGACGATGGGATAATTTGCAATCCAGTTGGCCCAGTACTCGGCCATCGCCTTGCCGGTGAGTTTTTTCTTGGGATCGGATTTGAAGAACGAATACTTCTTGTCGCTGGTGACCATCTCGGTCGAGGCCGGGTCCAGCGCGATGGCGATGTCTTTGCCCGCCTTGTAGCCGGCCTTCTTGATGGCTTCCATAATCACGTCCAGCGCCTCGTCGTTGCTCTTCAGAGACGGGGCAAAACCGCCTTCGTCGCCGACGGCGGTGTTATACCCCTTGCCCTTGAGCACGCCCTTGAGCGCGTGATAGACCTCGGCACCCATCTGCAGGGCGGCCGGGAAGTCCGGCGCCCCGATGGGCATGACCATGAATTCCTGGAAATCGACGTTGTTGTCGGCATGCTTGCCGCCGTTGAGGATGTTCATCATCGACACCGGCAGGATATTCGCGTTGCACCCGCCCACATACCGGTACAGCGGCTGATCGACCGACGCCGCCGCGGCCTTGGCCACCGCCAGCGACACGCCCAAAATCGCGTTCGCCCCCAGCTTCGACTTGTTCGCCGTCCCGTCCAGCTCGCACAAAAACGCATCCAGCTCTTCCTGAGCCGTCGCATCCATCCCCAGCACTTCCGGGGCAATAATATCATTGACGTTCTTGACCGCCGTCAAAACGCCCTTGCCCATATACCGTTTCTTCTTGGTGTCCCGAAGCTCGCACGCCTCATACGCACCCGTGCTGGCCCCCGACGGAACCGCAAACCGCCCGAACGACCCGTCATCCAGCAGCACATCCACCTCAACGGTCGGATTGCCCCGCGAGTCCAGTATTTCCCGTGCCGTTACATCCACAATCGTCGTGTACATCGTCTTATCCTTTCTAAAGACCCATTCATTGCCTGCCCCGCAGCCCCGCGGCCACTCACAGACTCCCGATTCGTCAAAACCAACAGTCGCACAAGCCTACCCCAAACCACCCCCCGCGTCAAGACTCCATTTCCCCGATTTCCCCCGCCATTGGCAGTCCACGTTTCAGCTTGCCCCCTCTGCCGCAAAGGCGAACCTGTGAGGTCGCTTCGCGAAAAGTGTGTTGAGGGTTTTGGGGGGAAATGGTATCATTGCGCCAAGTACGGCCGCCGGACATATAGGTTGTCTGGCCTCTTGATTTTTCGCCCTTAATTGTTTTCAGGCTAACGAATGTAACCGGAGGACCAAATGAAGACTAACAGAATAACGCTGTCTCTGCTGCTTTCCTTGGCGATATCTGCCTGGTCCCTTGCAGCCCCTTTAAAACCGCGACTTGTAGTTCTCACTGACATTGCACCTGACACGGTGGAACCTGATGACATGGAATCCATGATCCGGCTCCTTGTCCATGCCGACCTGTTCGAAATTGAAACGCTGATTCACTCAACCGGCTGGAGTGCGACCACCACGAAAGAGGCTTATTATCAACTGATCCACGAAGCGATTGATCTGTACGAAAAGGATTTACCCAATTTGATGAAACGCTCCGGCCAGACCGGACATTTACACGACGATGAGCGACAGCAAATCGGCTACTGGCCAAGTGCGCAATATCTAAGAGACCGTACCCTCTATGGCAGCAAAAACAGGGGCTTTCGGTACATCGGTGCTGATAATGTATCTGACGGAAGCAACAGGATTATCGCGCTGGCCGATGAAGCCGATGATCGCCCCATCTGGATCACCGTCTGGGGCGGGGGCAACACGCTCGCCCAGTCATGCTGGCAGATCCGGCAGACGCGAAACGCAGCGCAGCTCAAAGACTTCCTGCATAAAATCCGCATCTATACGATCACCGATCAGGATGGGGCACAGAAACCCGGCAACGTCATCGACTGGCCCGAAAGCTCTCATCAATGGATGCGCCGGGAGTTTGAGAAGGATCTTCTGTTCATCTGGGATGAAAGCGCCTGGCTTTTCCAGAATAGCGCCGGCAGAAACAAATGGAACGACTATGAAACCCATATCCAGAATCATGGCAGCCTGGGCGGCAGGTATCCTAAATACAAATATGGAGTCGAAGGCGATACGCCCGCATTTCTTCATCTGATGCCGACCGGACTCAATGACCCGGACGTTCCCGGTCAAGTCGGCTGGGGCGGCTACTTTGAGTTCGGCGACTGCAAGGACAACGCCACCCGTGCGTATCAAAACCACAGCGGCAATGCAAAAAACATCTCCTCAAAGTATCAACAGTATTTCTATCCGGCAACGTTTAACAATTTTGCGGCCCGGATGGACTGGGCCAAAGACGGCACGGGAAACCGAAACCCGATTGTTGTCATCAACGGCGACAACGGGATTGGACTAATGACCTGCACCGCTCCGCAAGGCACGACGGTTACGCTCGATGCATCCCAATCGTATGATCCGGAGGGCGATACGCTGACGTTCAAGTGGTGGATTTTATCCGAAGCGGGCGACTACCCCGGTAATGTCAATATCTCAAACAGCAGATCACGCATTGCCGTTATCGATCTGCCGCCGGACTCTGCAGGAAAGAGTTTTCATGTGATTTGCGAGGTTGTCGATGACGGCGTGCATAACCTTTCCGCTTACCGCAGAATAATCGTTAAACCAACTGAGACGGAAAATGAAGAGCATAAGAGATTACGAAACGGAAACGCCGGGAACAGTCGCCTATTTTAGTCATATTGACCATTTTCATCTTCTTCCAAATTAATTTGTGCCCCTTTTGTGTTAATCGGTGGCCGAAAAGGAGAAACTCGACCTGCTGACTCCTGTCCTCTGCGACTGGAAGCTGGAAGCAGGAAGCTGAACTTGAACAAACGAAGCCAATCGCCCCTATTATCTATTGCTCTTTCAGGGCATTTTGAGTTCAATCGTCCAAACCTCAGGATTTTACCTTGGGGTGATTAAAACAAAAAAACCATGGATTGCAGTATAAGAGGAAGATATGGACAACGCAACCGACCGCGACCTCGGCCCGCAGCCGATTTCGGAATTGATGGACAAGCACGCGCTCAAACCGCACGACCTCGTCGCGGTCTCGACCGAGCAGATCACGCACAAGATGGTCACCCGTGCCTGCAAGGGCCGCCGTTTGAGCCGCAATGTGCAGCTCAAAGTCCTCCGCGCCCTCAATGCCGCCACCGAACAGGCGTATGGACTGGGGGATTTATTTACGTATTGAGCCAAAAGAATGAATAGCGAACCCTGATCTGCGCAAAAAAACGCCAAGCCCCCGAAGGCCCGGCGTTTGGTCTTAACTCCGTTTAAACGGTGTCTTATGTCTCGCGGCGGCAGTTAGCACAGCGCCATAAAGCTGGCGATGGCAAGCACCAAAATTTTCTTTTTCGTGGCGACGAACGGAACCCAAAATCGATAATAATAGTAGCGTGTCATTTTCATCTCTCCGAAATAAGTTTCATCTCGAACGCGTGAACCCCCCATGACCGAAGCCATGACCTTAACTACAAGCGCAGTATAGCTAATTATTCTACGAAATTCAAGAAAAATACGCCAACAGAAATACAAATTTAGCCATTACAAAGACTTATGGTGTGTTAAGCACGTCAATTTTATCGTTTCAAGTGCCCTTTTTCAATGCTGAAAATTACGTTTTCCAAAATACGCCGTGGCCGCCATCGCAACCGAATCGCGATAGCGGAGCGTGGATGCTCGTGGGACTCCGATAATACCTCAGTTTTGGTGGCCGGCAGAGGTGTTACTGCCTTTCCTTTCGAAAACCGGCGATATTGACGGAGCATAGATCGTCCGCTTTTTTCATGATGCGGTCATATCCAATCGTATCGAGAATCATATTTTCTCGCATTTCGATAATCAAACCATTGATGCGGTCCCGCCCCAACGCCTGAATGTATTGTTCTATCTTTTTTCAATGTATTTATGTTTTACTTCTTCAATGTGCGCGACAAACGTATCAACTGCCTGTTTGATTCTTGATCCATAAAACTGCCTGAAATAAACCTTTATACCTTCATGTTTTCCGACAATGTTAACATAATACCTCACAAACAGGATGCTCGCAACAAATGAGCGTTTCTCTCCCTAATTTTGCAAATCCAGTAGGATTTGAATCATACTCTTGCCTTGCAACAAAAGGACCTGAGATGTCCCGTTTTGTTTAAATTTCCTGTGCTTCTAATGATGGCATCATTAAAAAGACAGTTTTTTCGTTTATGCCCTGCCGTGGGATAGTATTTGAACCTTTTTGAAACGGCGGCTATAATAGAAAGATTGAGTGGGTCGGGCGGTCGCCGGATTGAAACACATCCGGAGGAAAGTCCGAGCAGGATAGGGCACGGTGGCGGCTAACGGCCGCCCGGGGCGACCCGCGGGAAAGTGCCGCAGAAAATATACCGCCGCGGGGGTTTGAATCCCCCGCGGTAAGGGTGAAATGGTGCGGTAAGAGCGCACCGCGTCGTCGGTAACGGCGACGGCAGGGCAAACCCCACCGCCTGCAAGACCAAGTATGCTGCGTGCTCGGCCCGGGCATCTCGCAGCGGGTAGGTTGCATGCCGACGGGGAGACCTTTCGGCAGAGCCGGTCGGCGACGGCCGGTCGAGTGTAATGACCGCCATCCGCCTTCGGGCGGAGACAGAACTCGGCTTACAGACCCACTCATTTATGATTGGCTAGTGATTAGTAGTGACTATTGGTCGGGTGGCATCGGTTCTGCGCATCAGACCGATGGGAGACTGAAAATGCCGTTTGACATAGCGATTATCGGCGGCGGGGCGGCGGGATTGATGGCGGCGGTGCATGCCGGGCAAACCGGCGCATCCGTCTGCGTCATCGAACGCAACAGTGCCCTGGGCCGCAAGCTCCTCAAGACCGGCGGCGGCCGCTGCAACCTGACACACCAAGCCCCCGTCGATGAACTCGTCCGCACCTACACCGACTGCGGCAAATTTCTCAGGCACGCCCTCTACACCTTCAGCCCGGATACCGTCGTCCAATTCTTCGCCGAGCGCCGCTTGGCCTGCAAGATCGAAAAAGACGGCTGCGTCTTTCCCATCACCGACCGCGCGACCGATGTCTGCCGCATCCTGCGGGACGACGCCCGCCGAGCCGGCGTACAGTACATCTACGGCCGCCGCGTCGAGGCGGTCGAGAAGTCCGCCGACACCTTTACGCTCCGCACCCCTGACCAAACGATCTCCGCGCGGACGATCCTGATCGCCACCGGGGGCGTCTCCTGGCCGCACACCGGCAGCGACGGCGACGGTTATCGCTTCGCCAAAAGCTTCGGCCACACCATCGTCCCGCCCCGCGCCTCCGTCTGCCCGGTCGTCGCCTCTGAGCCGTGGATCAATGACCTGCAGGGCGTGGCCATTGAGCAGGTCGTCCTTCAGGCCAAAGGCAACCGCAAAAAATGCGCCGGCGCGATGATCTTTACCGAAAACGGCCTCGGCGGTCCGGCCGCCTTCGATCTGAGCCGCCAGATCACCGACACCCTGTTCGAAAGCCGCGGCCCCGTGCCCGTCACTGTCGATTTTCTCCCAGACACGCCGCCCGACGCCCTCGACGCCCTGCTCATCGAACAGTGTGCCGCCCACGCCAAACGCGAGATGGCGGCCATCCTGACCGGCCTACTGCCGCGGGCGCTGGCGATCAAGCTGACCGAGATGACTGAGCCGTCGCATACCGTGCTGGCCGGGCAGCTCAAAAAGGAACACCGCCGAAAACTGGCCGATCTGATCAAAAAGCTTCCCCTGACCCTCACTGCTACCGCCCCGCTGGCCCAGGCGACGGTCACCCGCGGCGGCGTTGCCCTCAACGAGATCAACCCCAAAACCATGCAGTCACGCCTTTGCCCCGGCCTGTTCTTCGCCGGCGAGACCCTCAACGCCGACGGCCCCTGCGGCGGCTACAACCTCCAAATCGCGTGGTCAACTGGAATGCTCGCCGCCCAATCAGCCGCAAAAACCGCATCGGCCTTATAGGGCGCATCTCGTGTAAATTTAATATCGAATATTACATTTGCACGCTACCCGAAGATGCTGAGGACACCCCATATACGGTGTATTATATCCATTCCAAATGGTGATAGAGCGTCAGAAACGCCATACCCACGACAAAATTCAGCACGGTCGAGGGTACCCCGAACCGCAGGAAGTCGCCGAAGCCGATGTCGCAGGCCCCCCGCGCCCGTTCGACGACGATGACATTGGCCACCGACCCGAGGATCGTCAGATTGCCCGCCACCGTGCTGGCAAACGCCAGGATGTACCACATCAGCGTCGGGTCGGGCAGTTGCTCGACCCATTCGGCCGCCACCAACACATAGGGCACGTTGGAAAACAGATTCGAACAGACGACGCTGATAGCGCCGAACGCCCAGAACGATGCGATGCTTTGGCCGTGAATATAGCGATCCGCCGCGGCGGCGATATACGCCGTTGCCCCGGAGCGCGACAATGCCCCGACCACCACAAACAGCCCCGCAAAGAACACCAGCAGATTCCAGTCGATGCGTCTCAAGACGGCGACCTCCTCCCGTCGCGCCAAAAGCAGCAGCAGCGTTGCCCCGGCCAGCGCGACCCAGGCCATATTGCCGCCCGCAAAAAACCCCGCGATGACCAGCGCGGTCACCAGCAGCGATCGCTTCAGCAGCGGTTTCGGCGAGGGGATATCTTCTTTGGCGGCCGGATGACCGTCGGCCTTGTCCAGTTCCTTTCGATACATCCACACCAACAGGGCATAGTTGACCGCCAGCGTCAGCAGGCCCACCGGCAGCATCAGCACAAAAAACCGGGCATACGAAATCCCCGACAGATGTCCGATAATCATATTCTGCGGGTTGCCGGTAAACGCAATCAGCCCGCCCAGATTGGCCGAAGTCGCCAGCGCCAGCAAAAACGGCAGCGGCGGCAGGCTGCGCCTTCGCAGCATCACCAGCAGCAGCGGCGTAAAAAAAATGCACACGATATCATTGACCAGAAACGCCGCCAGCGAGCCGATGAGAAACACCACCACTGCCAGCAGCCCGCGCGAGGACAGCCCGCGGCCGAGAATCCACCCGGCGATCAGCTCGAAAAATTCCGCATCCGCCAGATGCTCGATAATAATCATCATCCCCAGCAGCAGGACTATCGTGTTCCAGTTGACCAGTTCATACGCCTGTGCCGGGGTGATGACCCGTGCGGCGACCATCAGCACCGCCCCCAGCATAACGCCGGCCGGTCGCCCCAGCCGGATAAAATGCAGCCTGCGTCCGCAGATTATCAGATACGTCAACGCAAAAATCAAAATCGCCGTAATCATATACCGCCTGTCATCTCTTGTTTGAAATCAGACCAAGCGCTCACGCCGCGCCGCGAAACGCCGATTATACCCCCACTCCAGGAAAGCTCAATACCCCCGGTTGGGTTTGTTTGCTCGACAATGAGAGGGGCGGTCAATTGCCCGGGTTGTGTTGCGAATCCGGGGCGTTTTCCGCGCGAAGCTGTTTTTTTAACGCGGCCAGACGCTCCTCGACCTGGGCTATGTGTTCGAGGGATTTGATGTGTTCTTCAATGGCGCCGGCACCGAGAATCCTGGCGAGGTCGTTATTCGCCTCAAGTTTGATTTGCTGCTGCTCGATATTGGTCTCGATGCGGATCACGGCGTCCAGGATACTCTGTTTGGGTTCGATGACGGATCGCGTATATTGGTCGCACAGTATCTGGATTACCTGCTGTTGGCGATGCTGCTTGAGAAGCTGTGCGTTTTTCTTCTTAAGCGCATCCCGGTTTTCCGAAATCTGTTTAAAGACCGCCTCCGCGGCCAGATAGGCCTTCTCCACGTTTTCCAGTTCCGTCTGATGCCGTTGATACTGCTTTTCGGCCTCAAGTTGGGCAGCCAGCGCCTGACGGGCGGTTTTCAGATCATTGGCCCGGACGGCCAGCGCCGCGCCCCGTTCCAGCCGAAGCGATCTTCCGGCGGCCTCATCAAGCCGACGCCGCGCGCCCTTGACCGCCGAGAGTGCCTTGGCCTTGGCCGCGGCCGCCTCGCGCATCTGCTGTTCCATCTCGTTGAGGAGTTGGGGCAGTATCAGTTCGGGTTTTTCGAGCGAATCCAAAAAGGCCTCAATCCGGGCCATGGTAATGCGTTTTAGGCGATCGATCTTGCCCATTTGACGTCATTTCGTTATTTTTGCCCCTTTTTATGCGACGGCTTTGAAGGGGACGGGTTTTCGGTTTTTGATTTTTTCAGCAATGGTTCGTATTTTTTCCTCAAGGCGTCCATCAGGCGCGTGTAGCCGGAGACCATCGTTTCGAAGCGTTCCATCAGGTGTTGAAAATATTCGACTCGATCCGCGTCGCTTTTGTGTACCGGAATCAGCCATGTTTCCAGCGTGCGGAATTGCTCTTCCAGAACGGAGACCAGCATTTCGGTACTTTTTTGCGACTGTTTGGCCTCTTCGAGCTGCCCGTGTTCGGTTTGCCGCTGCACCAGTGCCGTCCCTTGTTCTTTGATGGCCGCAATCACCTGATTGAGGCGTTCGAGCATCTGATCAGAAACTTGATTGAACTGTTCCTGTGCCAATGCCGTTTGAGCCGGCTCGACCGTTTTGGCGGCGAGGGTCATCACGCTGTCGGCGATGGTGTCGCGGATGGCGTCCAGCCCGGCGCCGAAGGCATTCAACTGGCCGACGACCTGAGAGATTTTGTCGTCGGAGTCGCCGCCGAGCAGCTTGTTACGACAGAACGTTTTCTTGATGTCCGACCAGCGGGCGGCCTGCGTGTCGTCCAATTGCCCGATCATCTCGCGAAACTTGAGCAGATTCGACTCGGCCCCGGAAGTCAGCGTCTGGGCGTCCTGCTCATAGCTGGAATAGATTTGCGTCCACAGTTCCTGATCGTTCATCACCGGCAGCACGCGGGATGCGATGCGGTTCATATTGCGGTACGAGCCTTGCAGCAGAAACGGCGGTTCGGTACGGTATGCGTCGGCCTGCCCGGCGGAGGCGATGTACTGCTGGTTGACCTTGAGCACGACATCACGCACAACAAAGAGCTTCCGAAGCGTGTTGACGTACTCGTTCAGGTCGTCGGCCGAGTACGTGTCTTCGAACTCAATGCCCTCTTTGTCGCCGGTTTGAGCCATTTTGATCATAACATCGATGTCGTTCTGGCTGCGTCGGGCAACGCTTTGCAGAACCGAGTTGGACGTCAGGCTGTTTTCGATGAAGCTCAGTTCAAAGGCGTCGGCGTTATCCCCGACGATATCGCCGATGTTGTAAGTGTCGGCGCGGTTGCTGAGCATATCGGGAATTTTGAACTTTTCGCCGCTTTCGGTGTAGGGGTTGCCCGCCATGACCACGCAAACCCGCTTGCCGCGAAAATCATAGGTGCGCCAGCGGCCTTTATAGACGCCTTCGACGCGGCGCTGGGCGTCGCACAGCGAGATAAACTGCTGCAAGAATTCCGGGTTGGTGTGCTGGATGTCGTCGACGTAAATCATCACGTTGTCGCCCATCTCGAAGGACAGATTCAGCTTTTCCAGTTCCTTGCGGGCGGCGGCGTTGGACACCTCGCCGGGATCGAACGAGGTGACCTGACGGCCGAGGGCCGGGCCGTTGACCTTGACGAAAATCAGCCCCAGCCGGTTGGCGACGTATTCCATCAGCGTTGTTTTGCCGTAGCCGGGCGGAGATATCAGCAGCAGCAGGCCCTGCCGGTCGGTGCGTTTGGTTTGATCGGCAGTGCCGATCTGCTTGGCCAGGCTGTCGCCGATCAGCGGCAGATAGACCAAATCGATGAGTTTGTTGCGCACAAAGGTGGTCAGCACCTTGCTCTGGAATTCCTCCAGGCAAAGCGCCTGGTTGTATTGTTCGACGAGCCGTTTTTTGGCCTGCTGGCACTGGATAAACCGGGGCGTGACATGATGCATATGGTGGTAAAGCCGCGTCACAAAATCACCGTAATGCAGCCTGTAGAGGCCCTGCTGTATCCTCGGATGCGACCCGGCCATCTCCGCGATGGTACACGTGACCGCGTGATCGATCACCGTACGCGGCGGCGACAGCGGATGGAGCAGGAAGGCGGCCTCGTCGATGTATTCGGCCATCTCGTTTCGGTCGGTGCGAGCCAGCCATGACGCCACCCAGTCCCGCAGCAGGCCGAACACGGCCGGCGGATCCGACGCCAGCGACTGAATCGTATCGGCGAACCGCTCGAAGGAATCCTGATCGCGGAGGTATTGCTCGAAGTCCCGCCGCAGATCGCTCGCCCGTCGGCTGGCCGCAAAGGGGCCTGTCTCGGCAAGCTCCTCAAACAGATACTCGGCCGCCAGCCCGGCCTGCGCCGAATCAAACAGGCCGGAGGTTTCGGCAAAGCGGCCGATGTGTTCGGCCAACCTCGCCTGATAGCTCTTGCGGACGTTCGGGTCGGCAAAGAGCGATTGGATATGGCCTGCCCCGGCCAGCAAGTCGGCGATGCGCTTCTTTTCCTGCCCTTCTTCAAACAACGCCCAGAAGACCGCCGCCAGCGTCCGGCAAGCCGCCGGGTAACGCAGCAGACCGATGGTCGCGTGCAGCATCAGCAGCGCGTGCAGAATTTTGGCGGCGTCATGGTCGTGCACGCCCTTGACATAACCCTCATCGAACCGAGGCGCCATAAACGCCTGGATGCGGCCGGTCAGCCCCTCAAGCGATTCATCACGAAGCGCTTCGGCGCGGGCGGCGTCGTCCATCTGTTCGAGCATCTGCCAGGCGAGATATTCGGCGCGATAGACCGCTTCGCTTTCGGAGACGACGTCCATCTGCCAGAGGTCTTTGGCGGCCGTGATGGCGACATCGTCAATCGGTTCGAAAAAGCCCGTACCGGTCAGATGATAATACAGCGCCTCGCCCTGTCGGACGAGGGTGCCTTCCAGCGGCTGCTTGTTGACGGAGAAGCGGTGGCTGCCGAACCGGATGATGTTGTCGCCGTCTTCGTACAGGGCCTGCTTGTCTTTGAGTTGGCGGATGGCGTCCTGCTGGAGGGTCTTGAGGCGGCTCTTGATGTCTTCGGCCTTGACCGAATCGCCCAGTTGTTCGAGTTGGGCGATATTGTCCCGCACCCGCTCGATCATCGGGTTGGAGGCGAAGTAGCCGTTGATCTCGTTGACATCGGTCATCGCATAGACGCGGTTTTGGATGCCCTTGAGGACGCGCTCGGCGGCGGTCATCACCACCACCGCTCGCTGATTACGCTGCTGGATGAGCAACTGCTTTCGCGATTCGAAGGCGTTATAGACATCCTCGCGTTTTTCGGTCAGCAGCAGCACGAATTCGTCGAACTCGGCAAAGCGGCTGTCCAGCGTTTCGAGCTGCACGGAAATTTTGGTCAAGTACTCATCGCATTTTTCCGGCGTATCGCAGACCTCCAGATAGTTAATCACGGATTGTTCGATGAGTTTGATCTGCGAGGCGAACTCGGCGCGGCCTTCGACGGCGGCCAGGTCCTGATGCTTGTTGCGCAGGCGCGACTTGAGCTGATTGATCTCCGAATAGACCAGCGAGATCGCGTCGATGATCGCCACGGTTTCGGTCGCGTCGGTAATCTTCAGGTTGCTGACGATCTCGGTGAGCATTTCCAGTTGTCCGGCCGCCTCATCCGTCTGTTGGCGAAGTGCTTTGGCGTCGGCGGCCTTTTCAAGACCGGGCACCTGCTCGGCCAGATGCTGTGTGCGCTGCCGGTACGGCTCCAGCGATTCCGGCTGGAGCAAAAATTGCACGCATTGTTCGGCAAGCCGATCGGCGTGTTCGGCCACGTCGTTTTCGAGCGACGCGACCAGGTCGAGGTCGGCGTACCGCAGGTCTTTGAGCGATACGGCCTGGCCGCGAAGCGTTCGCAGTGTCGTCAGATGCGTCACATAAAAATCGATGTCGTCGGGGACGGCATCGTCAATCGCATCAATCGCCTCGGTGATGCGCTGCCGGACCTGCTGGATCTGGTCGCGGGTGCTTTGGCGGGTCCGCACGACTTTTTCGTATTCGTCAATCGCCGCCGTCGCCGCCTGCTGAATGGCCTTGAGCGGCTCCAGAAGGTTGCCGACGACCGCCTCGCCCAGCCAGAAATAGCTGTCGCACAACCCTTCGGCCTTCTTGCTGATATCGACATACAACTCCGCATAGGGCTTGTCTTTATGAATCAGGTTCAGCAATTCCGTACACTCGGCCATACAGCGGACAATGGTTTTGTTGCCGATTTTGTAGAGGTCTGTATCGGTGCGAACCGCGATCGGGTGATCGGGATGGTAGTACGGCGTCTGCCAGATTTGAACGACGTGGTGCTTTTGCGGCTCGCCGTCGGCGCGGAACAGCAGCAGCGTGCCGTCGTCAAAAAACGAGTAGCCGTTGCAGACGGTCGGCACCAGCATGGTCTGTTCGATCATATTGTACGACAGCAGCACATAATCGCCGCTGAGCCGATTGTAAAACACATACAGCGTGTCCTCGCCGTTGGGCGACCCGATGCGTTTTTCAAAAATCAGGTCGCGGATGTCGGTATCGAACTGCTTGACCTGGCCGGTCTTGAGATAGTAGCCGCGGGGGAACACCAGGCCGTGGCCTTCCGGCAGCAGCACACAGGCGTCCTGGATCGAATCGACCCGAAGCGCCTGCTGAATCTTATGGTTATAAATGAAATAGCGGAAGAGCTTTTCCTTGTACGGACGGATTTTCAGCAGGACAATCTCGCCGACAATCGCGTAATAGATCTCCGCATCGCTGAGCGTCTGGTCGGGATCGTCAACCGGTTCGCTGTAAATGCCCTGCCCGCTTGCGGTGTTGTCTTCGACCTTGATTGTCAAATCGCCTTCGGTGGTCTCGACGAAGACCTTGTCTTCGATGGAGATGTGCGGATGCAGGCCGCTGCGATGCATATCCTGCGTGACGCGCGTCCATTCGAACTCATGCTGCGGGGGGTATCGGTACTCGTGATCGCTGCGGTTATCGATGTATTCCAGACGGTCGCTGCGCATGAGCCATTTAAAGGTCTTGATGTCGGTGATGTCTTTGCCGATGCGAAAGACCATAAACAGATGAGGGCCGATGATGGCGAACTTGACAAAAGTCGCGTAGCGATAGTATTTGTAGAGATTTTTGAAATCCGTCTCAAACGTCGCATTGCCGATCATCTCCAGCCCGCAGGGAACCATCGTCCCGTCCTGCCGGCGATAAATCGTGAAGACATCTGCCAGCGTCGTTTCCGTGCGAAGCCCGATAAAGACATTGTAGCCGAAGATAAAACAATCCCCGATGGACACCATATCGCGCGGCACACAGTAGTTGTCGGTGGTAATGCGGTCGCTGGACAGCAGCTTGGTATCGATGGCGCCGAAAACGCTCTTACGCAGCGTATTGAGTTTGGTCAGGCGGCCCAGCAGGTCTTTGCCGTGCGTTGCGAGGCGATTCTGAATCACCTCGTAGGTGCCGCCCTGCAGCGTATCCGATGCGGCGGGGGCCTGTGTCGTGTGTTCGTTTTTGTCTGCCATAGGTCGTTTCTTTGCGAAATTCGATTCACGCCGGGTTCGGCCGCGGCGGCGCTATGCTGTCCAGCGCCACCACAGACCGACCGCAGGGTTCAGTTAGCGGTCACCGTCTGTTATTTGCCCGATAAACCAAGGTCTTTGGCGGGCAGATCGGCCAGGCCGCTTTGTTTGACCGTTTCCAGAATCGAGCCAAGCACGCCCTTGTCTTTTTTGTCGGCCTTGTCCATCATCTGCATCACCAGCGCCGAGACGGACAGGTTTTTGACGTCTTCGCTGGTAACGCCGAACCGGGAGACAAACTGGCGAATCTTGGCGACCGATTCATCGGCGTCTTTGCCCAGCAGTGCCTGCCGAACGTCGGCCAGCACAGCGCTGTTATCGACCATCCGGTCAACGGATTTGCCCGTGGTGATCGAATTGACCAGCCGATTGAAGAAGTTGTTGTCGCCGCCGACGATGTCGATGCGGGCCGACTTAAGGGCTTCGCCGACAATCTTGGCCTGTTCGGCGGCGATGTCTTTGTGGACGTGCACCTCGGCCAGCTCGATTTTCAGATCTTTGTTGAGCTTGAGCTTGAATTCCTCGTGCTCTTTGCCCACGGCGTCGAAAATCTTCATCGCTTCGGCCTTGTCGCGGATGCCGTCGGCCTCGGCATGATACTTGCGCTCCATCACCGTCGCCTCAGCAGTGCCTTCTTTTTCCAGCGCGACGGCCTTGGCTTCCTGCACCTCGGCCTCGGCCATGCCCTGCACGGCGTGTTCCTTGATCTGGGCGGCGGCGATGGTTTTTTTGGCCTCGGCGTTTTTCCGGGACGCTTCCAGATTGGCCTCGGCGTCGATAAGCTTCTGCTGGGCGTAAAACTCTTCGGCCTTCTTGGCCGCCTCGGCCTTTTTGATGTCGATGACCAGCGCCTGTTCGGCCTGTTCTTCGGCCTTGGTGATCTCGACGCGCTTGCTTCGGTCGGCGGTGGCGAATTCGCGGGTGTCTTTGATGCGTTCCTCTTCGGCGACCACCGTCTTTTCGACCGTGACGCGCTCCCGGATCGCGGCCTGAAGATTCTTCTTCTCGCCTTCGACGATCTTGTCTTTTTCGACCTGTGCAATCGTCACCAGCCGTTCGCGTTCGACGCGCTCAAGCCCGCGGTCGCGTTCGACGCGCTCGGTTTCAACCGCGTCGGTGCGTTCTTTATTTTTGGCCGCGACAATGATCTGCCGCAGCCGGTTTTCTTCGGCCACCGCGATTTCTTCGTCAGCGGTGATGCGTGCGCGTTCGTGCTTCTGGCGTTCTTCGGCCTGCACTTTTTTGGCTTCGGCTTCTTCGCGCGCCTGAACAGTGGCGATTTCGCGTTTCTGCTTGGCTTCCGCCTCGGCCAATTGCTTGTTCAGTTCAAGAATCGCTTCCTGTGCCTCGACATTCTGCTGTGTGATGGTCTTATCTTTTTCGCGTTCGCGGCTGTTGGCCATCTCGTATTGCGCAGCGGTCAGCACGGTAATCTTCTTGATGCCCTCGGCGTCCAGAATGTTGTCGGGGTTGAGCAGTTTCTTGTCGGTCTGCTCCAGGTAATCGATGGCCGCATCCTCAAGCACATACCCGTTCAGGTCTGTGCCGATGATCTGGAGGATCTCCTCTTTGAATTCCACGCGGGACACGTACAGCTCCGCAAAATCAAAGCGCTTGCCGACGCTCTTGAGGGCCTCGGAAAACTTGGCGTCAAACAGCTCGTACAGCGCCCGTTCGTCCGACGCGCGGGCACAGCCCAGCGACTGGGCGACCTTTTTGACGTCATCAATCGAATTGTTGACCCGCACGAAAAACGCCACCTTGATATCGGCGCGCAGGTTGTCTTTGCAGACCAGCCCCGACTCGCCGTGCCGGTCGATCTCGATGCGTTTGACGGAAATATCCATAAACTCGACTTTGTGGAGGATCGGGATGACCATCTTTCCCGAAAAGCTCACCTGCGTTCCTCCCATGCCGTTGCGAATCAGCGCCTGGCCTTGAGATACTTTCTTATAACACTTGACAAACAGGGCAAGAAGCCCGACCACAATAATCAGTGAAAGGGTCAAGACCACGCCCAATGCTTCGGTTACTATCGCCAACATAATCATCTCCTTTAACATTAATCGATTTCTACAGGTGCGATTTTATACACGTTTGTTTCGGGGTCTTTCCCGACCACGACCGCCTCGTCATTTTTGTGAAACACATGGTCGCCTTCGGCAATGACATTCAGCAGAATCGGGGCGCCTTTGCCGCTCATTTCGCCCTGGCCGATGCGCTTGCCGGATACTTCGGTGGTGACGATTTTACAGATGCGTCCGACCACCTGCCGCGGCGCGTTGGCGTCCTTCTCGAACGAGCGAAACAGCACTTTCAGCGGCACGCCGACGACCTTGACGATGACGCCGCTGACCAGCAGATTGGCGGCCTGAATCGGCAGCAGCAGAATCAGCAATCCGTTCGGATTAAGGTAATAATTGGCCAATACCGAAATCGTCCAGGCCGACAGCGCGAACAGGCTGACCAAGACCATCATCGGCACTTCGCCGATGTAAAAAAAATCCATTATGCTCCGCATAATGCCGCCGGGGTGAAACTCCATATCCGCATCGGCGTCCACATCGACATCCATGTCCACATCGCCGTCAAAGGTGATGTCCAGAAAATTAAAATCCATTGCGCCCAGTATCACCAGAAGCCAATAGAGCAGCACCAGCAGCAAGAGCACTGTAAAGAACAGATTGCCCGGCAAAAACGCCGCATAGAGCAATTCCATCATCGCATCGGCTCCTTTCTGCGCTACCGGCCGTCCAGTTTATCTTTGAGCGCCTGCAATTCGGCCTCGACCTGCAAGTCGCGCGACTGCCGGTCCAGCTCGTAATCGCTCATCGCCCCGGCCTGCAACTCGGCGCGGACTTCGACCTCCGCCTCGCGTTGAGCAACCTGATCTTCCAGACGCTCAAACGCCAGACCGTCCGGATGCGTCGAGACGGATTTCTGCAAATGCGCATCAAACTGCTTTTGGGCGTCGGCAATCTTCAGGCGCGTACGCAGGTCCTGAAGCTTGAGCTTGGCATCTTTTAACTGCTGTTGGAGCACAACCAGATTGTCCCGGAGCTTCTCAAACGTGTGTTGGGCTTTTTCGGCGCCCGGCGTCATTTGCGCGATGCGCTCGGACAACTGAACCTTCTGCTGGAGAACCGCACGGGCCGTTTTTTCATCCCCGGCCTTCATGGCGGCTTCGGCGCGTTGCAGACACTCTGCTTCCCGCGTCTTCAACTGGGAGAGTTCATTGGCAAGCCGTCGGCAGGTGGCGCCATAAGCGGCGGCGCTTTCACGCCCTTCCATCAGGGTTTCTTCCAGTTCACGGATGCGAGCTTCCAGTTCCTGCTCGGCCGGCTCGGCCATATCCAGCAGCCAATTCACATTGGACTTGGTGATACGGCGTATTCGATCAAAAATACTCATCGTCAATCTCCTTTGCACAAGACGGCAACTCCCCGTCGAGACCTGATGCGCGGTCACCCCGCACGATTCAGACCTCTCATCTATAGACCGACATCCGATCCGACGGAGAATGCCCGTCGGTTCTTATTCGTTAGCGACCTGCTGTCGAATCGCATCGAGCCGTTTTTCGATCTCGGACTGGCGATCCAGTTCCGCCAATCGCCGTTCCAGCGACGGCGCGGCATACGACTCGCCGGTCAGATCGGCCTGAATCTCCAATTCGGCCTCGGCCTCTTCGATGCCGGACTCCAGCCGGGCAACCGCATCCAAAATGCTGTCCGACGACCCGACAGAGCCGCCGACGGTACGCTGGATCTTTTGCTGCGTTTTGGCCACGCGGGCACGAGTCAGAAGATCGTCCTTTTTCATCATCAGTTCTTCAAGCTGACGCTGAATTCTCCGTCGTGCCGCCGTGGCGTGATCGCGCGCGTCTGTGGCCATGTCCACGTTCTGCTGGGAAATCGCAAGCATTTTTTCCGCTTCGAGTTGCGCCTCGACGGACATGCGAGCGGTGGCCTCATCGCCGTTTTTGAGGGCCAATGCCGCACCCTGCGCAAACCGCTGGACCTTGTCCTGTTGACGCTGAAAATCCCGCTGTGCCCCTTTCAGGGCGGCCAAGGCTTTGGCCTCGGCGTCTGTGGCGGCCTGGAGTTGAGATTCCATTTCCTGAATAAGAACAGGAAATACTTTTTCCGGATCTTCCGCTCTGTCCAAAAAAGCTTCGATCCGACCGAGGGTGATACGGTGGAGACGTTTGAAAATGCCCATAGTGTTCCCCTTTCTTCGGCTTCCGGCCCGAAACCGGAATCACCAATGACGAAAGCCATTCGAGACTTTCTGATCATTTTTCCAGCTTCATAACGTGTGCTGCTTCACGCGAGCGGCACGAAGCTGACATAATTATACCGTCTCCTACGGGATAGTCAAACATAAAATTCCGATTTATTCGGATTCTGAAAAATCGCCGTAAATTTCTATAAGGCAAATATTTATATGTGTCTCAATGAAACAGCGTCCGGCCTTTTTTTAATTTTTTTCCGCCGTCAAACCATCGCGCCCGACGCCATTGCAGAAGACCTGCGAGCCTGCCCGCTGCCCCGTGACGCATTTAGATTGAGTCTTGTTTTTCAGATTCATCAGACGCGTCATTGTCGCTGTTGTCCGAAGCGTCGTCCATCGTGCCGAGGGAGTCGTCGAGCGTCTCATCCGTGTTTGTTTTTCCCGGCTTACTTTTTTTGACCGGCTTGTTCTGCTCGGCGGCCAGCAAGTCGGCGACCGTGGGCTTGTCGATCTGTCCGCCCTCGATGATGATACGAACTTCCTCGGCGTCGAGTGTCTCGTATTTGATCAGCGTCTGTGCCAGCGTTTCAAGCTGCTCGCGATGCGCCTCGATGAACTCTTTGACCTTCACGTAGGCCGTGTCGATGAGCTGCTTGACTTCCGTATCGATCATTTCGGCCGTCCGCTGCGAATACTCAGGCCCGAAATGTCCGAAGTATCCGTCGCCGCTCATATCCGGCGAGTAATTGATCGGCCCGATCTCATCGCCCATGCCCCATTCCATAATCATCCCGCGGGCCAGCATCGTCGCCTGCTTGATGTCCGACTGCGCCCCGCTGGTGATATCGTCGCAAAACAATTCTTCGGCAACGCGCCCGCCAAAGCAGATTTGAAGCTGCGCCAGGCAAAACTTCTTCGAATAGTACAGGCGGTCTTTTTCCGGCAGCGCAAACGTCGCGCCGCCCATCGGGCCGCGCGGGATGATGCTGACCTTGTGCAGCGGGTCGGCATCCTTGATGATCGCCTGCACCAGCGCGTGCCCGGCCTCATGATAGGCTGCCAGCCGTTTGTCCTGCTCGTCCACGACCCGGCTGCGTTTGGCGCGGCCCCAGCGCACCTTGTCGCGGGCTTCCTCAAAGTCGCTCATCTCGACAAAGTCTTTGTTCTGCATACTGGCGCTGATCGCCGCTTCGTTGATGAGGGCCTCCAATTCGGCCCCGCTGAACATCGGTGTGCCGCGGGCCAGCCGCTCGAAGTCCACCATGGGGTCGTACTTGATCTTGCGGGCGTGAATCTGAAGGATCATGGTCCGTCCCTTCAAATCCGGCAGCGGCACGACGACCTGCCGGTCGAACCGCCCCGGGCGAGTCAGGGCCGGGTCCAGGATGTCGCCGCGGTTGGTGGCCGCGATGACGATGACCTGGTCGTTGGTGTCAAAGCCGTCCATTTCCACCAGGATGGCGTTGAGCGTCTGTTCGCGCTCGTCGTGGCCGCCGCTGACAAAGCCGGGGCCGCGTTTCTTGCCGATGGCGTCGATCTCGTCCAGAAAGATGATGCACGGCGAGTTTTCTTTGGCCTGCTTGAACAGGTCGCGCACGCGGCTGGCGCCGACGCCGACGAACATCTCCACAAAGTCGCTGCCGGCAATCGTAAAGAAAGGCACTTCCGCCTCGCCGGCGATGGCCTTGGCCAAAAGCGTCTTGCCGCAGCCGGGAGGGCCGGCCAGCAGCACGCCGCGCGGGATCCGCCCGCCGATCTTTTTGAACTTTTTGGGGTTCTTGAGAAACTCGATAATCTCCGTCACTTCGTCCTTGGACTCTTCAATGCCGGCGACGTCTTCAAACGTAATCTTGGTATCCTTGCCGCGCATGCGGTGCTTGCTCCGCCCGAAATTCATCAGCATCCCGCCGCCGCTGCGCATCCCGCGCAAGAAGAAAAAGTAAATCAGCCCGATTAGCAGCATAAACGGAATCAACTGAAATAGAAACGGCAGCCACGGACTGTCGCGATCCACCTTGATGTCTTCAACGCCATTTTCCTTCAGCCAGTCATTATAATTGTCCCGAAGCAGATCCGGGCTGTAATTGGCGCGAAATGTAGTGGGCGTTCCCGGCGGCAATTGGTCGAGGCTCTGGTCCAAAAACTCGCCGGTGATCTCTCGACCGGATTCATTCCAGATGACTTTTTTGACATATCCCTTTTCCACATACGTTTCAAATTCGGAAAACGTCAGTTCCGCCGTCCGCCGCATCTGGCTGAGGGTCATAAAAAGCATCATAATGACCAGGCCGATCATCAGCCAGGTGAACGGACCGCGATTGTAAAGGGAGCCGGGTCCGCCGGGCAGCGGCGCACCAGGTTTACGTGTGGGAGGTAGTTGCTGTTTTGCCATTATATCCTATAAAATTGCTTGCTTGATCGAAACAGCTTCGGCCAAACGCCGAATCCGTCATTATTATCTTTTCTTTTTTATCGTTTACTTTTTATTTGTTATTGCCATGGCCGTTCCATCAGTTCTACCACGCGGTGGGCCGCTTTGTTCAGTGCGGCATCCGCGGAAGAGTCAAACGTCTGCCCCATCTGCTCGGAAAAGCTTGCCGAGGCATAGACGGTCTCGTTGTCCAGCAGGATGTGCCCGGTCTTGAGGTTTTTCCACGTCACGCGGACCTCCACCAGTGCTTCCTGTTCCAGCGGTCGGCCGGTGTGGCGGTCGCCGGCGATGACGCCCGATCCGGTGGTCACGGTGCCGCTCAGGATCGAATCGGCCAGCGAGCGGTCGGTGACAATCTTGTACGGCGTCTGGGCCTCGATCCGTTTACAGACGGCCTCGGTCAGCTTGAATTCATGGCCGCGCCGAAACCCGCCCGCGTCGAACATCTCGACATAGACGCTGGACATATCCTGCGGATGCAGCCACTCGTTCTGATAGCCCGCAAAACCGCCCTGTCCGCAACCGATCATCAGGACGGAGAGGACGACTCCCGCCATCGCATAAATCAATTTCATCTTCAAAAATCCTTTTGAGGGTTCGTGTTACTGCTCGACCGCTTCTGTGTCGCCGTCGAAAATCATCCCGACCCCGAACCAACTGTCCAGAAATCCGGTGCTCGCATTGAAGATTTGTCGGCGGAACGTTTTCGCAATCGCCGGGTCGGCGTCAGTCGCCAGTCGCAGCGCGGCCATCTGCGCGGCGCTGGTGTGGGGCCATCGCGATATTACGTCGCGGTAGTACTTGTCAGCGATCTCCGTGTTGCCGGCGCGTTCGTAATACAAACCCACTTCATAATGTTTATGCGCCAGTTGTTCGGTAATCTGATCGAGCGTAGCGGCCAGATTCAGTTCCTCGGCGATCTGGGGATACCGAAGGATGTAATCCTCGAAGTAGCTTTGCGCGCTGTGGAGCACCGTCACATCATAATCCGGCCCGTCATACGAGGCGTGCAGCACCCGGCCCATCCGCAGCAGAGCGTCGCGACCTTCGGCCCCCGTCGGCCAGCGCACGGAAATTTCGGCCCAGGTATGATAGGCGTCGATATACTTACTGCGACGTTCCTGATTCTCAGCCGTCACCTGCAAGGCCCGCAGTGCGATGGGCGCATTGCCCGCCTTGTCGGAAATCGTCCGCATGATCGTCAGCCCGTCGTCAAACGCCGGCAGTCTCAAAAAGCCCAAAAACTCCCGCTTTTGGCCCTGCAAAAACGCCGCCCCGATGGAAAAATACCGCTCCATCGCCGCCGGCTGATAGAGGCTGTCGGGCCATTTGTCCAGAAACTCCTTGTACAGCTTGCCCGCCTTGCCGAGGTTTTTGCGGGCGTAGATGCGTTCGGCGGCCAGAAAGGCGTCCAAATCGCCCCCGGCCAGTTCGGGGTAGTCACGTTGGATCGCTTCCAGCGCCTTGACCACGTCGCCGCTGTCGGCGGACGCCATCGCCGCGTGAACCTGCGCCAGCCCTGGATGCATCGCTTCCGGGACATCCGTCGCCGGATGCCAATCGCCCTGCGGATCCAGCCGTAACAACTCGGCCTGCACCGGCACAGCCATAGCAAACAATACCCCTGTCACCAGCCAAACAGTATAGGTCAGCATTTTCATATCTATTATCTCGATGTACACTCTCTGGTTTATCGTGCCGCTTAATCCCTCATTATACCCGGTTATTCAAACCGTGCAAACAACCTTTTACAGGACGAAACTGCATCCAGAATGTCAACTGCTTCGATGTCACCACGAGACGGCTCGCCGGTCGCCGCGCTTGCCGATGAGTGTCTCTTCCTGCCAGTAGCGCAGACCGCGGGCGATTTCGCTCAGTTGAAGCTGAAAATAGTATTCGACTTGCTCGGTGTTTTGATCATACCGGATATTTCGCTGAATGATTTTCCCGGAAATGCTCAGTTCCGGCGCAATAAGCTGGCCGGCCTGGGGCAGTGTTTCGCCGGCGAACTCCCCGGCCCCCGCGGAGTCGCGGATATAACGCATCTCATCGATCATTATATCGGTCGCGCCCCGACCTCCGACCGCCGACGTCATCACCACCTGGCCGCTGTTCATAATCTCCTGTTCGATCTTGGCCATCAACTGGTCGGTGTCGATCCGCTGCATCGTATCGTTGACGATACGCCCCGTCGCCACCACATACCGCCCGCCGCCGGGCTTGCTCAGAACGCCCGACTGAATCAGCGATTCGACCATCGCCGTCGCCGCCTGGTCAAAATCCCGGTAGTCCAGCGCCATCACCGCCTTGCCCGTATCGTTGACCATATCAATATTCCGCGTCTGCTGCTGACAGCCGCACAGCACAACCGATACCACCGCTGCGATTATCCATACGCTTTTCATCTCAGTATTCCTTTCAGATCGTCTGGTTTTGAAAATAACGCGTCAATCCGCTCAGGGTTGACTTCGTGTGTTCATACGAAAATCGATTGCGTCTTTACGCGGCGCAACCGAACGAATGGTGAAGACGGACTTGGGCTGGACCGACTTGGGCTGCCAGACCGCCGTCGTCGACGGGATCACCACCCCTTCGGCATCCAGCCATTCGACCATATAATCGAACCGCCGAATGTTGTGGGCGCGGTTATACCCGCGGATTTGAATTTCCTTATACCCCTGTGCGGTCGTCCGGAGGGTGGTCTCGTTGACCTCGATGCCTTCTCCGAGCAAGGCACTGAACGCCTGCCCCACAGGCCGCAGGATGATGTTGCTGCCGGGCGAATCGCTGCCGACTTGATCGGCCACATTTACACGCGGATCGGATGACGGATTGCCGCACCCGCACAACACCCACCCCATCGCCGCAAGAACACATAATGCCGCTGTTTTCATAGGACTTCTCCTTATCGCTCAAAACGTTATCAGTTCGATCGTCGGATTCGTTACCGACGACACCATTTTAACATACACGATCGCATGCCTGCAATCAGGAAGTTGTACCGTCATCGGCGTCTGCCCGGCGGCCAGGATGAGCCGGCCGTCGGCGGGTCGAGGCAGGCGGGCCGCCTGAACGTTTTTCGGCAGGGCAGACCAGATGCGCACATCGGCGGCCGTCGTCGCGTAACTGTACAGCGCCATCAGAATGGCCGCAGCCTCGGATTTGTTGCGCTCAAGGGAATATTGTGCCGCCGCCTTGGCGGTGGCTGACAACACCGCCCGCAGCACGATCCCGTCAAATTCGTTCTTGAATTCCGTCTGAATGATCCGATCCATATCCGCCACAGGCTCGGTCTGATACGACTGCCCTTGCGCCCGGAGGTCCAAATAGGCCGTCGCGGCGGGCCGAAACACCAGCATCGGCAGCGCAATCCCGAAATACCGCACATTGTTCGTCACAACAAACAACGGCAGATCGAGCCGAACCTCCTCCTTGACCGGTCCAAGCCCGTTCTCAAAAAACACCCACACCGTCGGCGGAAGGGACAAGCCGGTATTGAGCGCCTGCTCAACTTCCGCAAAATCCTCGAGGACGGCGTGATTGTCCGGCAGCATTCCGGCACTTTCTTTCAACAAGTCAGACGCCTTGGCGTAGTCGTCTGTTGCCGCAAAAAAAACTCCGGCCAGATAAGTGGAAAACGGACTGATAAAGTCCGAATACGCCTCAAAGCTGTACAAACTCGAATACTTCTGCTCCAACCGCGACCGCAAATCGGCGTTTTCAGTGCTGCGGCGAGCCAGGGTACTGTGCTGGTTTTTGTCCAGTTCGTCCCGCACCGCCTGAATCTGTTTGGCAAAGTCTTCCTTGGCCCTTCGCTGGCGATCCATCGCGCGGTTGAATTCCACGCGAGCCAATTCCGCGTTTTCCTCACACATATAATTCAGCGCCTTGTAGGTATTGACCATGATCCCGTCGTAAATGCTTCCGGTATAAGGGATAACATTGTCATTCACCACGGCCGCCGCAACCGAACGAGCGATCGCCGCCGGATCGGTCGCATAGTATTGCATCATCTCTTCGGCTTTGTCAAACCACGCCGTGCTCTCGGCGTATCGCCCCTGCATCCGTTCGGTCGCCCCCAGTTGCAGCGCCCACAGCAAATCGTCTCCTTTGGGGGTCTCGCTTTTGTTGATTATCCTATGGGCAAATGAGGACGCACTGGCCCACTGACCGGTCTCAAACTGTCGATTAAATGCCGCCAGATGTTCGCGCGGCGCATTGCACCCCCCCGCGGCAATCGCCGCCCACACCGCCGCCAGCGGCAGCCATCGCATTTTTAAACGCTGTAACACCCGCATTGCCCTGCCAAATCCCGACACGTATGATCAAAGAGATTATAAGCGATTAAAAATGCCTGTAAAGCCAAATCCGGTTTACGGCCGGACGCATTACCTCCGCGCTCCGCTCGGCCTCCAGAAGAAGAAATGTCGTAAGCTGATTGATCTGTGCGTCCGACAGCACACCTTCATACCCCGGCATCCCCAAATGCTTCAGCCCGAACTTGATAGGGCTGTGAATACACCCGTGGCCAAAGATAATTCTCTTGAAAAAGCATCAAAGGCAGCAGGTCGCCCGATCCGCAAAACCCGCCAAAAAAACGCAAAAAAAGGGCAAAAAATCACTATTGACAAACAATACAGTCTCGGCTATACAGACACACGGTGGTGCGATTTTCGTCCAGCCGGTTATAGAAGCTCTTTACTGAAAACATATACATTCACACTAAATCGGGAGGCCAATATCATGAAAATGAAGCTGGGGTTATGCATTCTTGTACTTGTGCTCTCGCTAACTGCAATCAGTGCGGCCGAACGGGATCCGAATTTCCATATTTATCTGTGTTTTGGACAATCCAATATGGAAGGCTATCCGGGTATTGCAGACCAGGACAAAACGGGAGTGGACGAGCGATTTCGGGTTCTTGCGGCTGTTGACAACCCGGCCATGGGAAGAACCAAGGGCAACTGGTACACCGCGACGCCTCCGTTATGCCGGGGCAATTCCGGCATCAGCCCGGCTGACTACTTCGGCAGAACGCTGGTCGCAAAGCTTCCGGAGAATATCAAAGTCGGTGTGGTCAACGTTTCGGTGGCCGGCTGCAAAATCGAACTGTTCGAGAAAGATACCTTTCAGTCCTACGCCTCAACGGCGGCCCCTTGGATGAAGACGATCATCACGACATACGGCGGAAATCCCTATCAATATCTCGTCGATATGGCCCGGACAGCCCAAAAGGACGGCGTCATCAAAGGTATCCTGCTGCACCAGGGTGAATCCAACACCGGCGACCGACAGTGGCCCGCCAAAGTCAAAGGCGTCTACGACAACCTGCTCAAGGACCTGGGACTGAAGGCCGAAGACGTACCGCTGCTGGCCGGTGAACTTGTGCCGGCCGATCAGGGCGGCGCCTGCGCCAGTATGAATCCGATTATCGCCGCATTACCCGAAACCATTCCCACTGCACATGCTGTCTCCTCAACGGGGTGCCAGGCTCAGCCGGACCGTCTGCATTTCAACCCGGCCGGCTACAGGGAACTGGGCAAGCGATACGGCGAAAAAATGCTGACACTGCTGGGATATGGGGACCAGGGCCAGCCCGACGCAGCACAAAAGGCGATCATCCCCGATGCGTCCTGGGCGTGTGGTATGCCCGGCGGGATTCCT
Source organism: Phycisphaerae bacterium (assembly GCA_012729675.1). Taxonomy (GTDB): domain Bacteria; phylum Planctomycetota; class Phycisphaerae; order Sedimentisphaerales; family Anaerohalosphaeraceae; genus T3Sed10-213. The sequence goes on along the minus strand of JAAYCR010000095.1, from coordinate 1,392 downwards.
GTGCCTGAAAAGGGCGTTGCGGTGCTTGAGGCCAAAATGAATCTGAGAGATAGTTATGATGTCGGCAAGACGCAATACGGCCGGCGCATGGCATTTGTCGTTGCAGGCGGCACCGTATCCGGCGAAAAAATTCAGGGCCAGGTTTCGCCCGGCGCGCTCGATTTACAACTGACGCTGTCCAATGGGGTTGTCGAGATCGAGCAGGTAATGGTTTTCCGGACGAACGACGGAAGTTATATCTTTATGCGAAACGCCGGAACCGGCACAAGTCAGTCCGATGTGCGGGTTGTGATGGATTTTGAAGCCCCGAACGCAAGCCCGTTCAACTGGCTCAACTCCGGCAGCTATGTCGCAAGACGCACCTTAGACCTTGAAGCCAAAACACTCACCCTGACCGTCTATGAGGTCTCCGAAGCCGCCGCCGGAATTGACGTTGCCGATGCCGTTAAAATGGCCAAGCCGAAAGACACGCCTGCCCAGCCCTGGGATTATCGCCGGACCGATGCATCCGAAAGACAGGGGCCGCAGCTTATCGTGGAGAATGTCGCGCTGGGCGCCAGCACCTCCGTCGGAGCGAGCAAGAGAGGCAATCGCAATATCATCCCGATCACAGGCGGCACCCTGTCGGGAAAAATTGCCGGAAAAGTCCTGTTTGGCGGAGCGGACTACCAAAACTTCTCCGCAGCCCCGACAATTGACGCACGGTATCTCTGGCAGACCGATGACGGTGAGGTGATCGTCGTTCGCAATACCGGTTCCTTTGGCGGACTCGTACCGACCTTTGAAGCCAAAATCGACGGTAAATACGCATGGCTCAACGACGGCAAATACCTAAGCTCCAATCCCGGCATGGGCGCCGGCGGAGTATCCCTGACCTTTTACGAAAGCAGCCAAACCAACTAACAGACGAATGCTTGGATATCCCGCATATACGGCTTACATCGTTTCATAACTGTACCCGCTTAATCGATGTCGGCCTTATTGGGCGGCTTCTTCATTATCTCTGCGAGATGGACTTTGCCTGTTCGGTTTCAAGCATTTCAGCCATCTCAGCCGCTCGGCTGAGGTCAAGCCTGCTTTCACGCAAATCGGGCGATAATTCATACATGATCTTAAAATCGGATTTCCCGGATAGTGCGTTACTTATAAACTGGAAAATGGCAGTATAAAGCTTATGGAGACTACTCAAAAGCCATTTAATACCATCTGAAACTGGAGAACCCAACGGGTGAAAGCAAAAAGGATACTCTGAGAGTAGATTTTAACAAATATCACTACTGTCCGGTTATTGAATTTTGATTTTCTTGTAACTTCATAATTTACAATATGTTGAACAAAAAAACAACTACAAACGATTTGAATTTGCCTGTACGATTTCGGCCATTTGATCAG
>JAAYCR010000094.1 GCA_012729675.1 Phycisphaerae bacterium | reverse complement strand
TTCTGATCCACCCGGCGTTTGACCTGTCGAGATGGATGGACCGGATGTCCATCCACAATCAAAAAGACTATCTGCTTGTTTGATGTGCCTTGAGCCAATTGAAAATCGAGGTGCGTCCTACACCAAATATGCGACAGGCTTCGGTCTGAGGCAATTGTTCGTTGATAATCGCATGAACGACCCGATTTCGCAGTTCCTGCTGCGCTTGCGGAGAAAGCTTTCTGCAATCGTGTGTTTTCATACAGATTGATACGAAGTAAAATCATATATATTCAATAAATTATGCTCTGGTTAGTAACTGAAGAGCAGATCAAAAAGTTGTTGACAGGATTTGGATCATATCCGCAGGTTAAGGATGTTTCACTGTAGTTTAACTTAAATGTCGATGGCAGTTGTCTGGAACTTTTGGCCAAAAGTGTTGGTACAAGTTTATCGAACTTAAGTTGAGGGTTGCTTATGCTTCAAAAGTTGATATGTTATTAGCAGTCACTGGTGAATTGACTTTGAATAAAACTGGATTTACGTGATTAATAGCCTTGACAGAAATTGAGTATCTTCTTGGCCCATGCACTAATATTATAAAGTTTTAAGTGACAATTGAATTAAAAAATCTTCGTTTCATTTTGAATGATGATGGTTAATAGCCGGGCACCTCAATCCGAAACAGCGGCATTACGCGAGCGCCTCAAGGAATTGACCTGTCTGTATGATATTGCAAAAGTAGCAAGTCAGCCTAATGCATCGCTTGACGCTATTTTAGAGGGCATTGTCAAGGTTCTCCCTGCGGCCTGGCAGTATCCTGAGGCGGCGGCCCGTCTTGTGTTGGACGGCAACACATATGCAAACGGCCATTTTCCAGCCTCCTGCCAAAAACAATCCGCTGACATTATTGTCAATCACAAACCGTGCGGGGTGATTGAAATCGGATATGCAGAGCCGCCGTCTGATTCCGGCATCGACCTGTTCCTCCCCGAAGAGCAGCGCTTGCTCAACGAAGTGGCCCATCAGACAGCGTTGATTATTGAGTGCAAACAAGCAGAGGAAGACAGACTGATACTTTGCGACCAGCTCCGGCACGCGGATCGATTGGCAACGATCGGAATGCTGTCGGCGGGCGTCGCGCATGAGTTGAATGAGCCGCTCGGTAATATTCTGGGGTTTGCCCAGTTGGCAAAAAAATGCGGCGGATTGCCTGAAGCGGCCAAACAGGATATTGAAAAGATCGAAAAGGCCTCACTGGACGCCCGGCAGATTATTCAGAAACTTCTGATTTTTGCCGGGCAGGTGCCCGCTGAAAAAAAACCGGTCAATCTCAATGAAGTGGTTGAAGACGGTCTGTATTTTTTCAATGCGCGATGTGCCAAGGAGGGCATTGAACTGGTGTGCGATTGCTGTCAAACCTTTCCGGTTATTTTGGGCGACCCGGTGCAATTGAATCAGGTATTGGTCAATCTGGTGGTCAACGCCTTGCAGGCGATGGGCGGGCCGGGCAGGATCACCGTCCAGACACAGGTCCTCGAACACCATGTGCGTCTGGTTGTGCAGGACACGGGGCCGGGGATGCCCCAAGAGGTGCTCGATAGGATATTTGTTCCGTTTTTTACCACCAAAGATATCGGGCAGGGAACGGGTTTGGGGCTGCCGGTCGTACACGGCATCGTAACTGCACACGGGGGAACCATTTACGTTGAAAGCACCGTTGGCAGAGGGACGCATTTTGCCATTCATCTGCCCATCCATAACGCGTCGGCACAGAGGACCAGACGGCCATGACATTAAATACCGAAAAAGCCCGTATTCTTGTTGTCGATGATTCGCCCAGCACGGTGGAAGTGCTGGAGCGTAACCTGGCGTCGGCCGGATATCAAGTATTTACGGCCTCAGGCGTTGCCCAGGCTATCGAAATCCTCAATGGAACGGAACTGGATTTGGTGATAACCGACCTGAAGATGCCCAAGGTCAGCGGTTTGGATCTGGTGCGGCATGTGCGCGAAAACTTTAAAAAGACCGAGGTCATCATGATGACCGGCTATCCATCGGTTGAAGGCGCGGTCAAGGCGGTCAAAACGGGGGCTGAAGAGTTTTTGGCTAAACCGTTCACCGATGCCGAACTGTTATCCGCTGTCGGGCGTGTTCTGGATAAGGCGCGGCTTCGCCGGTTCGGCGACGATGTGGTCAGGCCGTCGCCTCCGACGCATAAGGGGCTGATCGGGCAATCCAAATCAATGAAGAAGGTGAGTGTGGCCATCAGCAAAGCGGCCGCTTCGTCTGCGACAGTGCTCATTACCGGAGAAAGCGGCACGGGAAAAGAACTGGCCGCCCGGGCGATTCACTACAGCAGTGCGCGCTCGGCGGCGGCGTTTGTGCCCGTCAATTGCGGTAGTATTCCCGAAGGGCTTCTGGAAAGCGAACTGTTCGGCCATGTCAAGGGCGCGTTTACAGGAGCGGTCGAGTCGAGGGCGGGATTTTTTCACACCGCCGACGGCGGAACCCTGTTCCTTGACGAAATCAGCGAAATGAGCCTTGCGATGCAGGTCAAGCTGCTGCGCGTTCTTCAGGACAAAGAGATCTGCATGGTCGGCTCCGACAAGGCACGAAAAGTGGATGTGCGGGTGTTGGCGGCCACAAACAAAGACCTGCAGCGGTTGGTCACAAAGGGACTGTTTCGCGCGGACTTGTTCTATCGCATTAATGTGATTACCGTCGATATGCCGCCGCTGCGTGAACGCGGAGACGATATTCTTGTCTTGGCGCATCATTTTGCCGCCCGGTTCGCCGACGAATCGGGCAGTACGCCGCTCCGTTTTTCGGACGAATCCCTGCAGCGTCTGCGCGCCTGCAGTTGGCCCGGCAACGTCAGAGAACTGGAAAATGTGATTCAGCGGCTGGCGGTCATGGCCGACGGCGACCTTGTCGAGGTCTCCGATTTGCCTGCGCTGTGCCGTTTTTCGGCGCTCGGTAAAACCGGATTCACACGCACGCTGGCCGAGGTAGAGCAGGATTATATTCGCAATGTTCTGGCCAGCGTAGAGGGCAATAAGACCCGGGCCGCCGAGATTCTCGGCATTGACCGCAAGACGCTGCGGGATAAACTCAGAAAAACGGATACGGCCGCATCTTAACCTTTTTCCGCTGGTTCATTTCTCCTCACTGGATCATTTCTCCTCACTTAGATAATGGGTTTCGGGATGGACTGAAACCCGCCAAAATTTTCTTTAGTGTCTGTTTTTAGGCGATTTTCACGGTTTTTAATAGAAAAAGAAGGATTCCGTGTATTTCTGTATTTCCGCCGTATTATATCTTGTACAGATATTGCTTAAGGACAGCATATCGAGCAGGTTCCGATTTTTTGCGGGCCAACCTGTAGCCGAATGAGCCGAACACGACGCATGTGGCATAGATCGAAAGGACGGATGGACTTATGAAGAATGATTTGCATCCCACACCCGACGGGGATTGGAATGTCGTTCGCATCGCACCGCAGCATCAGGCCAGCACCATCAGCCTGTGTTCCTCGTGCCTTCATAAGACAACGTGTACCTTTCCCAACGACCGCCAAACCCCGGCCTTTTTCTGTGAGGAGTTTGAGATTGACCCCGGCCCAATATTGAAAAAAGCCGGGATCGAAACATCGGCTCAAACCGCTTTGGCCGAGAGCACGGACGATGATTCGGATTCATTCATCGGGCTTTGCGGCAATTGTGACAATCGCAAAACCTGCGGCTATCCAAAACCCGAGGGCGGCATCTGGCACTGTGAGGAGTATCTGTAATATGCAAAACAAGGCAACTGTGAATTCAACAATCGACACACAAAACATTCAGGCCATTCTGGAAAAACACGCCGCCGACAAGGGCGGACTGATTAGTATTCTTGAAGCGATTCAGGCGCAATACGGATATCTTCCCGAACAGGCGCTGCGCATCGTCAGCAAGCAGACGGGACGTTCGCTGGTGGATGTCTACGGAGTGGCGACATTTTACCGATTTTTCAGTCTCCAGCCCAAGGGCAGGCATCTTGTCTGTTCCTGTCTTGGCACGGCCTGTCACGTTCGGGGCGCGCCGCGGATTGTCGATGAGCTTGAGCAGCAGCTCGGTATCAAAGCGGGACAGACGACCGAGGATATGGAATTTACGCTGGAAACGGTCAACTGCCTGGGCGCCTGCGCGCTGGGGCCGGTGGTGGTCATTGACGGCCATTACTTCTCAAAAGTCGGAAAATCGAAAGTTAAGCAGATTCTGGAACAGGCGCGGCAGGGATTTGACGCAGCCGATATCGGAAACGACGAACGCATCTTTCCCATTGATGTCGCGTGTCCTGCTTGTCAGCACAGTTTTCGGGATGAAACGCTGAAACTGGACGGGTATCCCTCTTTGAAGCTGGATGTCGCTGTCAATGGCGGCCGGGGTTGGGTCAGGCTTTCCACACTGTATGGCAGCAGCACCGTTTGCTCGGAACCGGAAATCCCCGAAGGCGACGTTGTCGAGTTCATCTGCCCGCATTGCCGTTCACAAATACAGGCCGTTTCGGACTGTCCGCGATGCCAAGCGCCGATGATTCGGCTGCCTGTTGGCGGCGGCGGAACGATTCAGATTTGTACGCGGCGCGGATGCAAGCAACATTTGCTTGATTTATCTTCGTCGCAGGAGTCGCCGGATTGGCTTTGAAAAAATATTAATCATTATGCCGAGTGACAAAATGCAAAGACTGTCTTCGATAACAGAATTGAAAACACGACAGGCCGAACTGGCCGGCGCCCTCGACAATGACACACCGTGCATTGTCATCCCGACCGGAACCTGCGGGCTGGCCGGTGGGGCCGGCGATTTGATACGGATTGCCAAACGCGAGATTTTGGCCAACGGACTGGCCGGAAAGGTGCGTCTGCGCATCACGGGCTGTCATGGCTTCTGCCAGGTGGAACCGTCGGTGCTGGTAGAGCCGCAACGCGCGTTTTACCCGCGTGTCGGCCTTGAGCAGATGAAGCGCATCGTTGAGGCGACGTCTCGCGGCGACGTGCTGACCGACCTGCTCTATACCGATCCGGATACCGGCCTGCCGATTGAAAAACAGGAGGACATTCCCTTCTTTAAGCATCAGGTTCGGCGGATTCTGGCCTGGAACGAGAAAGTCGATCCGATCCGCATCGGCGACTATCTCGCGCACGGCGGCTATCTGGCGCTGGAGAAGGTCTTCGGCGCAGGCGTTCCCGGCGAGGTAATCAGTGCAGTCAAACGGTCGGGACTGCGCGGACGCGGGGGCGGCGGCTTTCCGACGGGAATGAAATGGGAACTGCTGGCCAGGCAGACCGCTCGTCGCGGCAAAGTCCTCGTGTGCAATGCCGACGAAGGCGACCCCGGCGCGTACATGGATCGCAGCCTGCTCGAAGGCAATCCGCACAGCATACTTGAAGGGATGATCATCGGCGCCTATGCGACCGGCGCAACCGAGGGCATCATTTATGTGCGTCATGAATATCCCTACGCGATTGAGCATTTGAATATCGCGATCAAACAGGCACGTCAACTGGGTCTGCTGGGCAAACATATCCTCGGCACGGATTTTTCCTTTGATATTGACATCGTCAAAGGCGCCGGTGCGTTTGTCTGCGGCGAGGAGACAGCGCTGATTCGATCCATCGAGGGCAAAATGGGCGAACCCCGTCAGCGTCCCCCGTTCCCGATCCAAAAGGGTATTGCCGGCAAACCCACCGCCATCAATAACGTCGAGACCTGGGCGAATATTCCGGTGATCTTCCGGATGGGCGCTGAGGAATTTGCGCGGGTCGGCGTCGCCAACAACGCCGGCACCAAACTGTTCAGCCTGGTCGGTAAAATCCGAAATACCGGCCTCATCGAGGTACCGATGGGCATGCCGCTCAAAGACATTGTTTACGGCATCGGCGGCGGCCCCGTAGGTAAGTCCAAAATAAAGGCCGTCCAGACCGGCGGCCCGTCGGGAGGCTGCATTCCCGCCGATCAGTTCGATTTAACGGTCGATTACGACAGCCTGGCCGCCGCGGGGTCGATTATGGGCTCCGGCGGTATGATCGTGATGGACAACAATACCTGTATGGTCGATGTCGCCAGGTACTTTATGAATTTCCTGAAGGATGAGTCCTGCGGCAAGTGCTTTACCTGCCGCAAAGGCACACAGCGGATGTATGAGATTCTCGACGATATCACAAAAGGCAAAGGCACGCTCGACCATTTGGATCTCCTGACGGAGTTGGCCCTGGCGGTCAAGGATACGACGATGTGCGGTCTCGGCCAGACCGCCGCCAATCCCGTCCTCAGTACGTTGCGCTATTTCCGTAATGAATATCTGAACCATGTGCTGGAGAAACGGTGCGGGGCATTCGTCTGCTCCGATCTGGTCGGCGCCCCGTGCCAGTCCGCCTGTGCGCTGGACACGGAGGCATGGCGGTATGTGGCCATGATCGAGAAAGGCGATTTCGAAGAAGCCTATCAGATTATCCGGCAGGCCAATCCATTCCCGTCGGTGTGTGCGCGTGTCTGTGACCGCAAATGTGAAACCCGGTGCAATCTTGCCGTCAGCGGAGGCGAAGCGATTTCCGTCCGGGCGCTGAAGCGGTTTATCACCGACAGAATCGACCCGTCAATCTATCGACAGCCCGCGTCGTTGAATAAACGCAAAGACGCCGGCCGTGTAGCGGTGGTCGGTGCAGGCCCGGCCGGTCTTGCGGCGGCTCATTACCTTTTTCTGTACGGCCATAAGGTCACGGTATTTGACGCCAACGAAGAACCCGGCGGCATGCTGGTCAGCGGCATTCCTACCTATCGTCTGCCGATAGAGGTGCTGCGTAAAGAAATCGCCTCTTTGCTGGATTCTGAACATGTGACACTGAAAAACAACACCGTTCTGGGGCGCGATATGACCATTGACGACCTCTTTAATGAGGGGTTCAAGGCGGTCTTTGTTGCGATAGGAGCGGATAAGAGCCAGCGATTGGGGCTTGAGGGTGAAACGGTTGACGGCATTTACTCGTCGATGGAATTTCTTAAAGCCTTCAACCTGCACGGCAATGAATTGGCCAAAGGACATGTGGGGGTCGTCGGCGGCGGCAACTCTGCCGTCGATGCGGCTCGCGTTGCGATGCGTCAGAAAGACGTCAAAAGCGTGACGCTGCTGTACCGCCGGACCTGTCAGGAGATGCCGGCCTACGCTGAAGAAGTGGAAGCGGCACAGGAAGAGGGCATCAAGCTGGAAACGCTTGTCTCGCCGGTCAAGATTCGGTATATCGAGGCGGCCAAGGCCGAAGGTGTTACGGTGGAAACCTTCGTCGAGCCGGTGCAGATCGATGCGATTAACGGCCATCTGGCCGATATCAAGTGTGTCCGCAACAGACTGGGCGATTTCGATTCGAGCGGACGGCGGCGGCCGGTTCCCATGCCCGAAAGCGATTTTACGATCAATCTGGATACGCTGATCGTCGCGATCGGCGAAACACCGGACAGTGCGCCTCTTGCGGCGATGGGGCTGGATGTGGACAAAAACGGCAGATTGCGGGTCAATACCGATACCCTTGAAACCAACCGCAAAGGGGTGTTTGCCGGGGGCGATCTGGTGACCGGCCCCAATACCGTTGTGGACGCCATCGCCGCCGGAAAGAAGGCAGCCGGCGTTATCGACCGCTATCTGTGCGGCCGGGAGCTGGCCGAGCCGCCGCAGTTGAAATTGCCCGATGTCTTTGTCGAGCCCGCCGCCGTCGGCGACGAGGAGCCGGAGGATGTGTCAAGGGCCGAGCCGACTGCACTGCCGGCACACATGCGACAAAAGAGCTTTGCAGAGGTCGAACTGTCCTTGACTGTCGAACAGGCACGATGCGAGGCCGGACGATGCCTCAGGTGCGACCTTGCGTTTACGCGATGCAAAGACCGTGATGAACAGACGGTTTGTGCATCAATGAAAGAGGAATCGATATGATTACACTGAAGATAAACGGTCTGACGGTTTCCGTGGAAAAAGGAACAACGCTGTTGGAAGCGGCGCAGTTTTTGGGGTTTCCCATCCCGACGCTTTGTCATATGGAAGGCTTGTCGCCTTATGGGGCCTGTCGGCTGTGTGTTGTCGAGATCGGCGAAGCACCGAAGTCCCGGCTTGTCACATCCTGTACCTATCCGGCCGAAGAAGGGCTGACGGTGCGCACCGCCTCAACGCGCGTGCTCAAGGCGCGCAAAATGGTGCTGGAACTGCTTTTGGCGTCCTGCCCGCAGTCCAAGGTCATTCAGGATTTGGCCTCGGCACACGGTATTCGTCAGCAGCGGTTCAAGCAGGAGCACGACGATTGTATCCTGTGCGGGCGGTGTGTGCGGATGTGCGAAGAGCAGATGATGGCCAAGGCCATCGGTTTTCGCAGCCGCGGCGAAAACAGGAGCATCGGCACACCGTTTGACGCCAAGTCCGAGGTGTGCAGGCAATGCGGCGGGTGTATCTATGTGTGTCCGGCCTGTCAGCTTCGCTGCACCTATACTGAGCCGGACAAGGCGATTTGCGGCGGCTGTGCAAACCTGACGCCGCCGTGTGCCGAAAAAGAGCAATTTGACGATATGATGTGCTATATGAATCCCTGTGTAGCGTGTGAAATAAAGAAAGACTAAACCGATAAACTGATGTAAAGGAGTTCGATCCAATGGTGCAAACCTATTCAAAAGTCAACGCCTCCGCGGCGACCTTAACCAAAAACAGGACCGAAGGCTCGGTCGTGCCCGCCTCCGGTATGTGCGTCACGTGTGTGGACGGCTGCATCGGGATGTGTGAGATCGGCAAAAGCGCCTATCGCGGCCACGAAGTGATTTACCCGCAGCCGTTCGGAATGATCACAACGGCGTCGGAAAAGCAGTATCCGGTGGATTACTCGCACTTTAATATTATGGGCACGGTCGTCGGCGCACACGGCATTGAAGCCGACAGCGACAAGGCGATTTTTCCGGCCGTCAATCTGGAAGTGGCCTTTGGCCGGGACGGCGGTATCAAATACCGCTATCCCTGGCACATTCCCGGCATCGGCTCGACCAACATCGCCAAGAACAACTGGGAAGGCCTGGCCATCGGCTCGGCGCTGGCCGGAACCGGTTTGACCATCGGCGAAAATGTCGTGGGGATGGATCCCGAAGCGGTCATCAAGAACGGTCGCGTGGTGGATACCGTTGACCTCAAACGCCGGGTCAATCTCTACAAGAAATATCAGCGCGACGGCTACGGCGCGATCATCGTTCAGGCCAATGTCGAAGACACACGGCTCGGTGCGCAGGAATACGCCATCGAAAAGCTCGGCGTCGAGTGCGTGGAACTGAAGTGGGGACAGGGCGCCAAAGATATCGGTGGCGAGGTCAAAATTGAAAGTCTCAAAAAGGCCCAATGGCTCTATGAACGCGGTTATGTCGTGCTCCCGAATCCGACCGACCCCGATGTTATCAAGGCCTTTGAAAACGGAGAATTCAAGGAGTTTGAGCGGCACTCGCGCGTCGGGATGGTTACTGAAGAATCATTCGCCCAACGGGTGGACGATTTGCGCAAGGCCGGCGCCAAATATGTCTTTCTCAAAACCGGGGCCTATCGGCCCGCCGATCTGGCCCGGGCGATCAGTTTTGCGTCGCGTTACAAGATAGACCTGCTGACAGTGGACGGCGCCGGCGGCGGTACCGGGATGAGTCCGTGGCGAATGATGAATGAGTGGGGCGTCCCGCCGGTGCATCTGCATTCGCTGCTGTACAATTACACCAAACATCTGGCAGACAAGGGCGCGTATGTGCCGACGCTGGCGCTGGCCGGCGGGTTCACCTTCGAAGACCAGATATTCAAAGGGCTGGCGCTTGGCGCACCATTCGTCAAGTTCATCGGGATGGCCAGAGGACCGATTGCAGCGGCAATGGTGGGCAAAACCATCGGCCGTACGATGGACGAGCAGATGATACCGGTGTATGTGGAGCGGTTCGGAAATACAAGAGACGAAATCTTCGTCACCGCAAGCACACTCCGCAAAGAACTGGGCGACAAGGAATTTGAGTCCATTCCGACCGGCGCTCTGGGAATCTACACCTATTATGAGCGGCTTGCCCAGGGGCTGCGCCAACTCATGGCCGGCAGCCGGAAGTTTGCGATTGAACATGTGACACGGGACGATATCGCGGCATTGACAAAAGAGGCCGCGCAAGTCAGTGGAATTCCATATATCATGGACGCCGATCAGGGAAAAGTCGAAAGAATTCTAAACAGCTAAAGCCGAGTGGGCGGAAAAGTATGGATGCTGTGTTTCACCGCCCCTTCTCCAGAATTTAGCTTGACACAATTATTAATAACTCAAGTTGACTGACTTTTCTGATCGGGATTTTGGACGAAAATGATGATTATTTCAACAAAAAACGGCAATCTGTCCGATAAAAGGGTTGGAAACAGCACTTTTATGCAGGAGACTGCCGT
>JAAYCR010000009.1 GCA_012729675.1 Phycisphaerae bacterium | reverse complement strand
TGTTGCCATCTTAGCCAGTTCAAGCAGAGCAAAGATAACCGCCTCTTTGCCTTGCTCATATATCCGTTCGGCCTGCGCTTTCGTCAGGCTCGGACCAAGCGGCACACCATCGGGTACGGGTTGTTCCGGGTATTGTTCCATTACACGAAACAATACCAAGAATACAAGATGGCGCAAGTCTAAAATATGAATTTTTCAAAGAATTTTTACTTTTTTTGCTTCAAACGGCTAAAATCTTACTAAAATTTTAAAAAGAGCGATCTATCGTTTCTATCGAAAGTATCCGCGTTCGGTTCGGGGGCGTTTGTAGGCGATCAGGCGATTGACTCGCCGCACGGCCGTCCAGAAAATCGGTCCGATGCAGGCCGAATACAATGCCGTGAACAGGACGACGCGATAGACATACTCCTGCTGCTCGCCGGTTTTCAGGACACCCAGCCAATAGGCAATCAGTTCGGCGATCGGGTACACGACCAGAATCAGAATCGCCTGATGAAAGATGCGACGGGCGGGGAAATAGTCGCTCAGTTGATTGAGCAGTCCGCCGATGAAGCAATAGCTGAACGTATGCGGCCCCATCTGGTGGCCGGCGATATCCATTGCCAGGCCGATAATGAACGAGGCAATGATTGCTTCATGGGCGCGGCAGTGCATGGCAAAAAAGACCAGCGCCACGATCAATACGGCCGGGCGGATGTGCCATTCGCCGACAGCGATGAGATTGAGCAGGTTACCGGCCTCCAGCAGCGCGCCGACCAGAATCAGCAGAGTAAAGGGAATCCACCGCATCGCTTATAGTCCTCCCGCGCCGACGGTTTCGGGGACAATGACCGCCAGCGTTTGGAGCGTAAACGCATCGTCGGCAAGCTGCACGGCGATCTTCCACAGCAGCGGCTCTTCGTCCGGCAGCACCTCGCTGACCTCGCCGATAATCATCGGCACTTCCAGCAGACCGGGCCTTGCGGCCGCATACACCGCATCACCGACGCGAATATCCTTATCGCGTTCGATTTTTGAAACGATCCCGCCCCGCTTGCCGTTGCCGAACATCAACGCCCCCACATCCAGGTCCGTTCCATCGCGGCGGATGCGAATGACGATGCATTGGTTGGCGTCGCTGAGCAGGCGAACGCAAGCCATCTGCTCGGAGGTTTCGCGCACTACGCCGACAATGCTGTTTTGGCCGATGCTCATCACATAGCAGCCCGCGCGAACGCCGTCAGCGGTTCCTTTATTGATGAGCAGTTCGTGGCTTAGCCCGCCGGCGGCGCCGGTCACTTCGGCAATCGCCAGTCCGCTGTAAAAGCGCGGCAGCCCGCTGCGCAGCTGCGAAAGGATTTCGACCTGTTCCTGAAGTTTCAAAAGCTGGGCGTGGAGATTGTTGTAGTTTTTCCAGAGCCGGTTGTGTTCGTCCCGCGAGACAACCGCGTCATCCGGCCCCGGCATGGCGAACCGATCACGCTGAAAATTGCGTCCGATGCGGATTAGCGGCTGAAAGGTTTCGGCAAAGAGGAAATTAACTTCTTGCGTCAGCGTTCTCGGCAACAGCAACAGGCCAACCGCAGCACACAAGAGCAGCACAAACAAACCGCCGTTGGATAAATAAAATTGTCTGCGTGCCATATAACCAATCTGACTTCTGTCTTCTGACTTGTGACTTCTGTTACTACCACGCCGTGCCGGACGAATCGAGTGTGTCTTTCCACAGTTCCAGATTCTCCAGATAGACGCTCGTGCCGCGGGCCACACAGGTCAGCGGGTCTTCGGCATGTTCGACGCGAAGCCCCGTGGCGTTGGACAGCACCCGGTCCATTCCTCGCAGCAATGCGCCGCCGCCGGCCAGGGTGACCCCGTTTTCGATCAGGTCCGCCGCCAGTTCCGGTTCGGCGCGTTCCAGCGTTCGCATCACGGCCTCGATGATACTGGCGATCGGTTCGCGAAAGGCCTCGCGGATTTCTTCGCTGGTGATGACAATCTTCCGCGGCAGCCCCGATATGGTATCGCGTCCGGCGATCTCCATCGTCATTTCCTGCTCCAGCGGGGCTGCCGAGCCGATTTGTATCTTGACCTGCTCAGCCCGCGACTCGCCGATCAGCAGGTTGTAGGTTTTCTTGAGGTGGGCGATCAGCGCCTCGTCAAAATTATCGCCGCCGACGCGGATCGATTCACAGGTGCTGATGTCCGCCAGGCTGATAATGGCCACTTCCGACGTGCCGCCACCGATATCGACGATCATCGACCCCGTCGGTTCGGTGATGGGCAGTCCGGCCCCGATGCCGGCAGCCATGGGTTCATCGACCAGAAACACCTTGCGGGCGCCCGCCCGTTCGGCGCTGTCGATGACCGCCCGCCGCTCGACCGCGGTAATCCCGCTGGGTACGGCAATCACGATGCGCGGGTTGAAAAAGCCCTTGCGGCCGTGCACCTTGCGGATGAAATAGCTGAGCATTTTTTCGGTGATTTCAAAATCGCTGATCACGCCGTCCTTGAGCGGGCGGATGGCGGTGATGGAGCCGGGTGTTTTGCCGAGCATATCTTTGGCGACCAAACCGACCGCTTCGCCGTTGTTTAATACGATGTTGGTGCCTTTGCGAACGGCCACCACCGACGGTTCGTTCAGAACGATGCCCTCGTGCCGCACGCAGACCAGCGTGTTGCACGTCCCGAGGTCGATTCCCATGTCCTTGCTGAACCAGCCCAGAATTGTGTCTATCACAGTGACTCCCTTCAAAACGGATTGCCGGCGCCATTGCCTCAATCCACTCGGCCGCCTCAAAAAATGCGTTGGTTCGTCTTAACCGTTGCCGGTATCCGTCGGCTTAACGCGAGGCTTGGGCAATCGAAAACAGTGTTCCGTAGTACATCCAGCATTTCAGGGCGACATACACCGCCGTGGACAACACGGTCAGTGACGCCAGCGCCAAAATCGCGGTATAAACATCACTTGTTGCTGCTGTTATTTTTTTGGCCATAACTCATCATCGTCTCTTAAAGTTGTGTGCTTGCCGTATCGCCCGGGCGCGGACGCTGCTGCACCAACTGCAGCACCCCGGCGCTCTGGTTGATATCGACATTCGTAATCACGACGTCGCAGAGAAATTGATCGCCTCGGGTAATATGAAACACCATATTTTCGCGCACCCCGTCAGCCGTGCCAACCGACAATTGCACCAGCGTCAGATCCACATCCATCACCACCCCCCGGATATCGTGGGCGGCGGTGACCGGAGATACCGGCAACGCGGTGCTGACCGGCTGGGTCACGACCCGCACCTCCCGGGCCGGCACTATGCTTGATGTGCTGATCTGCTGTTCCAACTCGGTCTTCTGCTCCAGCAACCGCCGGCGCTCGGCCTCCATCGACTGAAGCTGCACGATCTTGGCATGCAGTTCGGCAGTGATCTGGTTGAGATCTTTCTGGTCGGTGATCCTTTGCGAGCGGGCCGTATCCAACTGCTGCTGGG
This sequence comes from Phycisphaerae bacterium, assembly GCA_012729675.1. Classification (GTDB taxonomy): domain Bacteria; phylum Planctomycetota; class Phycisphaerae; order Sedimentisphaerales; family Anaerohalosphaeraceae; genus T3Sed10-213. Next base: position 4,255 of record JAAYCR010000009.1, on the reverse strand, counting down.
TCTGCTGCAGCGAGGCCTGAAGGTTGCGTACGCTCTGCTCAAAGCCGGTCATGACGCCTTTCCAACTGTCCGCCTGTGCCTGGTACTGGTCGCTGTCCCGCTGCGCGTTGCGAAGATCGGCGACCAACTGGTTCTTGTCCGTTTCTAAGGCAGTAATCGTCTCCTGCAGACGGTTTTCCAGTTCTTTGTACTTGAAGGCCTGCGTGTTGAACAGTTCGTCCTTTTTGGTCAACTCGGCCTGAGCGTACTGAGCGAGCTTACGCTGTTCTTCAAATTGACTTTTGAAGTTCTTCGTGCTGCCCACAAACGCGACCATCATCCCGCACAGAAAAATGGAGAATAAGGACAACAGCACCACCAAAATTTTAGTCAGCGTACTCAACGGTATAACCCTTTCATCACAGAGTTCTTGGATTTTTGACCTTGAGCCGACAAAATCACTCGGCGTAATACGAATACACTCTAACAAACGGTGTGATTTTACGTGAGGAATTTGGACAGGTCAAGCGTTTTTTATCGACTTAACTATTTATAAATCGAATAGGTTGCCATTCTTTATGTCGATTGTCGGCCTTTTATATTCTTATTTTATCGCAACATTCCAATGCCAAGTTGCCTGTGGTTCCGTGAAATCTGCTTTATCTCTTTTCTTTTAAAGAGTTTAAGGGAAATCTCATCAAACTGCTGTGCGTTGCTGGCTTACCGGGTCAGCAGCAGGACGGACTGGGCCGCGGTCAGGCGGATCATGGCCGAGCGGCTGTTGAGAGCGGCGGGCAGATGAGCGGTCAACTCCGGCGTGCCGATGCGACCGATGGCCATAATCGCCAGCAGCGTGGCCATATCGGGCTGGTTGAAGTCGGGATTCTGGGCCAGATAGGCGGCCACTTCCTCGCGCCCGTAGCGGTCACCGAGACGGCCAAGCTGCTCGGCCGCCGCCAGACGCACTTCCAGCACATCGTCGCCGAGCATCGTCATAATGGCGCTTTTCGCGTCCTGGGTCCCCAACGCCCCCATCGCGCGGATACCCATCACCCGGTCGTCGGCATACTTGCTGATCAACAGCGACCACAACTTGCTGCGATACAGCCGCGTGTCCTTGAGACGCGCGATGGACTCGATGGCCTGAAACCGGACCTTGTCGTCGGCGTGATCGTCCCGCATGACTTTGTACAGCAGGTCCAAATCCTCCCGATTCCCGACCTTGCCCAAGAGCAGCACCGCATTGGCCCGCACTGTCGAGTCGTCGTGGGCGTTAGCGGCTTGCCGAAGAGATGAATGAAAGTCACGGTAATTAAACTTAACCAGAGTGTACGCCGCCGCCAGACGGACATTTTCATCCGCATCGGTCAGCCGTCTGCGCACCTCCTGCTCGCAGCCGTAACAAGCCATATCCCCGGCGGCCGTGACCGCGGCGAACCGAATGGCCGCCGCCTCATCGCCCATCATCCGCATGATCTCGGTCATCGCGTCTTTGTGCTGCGTCTCGGCGGCCGCCTCAATCGCATGAATGCGAATCATAGGGTTCTCGTCCCGCAAACTCGCTTTCAAAATCTCAACCGCTTGCGGCCTGAGCGTTTGCCGAAGGGGGCTGTTCTGTGACGCCGCGCTCGGCGTCGGGGTTTGGCAGCCGCACAGGAGTATCACGCCGGTCATTAATGATAGGATCAATCCGTTACGAGTCATTGTTGATGCTTCCTTTTATGCCGTTGAATTTTCTTGTCCAGTATCGCCCGTACAAACAACCCGACCAGCGTCGTTCCCAGCATGCCGTCGAGCCACCGGCCCCAGCGACTGAAAAACGACACCCGCCGGTCGATGGGAATGCGATCCACCAACCAGCCCTCGACGGCCTGCCGTCTGGCCGCTGCTTCGGGCAGATCGCCGGCCTGATAGCCATCGCGAATCCGCCCCGTCGAATCGATCAGGCAGCTGATGCCGGTATTGACGCTGCGGATGATCGCGATGCGGTTTTCGATGCTGCGAAAGACGCTGATCGCCATCCGCTGGCTTAGCTCGGCGCTGGGGACGATCCGGCCGTCATGGTAATACACGTACCAGCCGTCGTTGCTGACATTGACCAGAAAGTCAACCCGCTTGTCGCCGTTGGTGGCCACCGTCATCCGCTGCGCGACCGTTGCAGGCGTATCCTCGTAGCAGATCAGCACGCCGAACCGCCACGTCGTTTCAGTCTCCGGGTCGTCTATCGTAAAGACCGTATAACGGTCGCCCGGCGTCAGATTATAGTCGTATTCGTACGGACTGAGAAACAAAATCTTATTGTACAGCCACGGCGCACTGTGGCGGAAGGGGATATATTCGCCAAAGGGAACTAAGTGTATCTTGTCGTACTGCAACAGGTCGGGCGTTCCGTCCGGCCGATATAGAAAGGCGGTGTTGTATTGGTCGGTGATGTTCAGATTGTGGCCGACTTTGTACGAGTGCGCCCCGAAGAGGATATACGCCTGCCCCTCGGCGTGGGCGAGGATCTGACGCTCAAACCGTCGCGGCTCTCTGTCCGGCGTCAGATACCTGAGATACCCAGGATTCATCGCCGCCAGGACCATCGTCTCCGGCCAAGCGACCAGGATCGCCCCGGCGTCGATACAGGCCTGACTTTTTACAATCAAGTCGTCCAGAATCGCCTGTGCATTGTCGGTTTCTTCTTTAATATGCGACGGCACGTTGGGTTGCACCGAGCCGAGCAACGGGCCGTCATGGACGTAATGGGGCGTTTGGGCCAATCGATAAAAGCCGTAACCCAGAGCCACCGCCAAGACAACCGCCGTAAATGCGGCCTTGCACCCAAACCGTCGGCTGATCGAACGCCGCGCTGTCCATTCCAGCACCCCGTCGGCAATCAGCCCATTGACGAGCGCCACCAAGACCGATACGCCGAGCGCGCCGAAAATGTCGCAGATCTGAATCAGCGGCAGGACGCGGAACTGGCTGTGCGCCAGGAAAAACCACGCAAACCCCGTGAACAGCACGCTTTGGATCGCCTCGGCCCCGACAAAGACCACCGGCACAAACAGCGTCAGTGGCCATTGTTTTCGCCGCACAAACCGCACCGTTAGCCCCAGCACCGGCCAATACACCGACTGCCACATCGCAAAAACGATATACCCCGGCCCCGTCACCGGCCACAGCCACGATAGGTTGAACAGCCAATAGATAAACGCGACCAAGTACGTCGCAAAGACCAGCCGCTTCCTGCGCACCTCAGGATGGCAGGCCAGCACAAACGGAACCCACGCGACCCATGCCAGCAGATGCACATTCGCCGGCGCCTGAATCACCGTCAGCATGACCGCCGAGGCCGTAAGCCCGCCGACCAGCCGCCCCAGCCCAACGCCTTTTTTATTCCGCTCGTCCATGCAAAATCCCATCAGTTCTCCACTGTCAAGGGGGAGTACCGCGTAGGGGCGAACCTATGTGTTCGCCCATAAAACAGTCCATCCACAACCCCGAAGGGGTGTTAAGTCAATTAGCCGGAGGCGTAAGCCTCCCGAACAGTGATTCTGGCATTCAAAGCCCCAACGGGGCGACAGTAATCCCGTGTATTCTTTCGTCCCTCCGGGGCTTGGGACATTGGCAAACCTGCTCACCGGAGGCTCACGCCTCCGGCTGCCTCACTGTCGTCCCAGCGGGGGACTATCGAATTTTCCCTCTTTATACCGAATCAGATACGATTTGGCTACTCTTAATGTTTCGATGCGCCAGGCCGGAAATTCCTTCAGGGTTTCTTTGTCCAAGGCCCCATTGTGCGACGGGCGGCATCTTCAATCGCAGCGTGTGGGTGCCGGGATGGAGTGTTGTGTTCCACCCGCCCCAATCGCATACCGTGACGTATATTATACAATCTTCCCCCCAAAGCCGCAGCACCCCTTTTTACAACACAACCCCGCCCATTATATTCAGCCAATTCGAAGGATTGTCCACATTTATGATCTTTTATTTTTGACTTTTCATCTGACTTGCCCCGGCCTGCAAGGCCGTCCACACCTTTTACATTTATTTCACATATTCTTCACCGATCACGCGTAAAAAATCTGTCCCCGACCCAACTCAAAACTAAGAACAATGAACTAAGAACTCTATCAGCGTCCTCTTTCAATCGGTGTTTATTAGTGAGCCTCTTGCAAAACCTCAAGAAATGGTGTCTTGGTAGTGAGCGTAGGCAGGGAGAATCCATGCAGATGGGCGTTTCGGATCGGATTTGTGCAGGATTTTGATCGACAGCTCGCGGTGGGTGGCT
>JAAYCR010000008.1 GCA_012729675.1 Phycisphaerae bacterium | reverse complement strand
GCAAAGGGCGAACACACAGGTTCGCCCCTACAGTGCTATGTCTCAACGGCCAGTGTCCAGCGGAGGGTGTCGCTGGTGCGGGTCAGGCGGTAGTTTCCGTGTAAGTGGCGGCCGTGGAGGGTGACGGCCACCGCGCCCGAAGGCGAGGCGATTGCCGCCGAGCAGGCCGCCGGTGCGGATTTGGCTGGCGTCGTCCGGCAGCAGCGCCGCGTCTGCGCCGATCCGGACATCGTCGAGCTGCTCACGGCCACCGGCACGGCGCTGGCGGCCCGCGTCAAAGACAAACGCCGCTCGTTTGAATTCGTCTGCCTGTCCGGCGACCGGCCGGAGGCGTTCTGCCTGCCGGGCGGATTTGTCTTCGTCAGCCGTCCGATGATCGAGCTGTGCGGCAGCAGCCCCGACCCGCTGGCGTTTGTCCTGTCCCACGAGATCGCCCACATCCTCGAAGGCCACGTCCTCCAGCGGATGCTCGGCAGCGCGGTGCTGCGCGTCGCCACCCGCGCCGGTGCAGTCAAATACGCCGTCAACGGCGCACTGGGCAAGCTGGGCGTCGATTATCTCGAAAAGGCTTACTCGCGCCAGCAGGAAAACGCCGCCGACGCCCTCGGCCTGCGGTTGACCTGTGCGGCAGGCTTTGACGGCCGCGCCGCCATCACCGTCTTTGAAAAACTCGCCGCCCTCGAACAGCCCAACGGCCCGCTCAAATACTTCTCCACCCACCCCGAAGCCCAGGAACGCATCGCCCACCTCCGCCGTCTGCTGGCCGAACGCCAAAAACGCCTGACCGATGCCAACCCCCAATAACACCCAGTCAGATCACAAAATCACAGGAGTTACATGAACATCAACCGCATTTGTCGGAGCAGGCTTGACATGGGCTTGAATCTATTGAATAATCGACCTTGTAACATGTGAACAGTTGAAATTGAAGCGAAAGATTTATTGACTATGGAAATTTTACCTGCGATTGATTTGATTGGCGGCCGGTGTGTGCGGCTGATACAGGGACAGTATGACAAGCAGATTACCTATAAGGACGACCCCGTCGCACAGGCCAGGGAATTTTGGGAGGCGGGGGCAGTGTGGCTGCACGTGGTCGATCTGGACGGCGCCAAGGAAGGTCGTCCGGTCAATGCGCAGGCGGTCGCGGCCATTGCCAAGGCGCTGCCGGAAATGAAGATCGAACTGGGCGGGGGGATTCGCAATGAGGAGGCGATTGTGCAGATGCTCGAGGCGGGCGTGATGCGCCTGATTCTGGGCAGCAGCGCCGTCAAGCAGTTTGACTGGTTTTGCCAAATGGCTCGTAAATACCCGAACAAGCTGGTCTTAGGGCTGGATGCGCGGGGGGCAAACCTGGCGACCGAAGGCTGGCTGGAACAAGGGGGTCAGGAGATTGTCGCCTTTGCCAAGCAGGCGGGTGCTCTTCCGCTGGCGACGATTATCTATACGGATATCAGCAAAGACGGGATGCTGGCCGGGCCGAATCTGGCACGCACCGCCCAACTCGTAACGGCCGTCGATGTCCCCATCGTCGCGGCCGGCGGGGTGACGACGATTAAGGACATAAAAAACCTAAAATCAATCGGAGTAGCCGGAGCGATCATTGGCCGAGCGCTCTATGAGGGCTCGATCACGCTCGAAGCGGCCTTAGCGGCAGTTTGACAATGTGTGTGAGAATATTTTCCGGCAGAGATTTTGGCTTTGAATTGGCTTTGATTTTATTCCGTTTACAGTGAGCAGTTATCAGTAAACAGCTGTAGAATATGGACTTATGATTTTTACAAAAGTGGAAATTGGGTTTGTTTGTTCATATTTCAGGAGTCAGAAGCCAGGAGACAGGAGTCAGAAGGTCGGGTTTTGCTTTTTTTATGGTTTTTTGACACGGATTAACACTGATTAACACTGATTTATAGATGAAAGAGGGGAGGGCTACGAGGAGTATTATACCACAAAACAGGCCGAAAGGCAAGGGGCAAGGGATTGACGATTGACGAGGGACGATGGACGTAGGGGGGAGGAGAATTGAGAATGAAGAAAGTTCGGGGCGGGTGATACGTTAAATGTAAAATGTAAAAGGTATGGGCAATTTTCGAATTGGCTGAATAAAAAGGGCGGGGATAAAGGGTGGTCTTCAAACGAAAACCCCTGCCGGGTAATCCGCGTTGGTCATCGCTCGCGCGTTCACACCGTAGAGACGCACGGCCGTGCGTCTCTACAATCGAGCCGTGCAAGCGGTTGGATGACGCAACCACCCCGTCGCTGCGCGACACCCCTCCTTGAAAAGGAGGGGTGCAATTGACGATTAACGATTGTCTATTGATTATTTATCAATCTCGCCGAGGTCACCCGTCGCCAGATAGGTTTTTGCACATGACAAGCTAATTATTCCCTTAAACCCTCATGAAATCTGGAAGTTGCCCCGTTCCTTTCGCATCAGCTCTACAAAGCTCTACTTGGCAAGAATGGCCACCTAGTTGGCATTCTGGGCTAAGGTGAATATGTTCACGATTTCCTACTGGGTCTGAATTCTCATCTTGATTAAAATCTGCAAGATAATTTAATAGATCAGCTAAATATCGTAATCCATCCGGATCACCAATCACAGTTATGTTAAGAGTTTGACCATAATGAATTTCGGGGAAAATATCTAAACACCCCTTTTTTGAAGGAAGATTGTATTTCATAAAATCCTCGCTATTTATATCAATGCTTTACACTAAATTCCTTCTTAACTACTTTTACCCTCACCTCCTGGTTCTGTTGGCTCATAGCATGGCTCCCAAATGGGGGCTGCCCCAGTTATAGCATGAACATCATTTTTACCTGAATCATCTCAAAACGCAGGAGCAACAGCACTTCCAGCACCCGATATCCGGCGGTATCGTATCGATGCCGCTGTCTGGAGTGCGGCTGTGAATTTCAGGCCGCCATTCACGAACGATAAACAGGGTAAAAAGTTATCGCTCAGCCGCGGATGATGTCGGCGATGATCATCAGGCGGCTGATGTTGTCGCGTTCGGCCTCGCCGAGCTTGCTGTTGATGTAGCGAATGGTGTCTTTAATCTCCGGAATCACGACGTGTTCGAGCACGTTGACGCGGCGGCGGGTGGTTTGCAGTTCGACGGCCAGAAGCTGGGCCTTTTTTTCGGACTCGGCCAGTTCGATCAGGCTGTCAAAGGCCCGTTCCAGTGCGCGCAGAGCGATGTCCAGTTCGCCGCTGGTGGTGGCAAAGCCGTAGCACATAATATCGCCGTCGATCTCCTTGGCCAGCCGGGGGACTTTGACGCTCATTATCGCAGCCTGACTGATGGCCAGGCTGAATTTTTTGGTGGGCACTTCCATCGCGGCGCGGATGTGTTCCGGCTCCATCGTCGCGCGGGCCATCATAAACCGCCGTGTGGTTTCCAGAAGTTCGTGCTCGACTTTTTTGCGCAGGTCCTGCAGCGTGCGGGCGATCTGCACCAACTGACGGCTGATCTCGTCGCGTTTTTCACTGAGCAGACGATGTCCGCGGGCGGCCAACCCCACGCGCCGCCGCAGTTGAATCATTTCCATCCGTGTCGCACTGACATTCTGGAGCATATCAATTACTTTCTTTTGCCACGAATTATCACTAATTTACACCACAAATAATTTTTAAATGAAGCCTTAACAATCCTCGTCCGGCCTGAGCTACTTTATGATTCGTTCGTATTCCAACTTACGAGGGCCGAAGTTTATTAGTAATCCCAACCGGATTCCGGTTGCTTTCAAGTAATTCAACAATTGTGCATAATGCACGTTGATTACCTTCTCGACCGTTTTGATCTCAATGAGAATTTTGTCTTCAATCAAAATATCCGCAAAATACTCGCCGACAATTTTATCCTCAAAACGAACCGGAACAGGACACTGCTGTCGGGCCGGAATATTTTCTTTATTCAGCAGAAGCATCAACGAATTCTCATACACTTTTTCAAGAAAACCGTAACCCAGCTCACGATGAACCTTCATGGCACAACCGACGATCTGATAGACCAATTCTTTATGAATTAATTCCTTTTGATCCATCTTTTAAACCTGAATTTGTGAACATTCGTGTTCATTCGTGGCTAATAAATTATCATTTTCGAAACTGCGGCATATACTTGTCGATCAGTTTTTTGTCGATACGCTTTAGCTCAACGTCCTCGAACATACTGAGCAGTTCCCAGCCCAGATCGAGCGTCTGCTCGACAGTGCGGTTTTCGTAATAGCCCTGCGAGATATAACGGCCTTCGAACTCGTTGGCGAACCGCATATACTTCTGATCTTCTTCGGACAGGGCCGCTTCGCCGAGGATGGTCGCCAGTTCCTGCGCCTCTTTGCCGCGGGCGTAGGCGGCGTACAGCTGGTTGTACAGGGCCGCGTGGTCTTCGCGGGTCTTGCCTTCGCCGATGCCCTTGTCCTTGAGACGCGAGAGGCTCGGCAGGGCATCGACCGGCGGCAGAATCGACTTGCGATACAGCGGACGGCTCATGATGATCTGTCCTTCGGTGATGTATCCGGTCAAGTCCGGCACCGGGTGGGTCTTGTCGTCTTCGGGCATGGTCAGCACGGGGACCATCGTGATCGAGCCTTTCTTGCCCTTGACTCGGCCGGCACGTTCGTAAATGGTCGCCAGGTCGGTATAGAGATAGCCCGGATAGCCGCGGCGACCCGGAACTTCCTTACGGGCGGCGCTGATTTCGCGGAGGGCCTCGCAATAGTTGGTCATGTCGTTGAGGATGACCAGCACGTGCATATCTTCCTCAAATGCCAGATACTCCGCCGCCGTCAGGGCGACGCGGGGCGTGGCGATGCGCTCAATCGCCGGGTCGTTGGCCAGATTGATAAACAAGGCCGCACGCTCAATAGCGCCGGTCTGCGTCAGGTCATTGATAAAGAACTGGGCGGCTTCAAACGTAATGCCCATGGCCGCGAACACCACCGCAAACGACTCGCCCTTGCCGCGAACGGCGGCCTGCCGGGCCAACTGTGCGGTGATTTCGTCGTGCGGCAGACCCGCCCCGGAAAAAATCGGCAGCTTCTGGCCGCGAACAAGCGGGTTAAGGCCGTCGATGGTGCTGATGCCGGTCTGAATGAACTCGTTGGGATAGTCGCGGGCAAACGGATTGATCGGGTTGCCGTTGATGTTGAGCTTTTGGGTCGGGATGATCTTCGGTCCGTTGTCCTTGGGCACGCCCGTGCCGCTGAACACGCGGCCCAGGATGTCCTTCGAGACCGACAGCTCCATGGGCTTGCCGAGGAACCGCACGGTGGTGTCGCGGACGTTGATGCTTTCGGTGCCTTCGAAGACCTGCACCAGCACCTTGTCCTTTTCGACCTGCAGGATCTGGCCGTGGCGCATCGACCCGTCGACCAGCTCGATATCCACGATGTGGCCGTATTTGGCGTCCTCGACTCCTTCGACCAGCATCAGCGGGCCGGCGATTTCCGATACCGTCTTATATTCTTTTAACATTCAAAACTCCCATTGAAATAGTTTCAAATCAAAAATCAAAAATCAAAAAGCAAAATGACATTTCAAAATTAAAAAAGAACGCACGCAAAAGTCCGCAGTCACCCGCGGCACACGCTATCTTTTCGATTCTTTGTTTCTTTTTGATTTTTGCATTGTCTTTTTAATCTTTTATTTTAAATCTTTGATTTTTCCATCAGGCCGTCACGGGGCTAAGGCCCTTGACCTGTTCGTTAATCTTGTCCTGAATCGCGATGATCTGTTCGATCTCTTCGTTCGGCAGATACTTGGCACGGGCGATCTCTTCCCGCACCGGCAGCTTGAACAAGTCCGCCGTTTCGATGCCCTGGTCGATTGCCTCCAATCCCTGCCGGTGGAAGTGCAGGATCAGTGCGATCATCGCATACTGCTTTTCGATCGGGCTGTAGGTATCGACGTTGTGGAAGGCGTTCTGGTGCAAAAAGTCCTCGCGAATGCTCTTGGAGGTCTCCAGCGTCAGGCGTTCCTTGGCGCCGATGGACTCGGCCCCGACCAGCCGCACGATTTCGACGAGTTGAGATTCCTGTTCCAGCAGATTCATCGCCTGCTGAATCATCTCGGCAAACGCTTTGCCCTGCGCCTTGTCCTCAAAGGCATCGGCCAGATGCTGCTTGTAGAACGAGTAGCTCGTGAGCCAGTCGATGGCCGGGAAGTGCCGCTGCTGGGCCAGTCGCGCTTGCAGCGACCAGAAGACTTTGACCACGTGCAGCGTCGCCTGGACGACCGAGTCGGACAGGTCGCCGCCGGGCGGGCTGACGGCCCCAATGATCGACAGCGCCCCCTCGCGGTCGGGCGAACCGGCACAGACGACACGCCCGGCGCGTTCGTAGAACGACGCGATGCGAGCGCCCAGATAGGCCGGGTAGCCTTCTTCGGCGGGCATTTCTTCAAGCCGCGTCGAGATTTCACGCATGGCCTCGGCCCAGCGGCTGGTGCTGTCGGCCATCAGGGCGACCGAATAGCCCATGTCGCGGTAGTACTCGGCGATGGTGATGCCGGTATAAACGGACGCCTCGCGGGCGGCCACCGGCATATCGGATGTATTGGCGATCAGCACGACGCGGCGCATCAGCGGCTCGCCGCTGTGCGGGTCTCTCAGTTCTGGAAACTCCATCAGCACGTCGGTCATCTCATTGCCGCGTTCGCCGCAGCCGACATAGACCACCACGTCAGCATCGACCCACTTGGCCAACTGGTGCTGCACGACGGTCTTGCCTGTACCGAACGGGCCGGGCACGCAGGCCGTGCCGCCCTTGGCGATCGGGAAGAACGCATCGACGACGCGCTGGCCGGTGATCAGGATGGTATTGGGATTGAGCCGCTGACGGCTCAGACGCGGACGGCGGACGGGCCATTTCTGCATCATCTTAAGCTCTGTCTTTCGACCGTCGGCGGCCGTGACCGTACCGATCACGTCTTCGACGGAGAACTCGCCTTCGCGCAGACCGTCGAGCTTGCCCGATACGCCTGCCGGCACCATAATCTTATGCAGCACCAGCGACGACTCCTGCACCTGACCGACGATATCGCCGGCCTTGACTTCGGCACCGTTGTCCATCATCGGCGTAAACGCCCACTTGGTCTCGCGTTTGAGGCCGGGGATGTCGCTGCCGCGTTTGATGAAGCTGCCCTGCTGCTGGACGAGGGCTTCCAGCGGGCGCTGGATGCCGTCGTAAATGCTGGAAATCAGGCCGGGGCCGAGTTCCACGCTCAGCGGAGCGCCGGTATTGACCACTTCTTCGCCCGGGCCGATCCCGACGGTATCTTCATAGACCTGGATACTGGCGCGGTCGTCGTGCAGTTCCACAATCTCGCCGATGAGGTTTTCTTTGCCGACGCGCACCACGTCATACATCCGCGCCCCAAGCATTCCTTCGGCGACGACCACCGGGCCGGCCACTTTGATGATTCTGCCTGTTTTTGCTTCCGCCATCGTTTAACCTTTATCTGTAAACCGTAATTTCAATAGTCCGCCGTACAAATCTCAAATCTCAAATTTGAAATCTGAAATCCTAAACACATTCAGCTCTTCAAAATATTGATCCCCGTCGCCATCTTGATCATGCGTCCCAGGGCCTCGGTCGCCACGCCGGACGGCTCGGCCGTGAAGGGCACGATCACCACGCAGGGCATGGCCTTTTTCTGCACCTCGTCAAACACCGGTTCGGCGGCACGGGCGACGTTTTCGGACACCACCACCAGCGCGTAGTGCCCCTTGAGGATCGCTTGCGCCGTCTCGACCACCTTCTCCGGTGTCGGCTCGGTCGCAAACGTATCCAGTCCCAGCGCCGCAAACGGCATCACAAAATCGCCGTCGCCCAGTACCGCTACTTTGCCTTCCATATCAACCATCCTAAATAAAATATCAAAGATAAAAAATAAACAAAGCGGACAGCCCTTTGGGCTGGACTTCGTTATTTTTAACTTTTGGTCTTTAACTTTAAATCTTTGTTACATCCAGTGGCCCAAGCGGTCCAGCACCAGCTTGCTGCTGAGGCCGTTCTTCTTGCCGACCAGCATCATCCGCACCGTGCGAATCTCGGCCTCTTTCATCAATAAATATGCAATCACCGGCTGCGGGCCGGCGGCAATTTGGCGAGTTGTTTTCAAAAAGCCTATCAAGTGGTCTTCGCATTTCTGCTCCAGCCGCAAAAACGACTGCTCTGTCCGCAGATATGTAATGGATTCGTCCAGCAGTTCCGCATACGGCGTGGCATAAAACACGGCCGCCACTGCCTCAAGCCCCGTGTCCAGCCCATGTATATATTTATCCGTATCGACGAATCCGTCGGGCAGAAAATAGTCCCGGTCGTCGCGTTCGGCCATTTTCAGCCGCAACATTGTCCGCAGATTGTACAGATCGATCTGAAGCCGCGCCAGCGACAGGCCGAAAACACAATCCAGCGGTTTGGCCCATCGCACCCACCAACCCGCCTCGACGCGGTCAATCGCATAGTCAATCTGACGGATGTCTTTATTTTCGTAATACCCAAGCACCGCCGCCTCGACCGCATCCTGAAGATAGTCGGGCAAGCGGGAATAGTCTTCCTGCTCGAAAATATCCCCAAACTCTTCGGCCGGGACACAGCCTTCATTGCTGTAGTCCAGCCCCAGCGGCCGCTCGGTAACCACCCGCCGCACGGCCAGCCGCATATTGGCAAAATCCTCGCGCGACCGAATCAGCATTACGGTCGATCTATTCGGCATCAAATCAGCATACAGCGCCCGCACCGCCGACCGCCGCTCCAGCAGCATCGCCTCGATGGCCTCCGAGTCGGCGCCGCCGTCGATTGCGTATTCCGTGCTGCCGAGCAGTTCGACCGCCGCGGCAAACGATTCGGCGTTGGCCATATCAACAAACACCCCGCGCGGCAGCATCAGCGTTTCCAGCACGCGGACCTGCGCGGCGGCGTAGGCGTATTCCCAGTTTTCCTCGCCGATGGGCGGGTACTGGTAAAAGTCAATCCCGGTCAAATCTTGTTCAAGCAATGACACGTTAATGTTTCCTATTGGACATTTTACATTTCACATTTGACATTTAGCATCTCCGGATTTTATCCGAAGAGCCTTGCCGCCAGTTCCGTCTCCAACGCTTCACGCAGCCGTTCGACGAGCACCTCAACGCCGGCGTTCATCCGCACCTTGCCGCGGGCCAGGATAAAACCGCCCCTGATGTCGGCGCGCTGGTCGCTGAGCCGCAGGTTACCCTTAAAGCCCGCACCCAAGCTGCGGTTGACCTGCTTGATGAACCCGTCGTCAATGCGGCGCTCGTTTTTGCCGACGATCACTTCTTCGTCGCCGGTTTCGACGGCCTTCTGCATCAGACGTATCATCACGTTCCGGTACTGTTCGTCGGGCAGCTTCACGACACGCTCCTGCGCCTTGCCGAAGACCTCGTCGAGCAAGTCCGCCTTGGCCGCCAGAAAGGCACGGGCGTTCTCCATTCGCGCCGCCGCCAGCATCCGGGACCGTCGGTCCTCGGCAGCAGCGTTGGCCAGGCGCTCGGTCTCGGCGCGATAGGCCGACAGTTCTTCGTCAAGCTGCTGCGTTTGTCGCTGGCGCTTCTGCTGCGCGTCCTGAGCAATCGCCTCGGCCTGCTCATGGGCCTCCGAAAGAATCTTCTTGACTACCTGTTCGGCATTCATAGCAATCCTGTCCGCTCAAATAATGTTGCGATTACGTCCGCCGTCCCGCGGCATTAGACCGTTACGCCGATGAAGATCAGCAGAAACGAGACCAAAAAGCCGAGAATCGCGTAGAACTCGATCATCGCCGCATAGACCACGCCGGCCTTGACGCCCATTTCGGGGCGCTTGGCCGCCATCTGGATGCCGCCGGCACAGATCTTGCCCTGATGAATGCCGCTGAACAGGCCCGCTATGCCGACCGGCAGCGAAGCGCCGAAGATCATCAGGCCCTGGGCCAACGTCAAATCGGCCAGGTCGCCGCCGAACAGGTTGATCTTGATCATCACAAACAGCGAGATGACCAGACCGTAAATACCCTGCGTACTGGGCAGCACCACCAGCAGCGTCATCAAGCCGTACTGTTCGGGTTTTTCGCTGAGAATGCCTGTCGCACTGCGGCCGCTGATACCCAAGCCGATCGACGAACCGATACCCGATAAAAATGTTGCAAACGCCGCGCCGGCAAACGCAAGTGCCAATCCGTAATCCATTGTCTTAACCTTCCCTTCGAAAAAAATGTTCGTTTATCGTTTTAAACTGATTTATCATTGTCTCGAATGACAATATGTTGATACGCATTCCGCAGCGGCGAAAATTCGCGCCCGCCGCCGGTAAAGAATTTCGGGAAAAACTCCACAAACTGGAGCCGCAGGCTGTGGACGAACGAGCTGAGCAGCGACAGGCCGATATTGACCGTATGCCCGACCACAAACATCAGCAGGCCGAGAATAAAGCCCACATAAGGAATCTCCATCAACAGTTGCGTCAGGATATTGATAGCCATCCCCAGACCGGCCGTCACCATCCCCAACGCCATGATACGGACATAGCTGAGGATATCGCCCAGATAAAACACCGTGCTGAACACCGCAAACGCACCGCCGCCGATGCGCCCGGCCAGCCCGCTGCTGCGTTCGGTAAACCAGAAAATCAGCACCACCTGAATGAGAGACAGTATCCCGAACACCGGGGCCAGGCCGCTCGGCAACAGACCGCCCTTGGCCAGGCCATAGAGCAATACGCTGATGAGCAGGATCAGCCAGGTCAACTTTTCATAGATTGCCGCTGCATAGTTCTTTTGCTTGAGAAGGTTGACAAACGCAATACCCAGCCCGAACAGCACCTGAATATATCCCAGCCCCAGTGCAATGCCGATAAAGATCAGCGGATCTTCCATCGGGTCGAACTGCATTATCTTGCCGCGAAGCGTCTCCAGACGGGCGCCGAAGCTGCCTTCGTCCTGCGGCAGCAATGTCTGGATGGTATCGGCAAACCAGCCGCCCGTCAGCGCCCCGGCAATCACCGCCATCCCCGAACAGGCCATCAGCATCCACAGGGCTTTTTTGTCGCCCTGCATCTTTTTCAGCGCCCACGCCAGCAACAGGCACAGCACGATGCCATAGCCGGCGTCCGTCAGGCACAAGCCGAAGAACAACGCAAAGAACGGCGCCAAAAATACCGTCGGATCCACATCGGTATTGGCCGGAAGGCCGTACAGCCGCGTAATCGTCTCAAACGGACGCACTGCCGGGCCGTTGTCGATTCCCACCGGCGGTTCTTCCTCTTCGCCCGGCTCAACAATCGCCACTGTCGAAGCCTCAAACCTGCCGACGATTTTTTCCAGCGCGGGGTAGTCTTTGGCCTTGACCCAGCCTTCAAAGAACATCGTGTGTTCGCTGGCCGGGGCCATGTCGCGGGCATAAACCCGCTCGACGAGATTTTTATGATGATCGTGCAGAATCTGAAACGACAGCCGCTGCTCGGCCAACTCGACGGCGGTGTTTTTTTCGTGCTGCAAGTAGGTCATGCGCTGCGCCAACACGGCCTCCCGTTCGGCGATAATCGCTGCGATGGTGCCATGATACCCTTCAAAACCGACCGTCTCAAAGTCCGCCTGCCGCAGGGCTTTCTGCACTTCCGCGGCCGCCTCTTTGAGGCACAGCACCAGACACGCCTCGGCGCGATGCGCCGAACCGATCTTATGGACAATCGCCCCCAACTCATCCAGTTGTGCCGAAAGACTTTCGATGAGTTGTTCGGGAATCAACCCGGCAAAGCAGACCGAGCTTTTCATCCCGCCAAGCTCCTCGACCGGAATCGCCAGCGGCGTCCACGGGCGAAGTTTATCTATCTCGGCCGTCAAGCCGTCAATGTCCTGGCCGTATTTATCGATCTGCTTGGCCGTCTGTTCGACCTTTTCCAGAAGCTCCATCGCCTGGCCGGAGCGCACGATTTTGGCATATTGGCCTGCGGGTACTTCAATCCGGGGACTGAGCAACCCGCCGGCGACCTTGCCCGCATACGGCTTGAGGAACACAATCGCCCGATTGAGCCGATCCACGCGCTCTTCCAGATCGCGAGGCCGACGGAATTCGCTTTGAAGCTGCGGCCATTCCTTCGTGACCATCGCCCGCTCGGCGTCCAGCACCTGCACCGTCCCGGCCTGCTGTAGCGCCTCCAGCAGCGCCTCAGACTCGCTGCGGTGGGTCACGATCATCACTTTTTTCATTGCGGCAATTGCCATTTACACATTCCCATTTAGCTGTTGTTTGACGGTCATCCTGAAAGCCATTGGTTATACCGCCGGCATCCTGCCGGCAAATCGCACAAAAGGGGCCAACTGGAAGCTGGCGATACACTGTTTCGTACAGCCATTTGTGCCCGAAACGGGGATTGATCGTCGTAAATCTTAAAAAAATGCTGAAATTCCGTCAGGCTCAGTTCTGCTCCAGCCGCGAAACAATCTCGGCGATACAGGCTTCCATCTTCCCGCGTGCGGCCTGTTTGACCGCTTCGATTTCCTCACGGCCTTGCTCAGTGAGTGCGTCCACCTGGCTTTGGGTTTGCTCCTGTGCCTGTGCGACGGCATCCTCAATCGCTTGCTGACGCACTTTTTGGGCCTTAAGGAGCTGCTCATCATGATCACGACGGGCCTGTTCCGCCAAAGCGACGGCGTCTTTGCGTGCCTGTTCAACAATCTCTTTGGCCTGATTTTCCGCGTCTTTTATTTGTTTGATCAGTTCCATCGGTGTCCTGTTGTTACCAACAAATCGCTCTATTTATACTGAATAACGACTTGTTTGTTTTTTATTGTTACAAAATGAACATTAAAAAGCCGTACAATCAGCAAATCGTAGGCGATTTTACATATTTTTTGTTCTACCTCAAGCGTTATCCGCCAATTTTTCATATTTTTGACGATTTTTCGATCATCCCCTTCTCTTCCATCGCCTTGAGCACCAGTTGCGCAACCAGTTGTATGGAAAAGACAGAGTTGTCAAGAATCAGATGAAATTCGGGGATTCGGTGCTTATTTTGGTCATAATATTTGCGCAGCCGCCTTTGTTCGGTTTCGAATTGCTCAATTCTGGCCTCGGCCACCGCGTGCTCCAACGAGTCCTGTCGGCAGACCCGCGCAATCCGCCACTCACGCGGGGCCTCAAGCCGCAAGGTCAGCCCATTGGCAATATCCGACGTCGCCGCCGCCCCGCCCTGGCCGATGAGGATGCTGTGCCCATTGATGGCAACCATCCGCATCATCCGCGCGATTTCGTTGCGTATCCCGACACGATCCGGCACGGGATTCTTATTCAACCCCCGCAGAAAGTCCTTAAAAAGACTGGGCTTGGAGACGCATTCTCGCTCTAATATTTCCTCAATTGTGCCTGTATCCTCAGAAAGCTGCTGGATAAACTCCTTATTATAGACCTTCCATTGCTTCTGCTCTTCCCGCTCGTTCAGTTTCTCGGCCAAATATATGCCAATCTCCTCGCCGTCGCAGCCATACTGTCGGGAAATCGTGATATACGGACCCGGCTCAGTCTTTTTGGGGCCTCCGTCAAGATGTTCTCGAAGATAGGACGAAAGGGTCGTTTTGGGCATCTGTGCATCCTTAACAATCAAAGTCAACCAACCGGTCTCAAACGCTCCATCACCCCGCCGGATTCGGAGAAAGACTAACCGTACAATCGGCTTTTGTCAAGAAATTCTCGCGGTTATTCTTGTCAAAGTGTGCGAGAATATGTTCCGGCACATCTGTGGTTTCATCTGTCTAAAATCAATTTGTTCCCATTGGTGTTAATCCGTGGCGGTAAAACCATAATAACAAGACACTTCGACCCAACTCAAAACTAAGAACCAATTACTACGAACTACGAACTAAGAACTAAGAACTACGAACTACGAACTAAGAACTCTATCAGCATCCTCTTTCAATCAGTGTTAAGTAAATTAGTGTTAATTTGTGGCCAAAAAAGCAAAACTCGACCTTCTGACTCCTGTCCTCTGGCGGCTGGAAGCTGGGAGCAGAAAGCTGAATTTGAACAAACGAACCCAATTTCCTCTTATGCAAAAAACATAAAGTCTTATTCCTCAACTGTTTACTGATAACTGCTCTCTGTTAACTGAATTAAAACGAACCCAATTCAAAGTCTATTATCGCCCACATATACAATTAGGGGCGAAGGGGGTGTGCATATATTTATGTATTTGATTTCATTTGTCTTTTTTTTCAGACTGTTATAGAAAAGGGTTGAAAACTTCAATTCTTTGGCATATTATCACATATTAATTAACGCAAATTAACGGGAAAATATTGGAACACACAGGAGATTCAAAGACAATGGCAACGCTTTTTTATGAACAGGATGCCCCGCTGAACGCCTTAAAGGGCAAAACCGTCTGCGTGATCGGCTATGGCAGCCAGGGGCACGCCCACAGTCAGAACCTGCGCGACAGCGGGATTACGGTGCATATCGCCGAACTGGAAGGCACGGCCAACTATAAGCTGGCGCAGGAACACGGATTTACGCCGACGACAATCGCCAAAGCGATGGACGGGGCGAAGCTGATCATTATCACCCTGCCCGACGAGGTGCAGGGCAAGGTGTATGCGTCGGACATCATGCCGAACCTCAAGCCCGGTCAGGTATTGGGCTTTTGCCACGGCTTTAACGTGCATTTCGGCTATATCACCCCGCCGGAAGGCGTCAGCGTGGTCATGATTGCACCCAAGGGGCCGGGGCATCTGGTTCGCAGCGAATACGAAAAGGGCGGCGGCGTGCCGTGTCTAGTGGCGGTGCATACCGACGGCGATGGCAACGCAAAGCAGGTCGCGCTGGCTTGGGCCAACGGCATCGGCGGCGCCCGCGCGGGCATCATCGAGACGACCTTCAAGGAAGAAACCGAAACCGACCTGTTCGGCGAGCAGGTCGTCCTGTGCGGCGGGCTGACCGCGCTGATCAAGGCCGGCTTTGAGACGCTGGTCGAGGCGGGCTATCAGCCGGAGATCGCGTATTTCGAATGTATGCACGAAGTCAAGCTGATCGTGGACCTGATGTATCAGGGCGGGATGAGCTATATGCGGTACAGCATCTCGAATACCGCCGAATACGGCGACCTGAGCCGCGGGCCGCGGATCATTACCGCACAGACCAAGGCCGAGATGAAGAAAATCCTCGGCGAGATCACCAGCGGCCAGTTTGCCAAGGAATGGGTCGCCGAGTATCAGGGCGGGATGAAAAACTTCAACGCCCTGTACGAAAAGGATCACGGCTGTCAGCTTGAGGTCGTCGGCCGAAAGCTCCGCAAGATGATGAAGTGGATCAACGCCAAAGAAGTATAAACCAGTTATCAGTTATCAGTTACCAGTTACCAGTTACCAGCTTTGGGTTATTTGTTAAACTCAAAACTAAGAACTCAAAATTAAAAACTCAATTGCAGGAGTCTGACTGTGAAGAGCAAATTGGCCTGCGGGATGGTGGCGGCGATAACGGTAGTGCTTGCCGGGTGCGGACAGCCGCTGAGTACATACGAAGACGTCTATGCGCGGTACTATGCGACGACGCTGGGGTTGAGTACGTCGTCCGACGTGATGGCGGTCATTCAGGATCTGGATGCCGAACTGCTGAGCCAAAGCGAAAACGTTGTGGCCGCATGGGGCAAGAAGGGCAAGAACGACCGGACGCACTGGTTTAATATGGTGGCGTTCGATCAGGACAGTGCCGTCGCCATCCGTAAGTACGGCTTTATCCTTGAGGAAACTGCCTGGGGACCGAATCGCCAGCCGACCCCCGGCCTGCGTCTGGATGCGGAGATCAGAATGGATGCCGCCACGCTCGACGAGCCGTATGTGACCGCCAACGCCAAAAGCATCGCGGTACTCCGCAAGGCCGCGGCGATGTTCGCAGCCGACGCTCTGGAAGTGACGTATGACAGCGCGAGCCTGCGCGCGTCGGCGGCCATGGTCAATCAGGCCTTCCATCACGCGATGGTCACGCTGGTCCAGTCGCCCGCCGAGGCGGCCCGGCTGTCGGAACTTGAAGGGATGGCGTTTGACCATATCACGCTCGGCGACAGCCGTATCCGAATGCTCATCCGCGACAATGTGGTAACGATCAAGATCAAATCGGGAAAGCCCTGGTTTTGGCAGGCGCCGTTTGAAGAACACCCCGATGTGATCAATATGTAGCCGGTACTTAGTGAAACCTTTTCAAAGCCCCCCGCGGCCAACGCCGCAGGGGGGCTTTTTTGTTTAATCCATCAACTTTATCCAGAAATCTGGCATTGCCTGGAAATTTAAATTCCTGGTAAGATTTTAGCGGTGTGAAGCAATGCATTCTTTCAATGCCGGTAGCTGGCCGGTTTTGGTATATATTTTCAATGCCTCTTTCACCGTATCCACGGGGTTTAATCCCCGCTGCTTAATCGTAAAAAACACACTCATCAGCACCGACTGGGTCGAGGCCCCTTTTTCGCTGCGATTATTATAGCTGTTTTTTCGCATAATCACCGCGCCGCGAATGCTCCGCTCACCAAAATTATTCTCAAACGGCACCTCCGCATGATACAAAAACGTCAGCAACTCGTCCCGATGACGGGTCAGCCGTTTCAGCAGGCGTTTGGCCTCCTTATTCGACCAGCCGTGGACCAGAAACAGCCGCAGCCGCTTTTCCATCTGCTCGCACCGCCGCCGATAGGCGGCCTCGTCCAGTTCATCTTTTGACTTGCGCAGCCGGATCGCGTCCCGAAGCAGCCGCTTGAGCTTCTTGCTGAACGCTGGCCAGTCGCCGCCGTGGTCCTTATATTTCCAGACCCGCTCCAGCTCCCGCAGCAGATGCACCAGGCACTTCTGTTTGGCGCAGGTCAGCACATTGTAAGCGTACCAGAAGTCGCTGACCAACACCCCGTCAAAACAGTCTTTGATAAACGCCAGCACCACCGGCCCGGCGCGGG
>JAAYCR010000093.1 GCA_012729675.1 Phycisphaerae bacterium | reverse complement strand
GGGTTGTTCCGGGTATTGTTCCATTACACGAAACAATACCAAGAATACAAGATGGCGCAAGTCTAAAATATGAATTTTTCAAAGAATTTTTACTTTTTTTGCTTCAAACGGCTAAAATCTTACAATTAATTTCATTTTTTTTCTTGACATGACTATCGGGCCGTGGTAAATTGACATATGGAAAATAGGCGTGGAAGTGCTGTAATGCCGGATTCACAATTAAATAGTTATATCTCTATAGCCATTATAATATTTTTTGTGTTTTTATTTGTGTGAACCCGCCATTTTGCCTTTCCTCCTTTCCCGCGCTGCGGCTGTTGAGTACGGCAGCCAACAAACCGACAGATTAGCGAACGTCTTCGGCCGACAATTTTCCGTGCAGGATTCGGCCAAAGTTGCGATAACAGGCTCTGCGTGGGAGCCCCCCGCACTAATAGGTATAACAGACCGAAGACAATGTGGTTTTTGGCCGAACGAATGCAGGAAAGGAGAAGTAGAATGAAAAAGAAAGGTTTTACACTCATCGAGTTGCTGGTGGTGATCGCGATCATTGCGATGCTGCTGGCCATCCTCATGCCGGCGCTGACGAAAGTCAAGAAGATCGCCCAGCGCGTCGTCTGCGGCACCAACCTCAAAGGCCTCGGCACCGCCCAGACCGTCTATGCCCATGACTACAATGGCCAGTACACCGTCCAAGGCGGTAGAACGAATGCCACCTTGGCTAACTCTATGGGGGCAGGTAACTGGGACGCGGTGACTCTCCCATGGTCCACCGTGAACGGCCCAGGAGTTGTAACGGTAGGTTCCAGTCTGTATCTGTTGGTTCGAGAGGCCGACGTGAGTCCAAAGTCTTTCGTATGTCCTTCCAGCAACCAGACTGTGTTTGACGGCAAAAACACCAATCTTCTGGATCTGGTCCAGTTGTGGGATTTCGGTCTTGCTCCCATCGAAACTGTAAGCTACGCCTATCATATGCCGTATAAGGGAAGTGATCAAGCGGTTACTGGGAATAGCGGGAAAAAAGCACGATTCGCCGCCGATGGGCAGCGGTCATCATCCTTTGCTGTGATGGCTGACAGGAACCCGTGGTTTGATCCCAGACTTACACCCGGGACGCCAGAGCAGGGCAACTACATGAGTCTGGTCTCACTGTTGCCTGCGTTGCCTGCTGCGGCCGACTGGGGCTCTATTGCGAGGGAGGTCCTTCACGCTGCCAATTCCGGGCCGCATGACCGCGAAGGTCAAAATATTGTGTATGCCGATGGGAGCACGCGGTATGAAACACGCCCAGACTCAGGCAGCCGAAATGATAATATTTATTCCCATTGGGCGGCTACGCCAGCCGTGACAGAAGCGGATCGGCGACGCGGCGATTTGGCAAGCCCCTTGGCGAGTTATGGAAGAGGTAGTGACGATTCTGTATTGGTTAACGATGGGAAATGGTAATCAAATTGGTAACAACTATTTGATCCGGATAGATAACAGGCCTTGGGTACAACCCCCAAGGCCTTTTTTATTTTAATTTTGAGCGTCTTTCTTTTTTCAACACATCCAAGGTTGCAATTGTTTTATCCAAAAATGCTTGTTTGGAAGCAATTTTCATTACCACCTCTCTGTTTTTCTGAATGCATTCTTCGTCCAACGGTTTATCAATCGCCTCGGCATATTGTGGAATATCTGTCTGAATGGAGAACACAACCGCGCCGCTTCGCTTCAGGAAATGGTACGCAGGGTTTTCACTTCTCAGGAAAACCCTGGCCCCTAAATACATTGAACCCAAAATATTTCCCATAGCATGTTGTCTTGGTGTATTAAGAAAAGCCGCCGAGCAGGTACCGATCATTGCATGGTATTTTTCAATCGGCATAAACTCCACTATTGGACAAAACTGCTCGCCGTACAATTTATAGCCCGTTCGAAGAACATCCCTGGTATATCGTGTGCTGTCCCCGTAGCTGAGCGGCGTAATCAGCTTCCCGTGATGCCCTTTAACCTTCCGAAGCATTCTGAGCATTTCAATATGATTCAGTGCGTAGCGGGCGGCATTGCCCACAAGCCAGTTGTTACCGGTAATCCGCCAGTCCTTCATATTTTCAAGCCAAAACTCTGTTGCATAATTCCAGCTTAACAATTTCGCGTTGCAGGAGACCATTGACTTAAGCCGGTCAAAATCTTCCGGAATGACCGGGGCGATATAGTCCATCCGTGCAATCGCCTTTTCCAGGCGGGTGTCAAGCGGAGAGCCTGCCGACTCTCCGACGGAGGCCCACTGTTTTCGAAAGGGTTGTGCCAGAGCCGAAAACTGACCTTGCCGCAGCAACTTTCCATACTTGTTAACATTTGTCTTGATCCATGTTGCCGCTCGGTCCTGGAAATCCAACTGCCGATGCTTATAATATAACAGTCGGGTTCTCGGCAACATTACCGACGTCCAATATTTCTTTGTTGTCAGCAATTCGCCGCCGCCGAAAAACCAGACAAAAACGGCATTCGCCGGCGCCTTGTTGACAATGTCCAGATGGTATCGGTTATACAGACTATAGACAAAGACTGCTGTATACTCGGACAGCTCGGCCACGATTTGCTTGTAGGCGGCGGAATCCTTTTGGACAACCGTGACAAGCGTGCTCCGGATATAGACAAAAGAAGTCTCCGATTCCGTCTGGACAGCGACATAACGATGATTGCCGGGGTCACACGCCTCAAACAGGGCGATACTTCCATCTGTAAATTTATCGTCATCGACTAAGTGTAAAAACATAAAACACCCTTTTGGGTCATCGCATCTTTAGGACCTTTAACTGGTCGTTGACAATCGTTCTCACGCCGAGTGACAAAACGGTATCCATGGCCCACGCAATGGAGACGTAAATGCCGCAGCCGATAGCGCCCATCACAAGAAAATTGAAAATAGTTGTATCAGTCAACAAATGACTGCGGACGGCCGCGATAACCAGGTACATGCATAGCGAGGCGAGCACGGGATAAACATAATTTTCCAGTATTTTCCAAGGGCGGCACTTTAAATACTTACACGCGAAAAAAAGCCCGATAGGATACATCAGAAGCTGCGAAGACAAAACCGAAACAGCAGTCCCTTCGATACCCCATCTTGTTGTGAAAGGGTAGATCATAGCGATCAGGAAACACAAACGCAGGGACAGAAGGAATGTAATCGTATGGAGCTTCCTAAGGGCCGTCAGGAACGCGCCGCTGGCCGCGCCTGTTGATGCGATCAATCCCACAAACGCCAAAATCTGAAGCGCGGGGATCATCGGATAGAGGTGTTCTTTTAGGACAAGTTTAACGAAATCCGGGCCGAGAATAAAAATCGCGAAAGAGATCGGGATAGTAACGAACGTCGTAAATTTAAGTGTTTTCAGGTAGGCCTCGCGGAGGCGGGGGATATCGTCCTGAATCTTGGAATACACCGGAAAGGAGACCGCGGCGATCGCGCTGCCTATTTCCGTGGCCGGCATATTGGCGAAGTTGTAGGCGTTTTTATAAAGCGCCAGTTGGGGCAGGCCGAGGGAGAGCCACACGAAGAAGTTATCGCCCATCTGCAAGGCGTAGCACAAAAGGGTCTGGCCGTAAATCCATTTGCCAAAGCGCCAAAGCTCGCGGGCTTTGGCGGGTTCAAAATGCAGCCGCGGGCGGTAGGGCGAGAGGATGTAGCTGCCCAGGCTGCTTACGATTGCGGCGATGATCTGGGCGATGATAATGCCCCAGATACTTTTTAAAATATACATAAGGGATAGGGACAGAATGATATTGGTCAATGTGGTCACCACGTTCAGCGTGAACACTTTACGGAAGTCCAGTTCCTTTTGGAAGAAGATCGTGCCGATGTTTCGGATTCCGCTGATCAAAAAACAGACACTCATTGCCCGGAGGATTCCCACGGCCAGCGGGACTTTGTCTTCAGGAACGCGGATGGACGCGACAAGCGGGGCCGCGGTGAACAATACCAGAAACAGAAAGACGCCCTTGATGACCCCGGCCGTCCATGCCGTGTCGAGATAATCCTCGACGTCGCCTTTTTTTTGGATAAGTGCGGTCTCGAATCCGGTCTGGGTGAAGGTGGATAGGATTTCCATCATCATCGCGGCGACTGCGATAAGGCCGAGATTTTCGAGGATAAAGAAGTTGGCGATGATGATCGACTTGGCAAAGCCGAGGACGAAAAGAACCACCCGCATAGCGATAACCCAATAACCGCCTTTTATCGACTTTCGATAAAGATCGGGGTGCTCTTTGGTCTTAATGTTATTGTTTTGAGGTTCAATAGCCTCTTGCATCGCACGCTCGCGTCAAATCCGTTATATATCGCTTTTATATCGACTTATAAAAGCCATGGGTTCATTAGAAAACAATTGCGGGCGAAAGTCAATAGCAGTCAGTGCGAACGCAAATAGGCATCGGCGGCGTGTTTATCGGGCGATGCGAACGCGGAACAGCGCGCCGGCGGGTTTGGCGTTGAGGATTTCGACGCCGCCGCGATGGGCTTCGGCAAAACTCTTGACCAGGGCCAACCCCAAGCCGGTTCCGACGCATTGGCGGGTGGCTTCGTCGCCGCACCGATAAAAGGCCTCAAATATCTTCTTCTGTTGGGATCTCGGCACGCCGGGGCCGTGGTCCTCAACTTCGATCACGGCTGCTCCATTCACGGAATGTGTCCGGATGAAGATACGTTTTTCGTGAGCTTCTTTTGCATACTTAAAGGCATTGTCAATCAGATTAATCGCAATCTGCATCACCGCATCGCGGTCAAATGCAAACGGCTCGATGGAAGAAAATTCGGTTTCAATGACAAATCCCATTCGCTCGGCACAGGGCTGCATCATTTCGACCACGTTGGCAATGCACTCATTGACATCGCCTATCGTGAATTCTAATTTCTTTTTGCCTCGTTGCAGACGCGAAAAATCGAGCACATTTTCGACCAGACGGGTCAGTCGCTCGGTCTCTTGTCGCATCGTCCCATAATATTCGAGACGTTTGGTCTCATCTTTGACCCAGTTTTTTTCGAGCATTTCAGTGTACATTCGGATGCTGGTCAGCGGTGTTCGCAGTTCGTGCGAGACAGCGGAGATGAAGTCATCTTTTTTATGAGCCAGTTTGTCCTGTTCACACAGATTTCGCCACAGGGCCAGCAACGCCAACAGAACGGCCAGCCAGACGACTGCCAGAATCGTCGCCATCCACGCATTCAGCCGGGCGACCCGCACCGCAATCCAGCCGGGGTCGATTTCAAACAAATTCAGAACCAATTCGCCGAAGCCAAAGTCCAGAATCGCGGCGTGAGCGGCTTCGTGGTGCGAGGCCTGAGTCAGCTCGGCCGCCATCCCTTCGCGTAACAGACGCCGCGCAGACTCCTCGACCTGCTCGGCCAGCTCGGTCTCATTGAGACGAAAGCCCTGCAACAGATGCACGCCTTCAATCTGGACATGGCGGACCAGAAAAATCTCGCCGGGAAAGACGGTCTCCGAATCCGTGCCATCTCGGATCACCAGCGGGACAAATGGCTCGATGCGAACCTGAACAGTGGCTGCGGCAGACTGCCGCTGATCCTGTGGAATGTCGCCTTGGATATTGGTAGCTGCCTCATCCATCCCCTTCGGGATCCCCATGCCGCCGGCCGCGGCCGTCATCTGACTTTGCGTATTGTCGTAATTCCGAGCAAAGTTCTCTCTTGTCAGTATTGCCGTATTGGAAGCCTGCGATTGCTGAATGCTCTCGATGTTGTAAATCTGGCTTTGGTTCGCACCCCGCTGCTGGGCCATCTGTCGTTCGGGTGCGGCCTGCAGCCGCTGCTGCGCCTGTTGCTGCTGTGGCTGTAGCGGTTGCGACTTTTGCGGCAGCAGGACATCTTGTTTGGGATTAGCCTGCGCCAAAACATCCAAGTTTTGAAACGCCAACTGCTGCTGTTGTTCATCTTCCTTCGTGACAGCCGCGTCCGCAATGCCAAGCTCCGGATGGTGGGCGCGGGCGATTGCCGGGCCATTGAGCGGCTCCAGCACCTTCGTTTTCACGGTGTCCAGATAAGCGGCCAGCACGGGACCCATCTCCTGTGCGGGCAGACCGGGACGCACATAGGGCGTCATTATGTTGCCTTGGGCATCGATCTGGAAGTGCCCGAAGGCCAGGCCGTGCGTCAGGGAATCGGCCAAGGGGCTACGAACCAAGGCCTCGATCGCGTTGAGGGTTTCGGGGATATAATCGTATTGATAATCGGTATAGGGACGCTCCTGCTCGATCTGGAGAAAGTCGTCAAGTTTGGTTTTGACGTCCATCCTGACTTGCTCGGCGACATCGGAGAACTGACCCTGTCGCTCGGCGCGCAGACTGCGTTCGTGCAGGCGCAGGGAGGACAGCCCCAGCCCGCTGAGCACCAGAAGGGCGGCGCCAATGACCAAACAAATTATCCAGAAACGTCTATACATTTTTCAATCTCAAATCTCAAATCTCAAATGTTTAATGTGGATAACGTTTTCCTGTTATCTCTGATGCTTGAATCAGTATCCCATCGGTCTGCTGCGCAGAGCCGATGCCACCCAGGCCGGGTTGTAATCTGTCATTTTGCATTTTAGATTTTAACTTTTACATTTATATTGGTAGCCTTCGCCGCGTACCGTTTGTATAAGCTCGTTGTCGCTGCCGGCCTGTTTGAGCAGGTCGCGCAATCGCATGATGTGCATATCGATGGTGCGTGTCTCGATGCCTTCCAGCGACTCCTTCCAGATGTTTTCATAAAGCTGTTGGCGCGTCACGACGAGGTCGGGGTTGGCGGCGAACAAATGAAGTATCTGCGCCTGCCGCCGGGTTACAACGGTTTCATTGCCATTGTGCCGGATGACCAGCCGCTCCATATCCACCGTGAACGGCCCGAAGGCAAACGCCTGCCCGACCGAACAGGTCGGGTCAGTGCGCCGCAGCACCGCGCGGATGCGGGCAAGCAATTCTTCAAGCGAAAACGGCTTGGTGATGTAATCGTCCGCCCCCAAATCCAGGCCAGCGATCTTTTCATTTTCCTGCCCCTTGGCGGTCAGCATCAAAATCGGCAGCCGCAGCCCCTGCTGACGCCACTTGAGGCAAAGCTGCTCACCGCTGATCTTGGGCAGCATCAAATCCAGCAAAATCAGGTCGAACCGCCTCTCGGCCACCAGCCGCTCGGCCGCCAGCCCGTCCTCGGCACAAATAACCGAAAACCCCTGGAACTCCAGAAAATCCCTCAGGCCGTCCCGAATCTTCGGCTCATCTTCGACCACCAAAATGTGTTGTCCGACTTTCATTGCTGCTTATCTTACCTCATCGTGCTGCATCCCTGCATTCCGTTCCTCTTACATTATAGTCTAAAACCCCCCTTTTCAATTGTAACTTTTTTGTAAAACTGTACGACTTTTATTTTACAGACCTTTTACACCCCTTTTTGAGTTTGGCGAGTACATTATATACAGCGAAGATCATTAACTGTTTTATCAAAATCCTAAGGCCAACGAAAGGAAACACAAATGAAAACGACATTTTCAATCCTGTTACTGGCGGTATTGTGCGTTTTTGCTATCATGACCGTCAGTCCCGCGGAGGCGTCCACCATTACCCTGACCGCGGAACTGGACAAACCCCTGATGCTGGAGCAAAAGATACAGACCGCCTACCTTCGCATCGGACTGACGGGCTACCCGTTGGAAGCGGTTCAAAAACGCTCCCCGGTCAACATCGCACTGGTGATCGACAAGTCCGGCTCGATGAGCGGCGAACGCATCCAGCATGCCCGCGAGGCGGCGATATTGGCGCTGCGGCGGCTCAACGCCGACGATATTGTGTCGGTGGTGACGTATGATTCCAGCGTGCAGGTGCTGGTGCCGGCGACCAAGATGACAAACCGTGAAGACGTCATCCGCAAAATCGGGCAGATCCAGGCCTCAGGCACGACGGCGCTGTATGCCGGGGTGCAGGCCGGGGCGAAGGAAGTTGAAAAGTTCCAGTCGCCCGGCCGGGTCAACCGGGTCATCCTGCTCAGCGACGGCCATGCCAACGTCGGGCCAAGCTCACCGGAAGAACTGGGCAGACTCGGAGGGCAACAGGCAGAGAAAGGCCTGACGGTTACGACCATCGGTCTGGGACTAAGCTACAACGAGGACCTGATGAGCCGCTTGGCCCTCAAGAGCGACGGGGGACATTATTTCGCCAAGTCTCCCAACGACCTGGCGTCGGTCTTTGACCGCGAATTTGACCGGGCACTGTCGGTGGTCGCACAGGAAATCCGCATCGAGATTCATCTGCCGGCCTATGTCAGGCCGGTTCGCGTGCTTGGTCGCGAAGGGCATATCGACAATCAAACCATCCTGGTCGATATGGGCAGCGTCTTCAGCGAGCATGAAAAGTATGTTCTGATCGAAACGGAAGTGGGCCCCGGACCAGAGAGTGTGGCGTCGTCATTGAGTCGGCCCTTGCCGATTGCAGACGTGAAGATTCGATATCGAGACCTGAAAACAACCGAGCTTCAGACACAAAATGCACATATTACGGCCATCCTGACCGGCGATGCGGACAGAGTTGAAAAAAGCATCAATACGCGCGTCGCGGCCGATGTCGTCGAGCAGATCGGCGTTCTGGAGAACGAACGCGCCACCGCCCTGCGCGACGAAGGCAAGATCGAACAGGCCCGTCAGGTACTGAATGACAATGCCGACTATCTGCGTCTAAACGCCGCTGCGCTGAACAGCCCGGGACTGGAACGGTTTGCCGCGGAAAACAGAAGCCAGGCCGGTCAGCTTGACGAGGCCAACTGGGGCGAGAGCCGCAAGGGGATGGTCGAGGGCCAGGCCGCGCGGAGAACACAGCAATAAAGAAAGAGGATGCAAACCCGTAAACCGTCGCATAAACGAAACCCTTATTGTCTGGAGAAACAAAAATGAAAACACACGTACCCT
The DNA here is from genome assembly GCA_012729675.1 of Phycisphaerae bacterium. Taxonomy (GTDB): domain Bacteria; phylum Planctomycetota; class Phycisphaerae; order Sedimentisphaerales; family Anaerohalosphaeraceae; genus T3Sed10-213. The sequence goes on along the minus strand of JAAYCR010000093.1, from coordinate 26,910 downwards.
TTACACGAATAATGTTGGTCGTCTGCGCCGGTTTGCTTGCCGGCGCAGTAGCGAGAGCCGAACAAGAGGCCGCGGAGCCTGCTGTCTATGACAAGCTGCCCGTTAAGGAAGTCACCGTCTTTAAGGACGGACACGCTTATGTCCTGCACGAAGGGGCACTGAGTACAGACGCCAAGGGCAACGTGCTGCTGGATACGCTGCCCAGCCCGGTGATGGGGACGTTCTGGGCGTACAGCGCCCGGCCGGAGGTTGCCCTGTCCAGCGTCGTGTCCAGCCGGGATATGCTGGATGTCGAACAGGTCAGCCTGAGCATTGAAGACCTCATCAAGGGCAATATCGGCAAAACAATTCTGATCAAAGAAAGCTACAAAAACGAGACCTACCAGGCGACGATCCTGCGTGTCCTCGAAGAGCCGACGGCGCCTTCGTCGTTGGTATCGAGCCAGGCGCAGAACCGAATCGTCCTGCTGAAAGCCCCCGACGGCACCCGTGCCCTGCCTGTCAATCAAATCCAGGCGATCACCTTTCTGGACGAGGTCAACGACACAGTCCGCCGCAAACAGCAGAAAGACACCCTGACGCTGCAACTGGACTGGAAGGGCAGGCAGCCCGAACCGAAGGCGGCGGTGGGGATGGCCTACGTCCAGCGGGGCGTTCGATGGATTCCGAGCTATCGCGTGGAGATCGACGGCAAAGGCAAGGCGATCCTGAAACTTCAGGCCTATATCATCAATGAGCTGGCCGATCTGAACGACGTTAAGATGCATCTGGTTGTCGGAGTTCCCACATTTGCATTCCAGGATGTACTTGATCCGATTTCGTTTCAGGGGATTACAGCATCTCTATCCGGATATTTCAGGACCGATAACAGAACAGCCAACGCGTTTTCCAATGCGATTATGAGCCAGAGCGTATCTTCGATTGAAAATCGCGCGGTCTCTGCGGCCGAGATTGTCAATCTGAATCAGGGGGCCGACCAGGAGGGGACGGCGCAAAGCGAAGATTTGTTTGTCTTCACCGTCGATCAAATTACGCTGAAAAAAGGACAGCGTATGGTGATGCCGCTGGCGGAGTTTACGCTGGCGTATGAGGATGTTTATTGGCTCGATCTTGCCTTTGCGCCGCCGCTGGAGTTGAGCCGGAACTTCAATAACGACCGGCAGATGCAGTTGGCCAAGATGTTTCACGCGCCGTCTGCCGTTCACAAAATCCGCCTCACCAATACGTCGGACTCTCCATTGACGACGGCCCCGGCAACAATTCTCAAGGACGGCAGAGTGCTGGCGCAGGGGATGATGACCTATACCGCCATTGGCAATAAGGGCGACATCAAGCTGACCACGGCCGTCAATATCGGCGTCAAAAATGCCAATGAACAGATCGGCCAGACCCCCAACGCAGCCAAGTGGAACAACAATTCATTGTCCAAAATTGACATGCGGGGTGCTGTCACGCTTACCAACTTCAGCGACAAGCCGGTGTCCCTTGCCGTGCGCCGTTCGGTGCTGGGAACGATGACCGAAGGCAGCCATGACGCGGTGATCAAACAATTGGGCAACAGCTATGACGGAATTGTGCTTGAAGACGGCCAGCCGGTGTGGTGGAACTGGTGCAATTGGCCGTCGTGGTGGTTCCAGCTTAACTCCATCGGGCAGGCCGAGTGGACGGTTGAATTGGCCCCGGGCCAAACGATAACCCTGGACTACCACTGGCATTATTTCTGGGGATAACGCGGCTATTATTCGTAAACGTATGAACTGAGAAAACAAACTGAAAACACTTTTTTAAGGAGAATGCAATGAAACGAGTCTTAGGGGCAATGATGTTGATGTTGTGTCTGGCGGCGGCAGGGGCGCAGGCGGAACCTGTGCCCGCAACCGGGCCGGTCACGTCGGTGATTGTGTATCGGGGGCAGGCGCTGGTGACGCGGAGCCTGACGATTCCGCAGGCCGGCGGCGAATTGGAACTGCTGGTGGAGAATCTGCCCGAAAAAATTCTGCCGGAAAGCCTGTACGCACAGTCGGACGGCACGTTTTCGGTCTTGAGCGTGCGATATCGGGAACGGGTCGTCAGAGAGGACACGCGCGAAGAGGTGACAACGCTGCAGCAGCAGATCGAAGCCGTGCGGCGTGACATTCAAAACCGTGTTTACGATATTGAGAACGTCGGGGATCGGACCAGCCGCTATCGCGAGCAGTGGAAACTGTCCGTCGATTCGGCCAATGCCGACCTGAATCGCGGCATCCTGCAGCCGGAGGCTGTCCAACAATTGACGGAATTTCTCGAACGCAAAAGCATCGAACTGCACAAGGAGACGGTTCGTTTGGCGAACGAAAAACAGGACCTCGAAAAGCGGCTTGCCGAACTGGAAAAAGAGCTTGCGGTCATGGCGCAGGGGCGGCAGAGGGTCAATCGTCAGGCGCTGGTGTATATTACCCGCGGCGAAAACGCAAGCGGGCAGATTTTGCTCAGTTACCTGGTGCGGGACGCCAATTGGCAGCCGCAGTATAACCTCAGAGCGGCCGCCGACCGAAAGAGGACGCTGGTGGAATACAACGCCGTGGTGCATCAGGCCAGCGGCGAAGACTGGCTCAATGCGCAATTGGCGCTGAGTACCGCCGAGCCGATGATGGTCTCGGCGCCTCCGGGGATGACGCCGATGAAGGTGACGCTCGGCACAGGCGCACAAGCTCAGCTGCTAGCTCAGCAGCAAGCCCAGCAACAAGCCCAGCAGCAATCATTGCAATTGGGGATTCAGGCAGGAGGTTTTGCCAACCAGAGCGCGGCGTTTGAATCGCTGGCCCGCAGCCGCAACGCAAACATCGCCAAAGGCATCAAGGCCGAGGAGGCACTGAACACCATCGCCATCCATAATCAGTTTATCGAACTGGAGGCCGACCGGCGGCAGCTGCTGGAGATGAGGGAACAGTCGGTCGCCGTGCGGCAGACGGAAGGGGTCAGCGTGATGTATAACCTCAACGGCAAGCTGACGCTGCCCAGCCGCACCGAACAGCAGATTATCAATATCGCTTCGTTTGAGTGTCCGGCCGAGTTTGTGTTTGTGGCCAGCCCCCTGCTGACCGATTATGTCTATCTGCAGGCCGATATCACCAACACCAGCGAGACGATCCTGCTTCCGGGGCCGGCGTCGATGTTCCGCAACGGCGAATTTGTAGGACGGTCTGAGATGAAACTGGTCACCAGCGGCCAGACCTTTGTCGCCAGCTTCGGCATCGATTCGCAGATTCAGGTGGTGCGTGAATTTGCCGACACCCGAACGGACATGCAGCTCGGCAGCCGCACCAATGAACAGCATTACCGCATCGCGATGAGCAACTACAAGAGTACGCCGGTGGCGCTCCGTGTGCTGGATCGGATACCGTGGACGGAAAATGCCTCCCTGGCCATCGCACTGAAGGAGACCTCGCATCCGCTCAGCGATACGGCCGACTATGTACGGACGGAAAAGCCCAAGGGTATTCTGCGGTGGGATATGAAACTGGCGCCGAACACCAGCGGCGAAACCGCAACGGTGCTGACATATGTTTATACGATGCAGTATGATAAATCGCTGTCGGTTGTGTCTGCCGGGCAATAAGACAGGCGTAACACGCTGACGCACCAAGACCACGTAGCGGCCGGGGCAGGATTGTATAGGGATCGACCCAATACAGTCCATCCCGGCCGCGGTTGTTTATTGTTTGGCGTCCTCGGCCGTAACGCTGACATAGAACAGGATGGCGACGCCGATACACAGCAGCGAGTCGGCGACGTTAAAGGTGGGCCAGTGGTAACTGCCGACATAAACGTCGATGAAATCCCGCACGCGACCGTCGTTAAAGAAGCGGTCGTAGAGATTTCCGATGATGCCCGCGTGCATACAGGCCAGCGCCGCAAGCGTCAGCCGCGGCGTGAGTCTGCCCAGCAGGAAAAGGGTGTTGATGACAATCAGGGCGACAATGGAGATCGCGATAAATATCCACGTCAGCCCGGCAAACAGGCTAAACGCTGCGCCGACATTCTCGGCCAAAATAAACCGCAAAAAACCGTCGATGATGGAAACCTCCGGCACGGGCTTGTTCCGGAGCCAGTTGAAGACGGCGTATTTGGACCCCAGATCCAGCGCCGTCCCCAGCAGCGTAATCGACGCGAACAGGGCAACATCGCCGCCGTTCGGCCGCTTGCTGCGTGTTTCAGAATGCCGAGTCGCTGGGTTCATGCCGCCGGGGTTTAGTCGTATTTTGAGTGCAGGTCGCGCAGTTGCGGCTGGTCGGGGTTAATTTGCAGTGAGATATTCCACTGCTCGATAGCCAACGCCCTGAGACGTTCATCGTTGCCGTTCTGCATCGCCAGGAGCATATAGGCGACGCCAAGGCTTTTGTGGGCCATCCAGTCGTCATGGCCGAGTTGGACGGCCTGCTTGTAGCTGTCAATCGCTTGTTCGGTTTCTTTGAGCTTCAGTTGGGCAAAGCCGATGTATTGATATGCCAGCCCGTTGTTCGGCTCTCGCGCGACGACGTCGACCAGCAATTCTATGGCTGAACTGAACCGGTTCATGCGCAGATACGAGCGTGCCAGGGCGATCATAATTTGAGGATCGTTGCCCCTTAATTCAAGGGCGCGGCGATAGGCATTGATGGCCTCGACGTGGTCACTTTCTTCCTCAAAAATATCGCCGAGCAGCAGCTCGGGGTCGGCCTGGACAGGGTCGATTCCTTTCGCTATCTCGGCATAATGGCGAGATTGTTTCAGGTCCTTCAACTCAAAAAAGCTTTGTGCTGCGCCGAGATGGGCGTCATAATGCCGGGGGTCCAGTTTGGCCGCGGTCGCATAGGCGTTGGCCGCGCGGGAGAATTGATTCAGAACGCGGCTGACATTGCCGAGTTGGAAGAAATCTTTGAACGACCACGGGTCGAGAACCGTCGCCCGTTCATAGGCGTCTGCACTTTGTTCGTATCGCTGTTCACGCTGACACAGATCGCCTTTCATTGAAAAAGCTACGGCAAATTCACCGTCCAGTTCGGTCGCCTCTTCGAGCTTGTCGAGGGCGGCAGCATACTCGTTGATCTCGTTGAGCATCATCGCATCGACATACAGACTCACGGCCTGCTGACGACGCTGCTCAAGCGCCTCGGCATCCGTCATCTGGCCCCCGTCCGCCGTTTCCACCTCCCTCAACCAGGCGCAACCGCTCAGCGTCAACACGGCACAGCACAACCCGCCGATCACGAAAGTTCGCACATAGTGAAGACTCATAAATAAGGCCCTTTCCGATCCATAACGCATAAAACGCGGCCTCGCCGCTTTGCCATAAAGTACATCTTTAGGCCGAAGTATAGCAACGCGACGCAAAATGTCAAAAGATTTCATATTACAGCAACTAAAACACCAAGATCATCTACTTCCTATATAGATACATCTTTTTTATCTGATTGCCGCTCCACCGTCGCAGCCAATAAGAAATTGACTTTTTGGCCCGGTTCCCATAAACTCTCGGGATTATAGTGAGTTATGAATACTGCTGACAGGAAGGCTAAAATGAGCAAAAACAGCGTAAAATTGCGGACGCGGCCGTGCGTGATGATTATTCGTGACGGATGGGGATACAACCCCGATCCGAAAGAAGACAAAACCAATGCCATCAAGGTCGCCCAGCCGCCGGTGGATACCAAACTGATGGCCGAGTATCCGAATTGTCTGGTGCGGACATGCGGCGAAGATGTCGGCCTGCCGGAAGGGACGATGGGCAACAGCGAGGTCGGCCACCAGAACATCGGGGCCGGGCGGATTGTCTATCAGGATTCGGTACGGATTACCGTTGCGATTCGGGACGGTTCGTTTTTTGACAACGCGGAACTGAACAAGGCCGTTGACCATGCGCTCAAGACCGGTGGCAAGCTGCACCTGATGGGGTTGTGCAGCGATATCGGGGTGCATTCGCTTTTGGAGCATCTGTACGGCCTGCTGGAACTGGCCAAACGCAAGGGGCTAAAGGATGTCTACCTGCACGCCTTTACCGACGGCCGCGACTCGCCGCCAACCAGCGGGGCCGGGTATATCACCGATATCGAGAAAAAAATGGCCGAGATCGGCTCAGGCAAAATCGCTTCGATTGCCGGGCGGTTTTACGCGATGGACCGCGACAAACGCTGGGAGCGCGTCCAGACGGCTTACGAGTGCCTGACGCAGGGTATCGGCAACCGCGCCGCATCGGCGGCTGAGGCGATGAAGGCCAGCTATGACAACAAGGAAACCGACGAGTTTGTCATGCCGGTCAACATCACCGGCGACGACAACAAGCCACTGGCGCTGGTCGAAGACGGCGACAGCGTCGTGTTCTTCAACTTCCGCGGCGACCGCCCGCGCGAGATTACCCGCGCGTTTGTGGACGACCCGTTTGACGGCTTTGGACGCAAGACAAAGCCCGATGTGTATTATGTCTGCATGACCGAATACGACGCGACGATCAAGACGCCGGTGGCGTTTCGACCCGAACGGCACATGCCCAACATCGCCGGCGAGTATTTCAGCAAACTGGGGCTGACGCAGTTTCGCTGTGCCGAAACGGAAAAATACGCCCATGTCACGTTTTTCTTCAATGGCGGGCAGGAAAAACCGTTTGACGGCGAAGAACGCCAAATCGTACCCTCGCCGAAAGTCAAGACCTACGACCTTAAGCCGGAGATGAGCGCACCGGAAGTGTGTGATGTCATCTGCGACCGGCTGGACACCGGCAAAGACGACGTGATTATCTGCAACTTCGCCAACCCCGACATGGTCGGCCATACCGGCGTTCTGGAAGCGGCGGTGACGGCCTGCAAGACGGTGGACGCCTGCGTCGGCAAGGTGCTGGACAAGGTCAAATCGCTCGGCGGCAGCGCGGTGATTTTGGCCGACCACGGCAATTTCGAAAAGATGTGGGACTTTGAAAACGATATGCCGCACACCGCCCACACCGTCGGCGACGTGCCGCTGATCGTGTTCGACGAAGCCTTCAAAGGCCGCTCAATGAAGAACGGCCGACTGGCCGATGTCGTGCCGACGTTCCTGGAAGTGATGGGACTGGAAAAGCCCGAAGAAATGACCGGCGAAAGTCTTTTGGTATAAAGAGTCTATTGGTATTAAAAGAAACCACGGATTACACTCAACAACGTCATCCCCGCAAAGGCGGGGATCCGGAGGCAGTGAAACGACTGGATTCCCGCCTTCGCGGGAATGACAAGGATGTATCTGCTGAGCTAATAAGAACGCGGAGTCGATAGATGGGCAAGATCGCCGTCCTTGACGACAATATGGTCAATATGATCGCGGCCGGCGAGGTGATCGAGCGCCCGGCCAGCGTCGTCAAGGAACTGCTGGAAAACAGCATCGACGCCGGGGCGCAGCGCATCGCCATCGAAGTCGAGGACGGCGGGCGTCGGCTGATTCGCATCATCGACGACGGCGGCGGGATGGACGCCGACGATCTGGCCCTGGCGTTTGAGCCGCACGCCACCAGCAAGCTGCGGAGGATGGACGACCTGTCGGGCATTCGGACGATGGGCTTTCGCGGCGAGGCGCTGGCCAGTATCGGCTCGGTCGCCAAAGTCACGGTCACCAGCCGCACGCCCGACGCCATCGGAGCGCATCGCATCGAGATCGACTGCGGGCAAAGGAGCGAGATTGTACCCTGTTCCGGCGATGTCGGCACGACGATTGAAGTCCGCAACCTGTTCTATAAGCTGCCGCCCCGCCGCAAGTTTCTCCGCACCGCCAACACCGAGATGGGCCACATCACCGAGCATTTTACCCGCATCGCGCTGGCACAGGAGGCGCTGGATTTAACCCTGACCCACAACGACCGGCAGGTGCATCGCCTGCTCGGCGGCCAGGGCGTGCGCGAGCGGATCAACGTACTGTTCGGGGCGGCGGTGGCCGAGGACCTGCTCGAAACCAGCCGTCAGGAACGCGGGATGCGGCTGCGGACGCTCTTGGGTCGTCCCACCGGCGCGCGTTCCAGCGGAAAGTATCAATATGTCTTCCTCAACCGCCGCTTCATCCGCGACCGGTTCATCCTGCACGCGGTCAAAGAGGCGTATCGCGGGCTGATGGAGCCGAACAAGTTTCCCGTGGTGTTTGTGTTTATCGAGATGCCGTCGGAAGATTTCGACGTGAACGTGCACCCGACCAAGGTCGAGGTGCGGTTTGACAATCCGAATCTGGTGTATTCGGAGGTGCTGGCCGTCTTGCGCGACAAGCTCTTGGGGACGAATCTGGATGTCGGCTTCAGCGCCACGCCGCCGGAGGTCTTCGTGCCGAGTGAGCATTTTGCGGACGTGAAAACCGGCGACCGGCAGCATCGGATAGAGCGGGCGATGGAAGATTTTTTCAAGACGGCCCAACCCGCCGCGCCGCAGCGGTCATTTAATTTTCACGGCGGCCACTCGGCCAAACGGCCATTATCGCCGCCGCATACAGCTTTTGGACAGACGCAGCCGCCGTCGGATATGGATACGGACAACCTTTCGGACAAGGCCGCCTGGAATCCCAAAACGTACCTTCAAGTCGATAACAGCTATTTGGTCGTGCCGGGCGAGGACGGTTTTGTCGTCATCGACCAGCACGCCCTGCACGAACGCATTCTGTATGAGCAGATGTGCGTGCGGCTGCGCGACGGACGGCTGCCGTCGCAGCGGCTCTTGATGCCGCATACCTTTGAGGCGACGGCCGTGCAGATCGAGGCGCTGGAAAAGCAGCGGGCGCTGGTCGAAAAGATCGGCATCGAGATCGAACCGTTCGGGCCGAATACGCTGGCGGTGCAGGCATTTCCGCAGATGCTCGAGCGTGCCGAGCCGACGGCGTTTGTCATCGACCTGCTGGACAAACTGGCCGAGGACGACGGCCACAGCAGCGAAGAGCGGCTGCTGCACGAGATTTTGGATATGGCCGCGTGCAAGGCCGCGATCAAGGCCGGGCAGGCCCTGTCGGATGCGGAGATCGCGCACCTGCTGGACAGCAAAGACGTGGTGCAGCGAAGCAGCCGCTGCCCGCACGGACGGCCGACGACGCTGGTCTTTTCGCGTAAAGAATTGGAAAAGCAGTTCAAGCGAACGGGCTTTTAAGGATGTTAAAGGTTAAATGTAAAATGTTAAATGTGGGGGAGACGACGGGAGACGCCTTCAAGCGCAGTGTGTGGGTGCTGGCGGTGATGTCGATTGTATTGCTGTTCGGATGCAGAGAACAAACCAACCCGACTGAACCGGTTGCCGATGGGGCAATGCGCATCGTCTCAATGGCGCCGAATCTGACGGAGATTCTGTTCGCATTGGGCCTGGATGACGAGGTCGTCGGCGTCACGCGCCACTGCAATTATCCGCCGCAGGCGCTGACCAAACCCAAAATCGGCACCTTCTGGCAGCCGGACGTGGAGGCGGTGTTGGCCGGTCGCCCAACGCTGGTGATCGCCGAGGACTTTGCCCAGCAGCGTCAATTGACCGAGCAGCTTGAACGTCTCGGCTGTGCGACGCTGACGGTCAAGATCGAGACGATTGCCCAGCTCTATGACGGGATTCTCTCCATCGGTCAGGCCGTCGGTCGCATCGAGCAGGCGCAGACATTGATCAGCCGATTGAAGGCCGCCCAAGACGTGCTGCAGACGAGCATCGCAGACCAGCCGCCGCTCAAGGTACTCTGGGTCATTCAGCGTCAGCCGCTGCGTGTGGCCGGCACAAAGACGTTCATCAATGAGATGATCGAGGCCGTCGGCGGCGTCAACGCCATCGGCCCGACGGTGAATGTCTATCCGCCCATCAGCGCCGAAGATGTCATCGCTGCCTGGCCGGACGTGATCATCGAGCCGGCCAATATGCCGAACAGCCGGGAGGCGCAGACCCGTTCGGCCGGTGAATTTTACGCCGCCTTTCGCTCCGTGCCGGCGGTCAGGAACAAACGGGTGTATGTCATTGACGGCGACCTGGTCTCGCGGCTTAGCCCCCGGCTGGATCAGTCGCTGGCCGAGATCGCCCGCTGTCTGCGGCAGGATTAAACAATGGACTTAACACCTAATAAATTATGGATACGCATACTGGCGGCGACGGCCTTTTTGTTCGCGGCCATCGCGGTCTGCCTGTTGATCGGTTCGGTACCGGTGTCGCTGTTCGATGCCTTACGCGGCCCGACACACGACGGGCAATCCAACATCCCCTACGAGATCATCGTTCACTACCGCCTGCCGCGGATGGTGCTGGCGGCGATTATCGGGGCAGCGCTGGCGGCCTCCGGCTGTGTCTTTCAGGCGATCTTGCGCAACCCGCTGGCCGACCCCTACATCCTCGGCATCTCCAGCGGCGCCGGGCTGGGCACGCTGGCGGCGGTCTTGCTGGGCTGGTCGTGGACGGTCTTCGGAATGAGCGCGATGATGCTGACCGCCTTTGCCGGTGCGCTGGCGACGACGTGGCTGGTCTGGGGCGTCGGCCGCGCCGCCGGACGCGCCAACATCACCGGGCTGCTGCTGGCCGGTGTCGTGGTCAACGCTTTTCTCTCGTCGGTCATTATGTTTCTGACCTCGATTGCCCGCGCCGATCAGGTGCAGACGACGATGTTCTGGCTGATGGGCAGCATCTCCGAGATGCAGCAAGTCGAGGTCATCGCCGCCTCCGGTCTGCTCACGGCTGCCGGCGTGGGCGTGCTGCTGCGGCTGGGGCCGTCGCTGAATATGCTCAGCTTCGGCGCCGATGAGGCCGCGGCGCTGGGGCTGTCCGTTTCTCGCACCTGTGCGGCGGCGTTTGCCGTTGCGGCGCTGATGACGTCGCTGGCCGTCTGTCTGGGCGGGCTGGTCGGGTTTGTCGGGCTGATCGTCCCGCACGCCGTGCGTCTGGTCGCCGGGCCGGATCATCGCCAGTTGATCCCGGTCAGCGCGCTGGTCGGCGCGGCGTTTGTCGTCATCGCCGACACGGTCGCGCGGGTCGTGGTCGCCCCGGCGATGCTGCCCGTCGGCGTCGTGACGGCCATGGTCGGCGGGCCGTTCTTCCTGATTCTTTTGGTGCGCTATATGCGAAATCTGCACTGGCAGGTCAAATGAGCTTAATTGAGATAAAATCCGTTTCGTTCGCCTACGGCACGCAAAAGGTGCTCGACAAGCTGTCGTTTTCGGTGCAGGAAAATGACTTTCTGGCGATTCTCGGCCCCAACGGCGCGGGCAAGACCACGCTGGTCCATCTGCTGGCCGGCCTGTTGAAGCCGCAGTCCGGGCGGATTCAGATCGACGGCAAATCCATCCGCGCATACAGTCGCGCCGAACTGGCCGGCAAGATCGCAATGGTGCGGCAGGGCACAACGCCGACATTCGGATTCACCGTGCGGCAAACGGTGATGATGGCGCGGTACTTTGCGGGCGGGCGAAACCTGTTCGAGACCCGGCAGGACTGCGCGATCGTCGAGCAGGCGCTGGAGATGACCGATACCCGCCGGTTTGCCGACCGCCCCCTCCACGCCCTCAGCGGTGGCGAGCGGCAGCGGGTCTTTATCGCCCGCGCCCTGGCCCAGCAGACGCCCGTGCTGTTGCTGGACGAGCCGACCAGCCATCTGGACTTAAAACATCAGATCGGCATCTTCGAACTGCTCAAAAACCTCCGGCACAACGAGCGCAAGACCGTCATCGTCGTCAGCCACGACCTCAATCTCGTGCAGCATTACGCCGAGATGTATCTGCTGCTCGCCGACGACGGGCGAACCCTGTACCAGCGCGACGGCGGCGGACTGCCGGCGGCAACCATCGAATCCTTCTTCGGCGTCACCGGCGTCGAAGGAACCCTCGCCGGCCGAAAGGTCTTCGTCCCCACCGGCATCGCAGATCGACACAACGGCGTTCAATAATCTAAACAAAAAAATTCCACCCCTGCAACGCGACGGGGGGGCATCGGCGCTGCACAGCAGACCGATGAAAAACCTTCACTCTCAAATCTGAAATCCGGAATTTCGAATCATCAAAATGATTCGAATTTAATGTTCTTCATTCTTGATTCTCAATTCTTTCCCGGATTTCCCAAGAAAATCCGTGCAAAAAGTGTCCATTTACGGGATTTTGAGGAAAACCGGGCATGGGATCGACTATTCTTGACCTTGCCGGGGAGAATTTTGTAAAATTATCGATATCGTTAGGAGAAATTGTGTTTTTAAACCGTGTAAAAAGGAAATGTCCCCTTAACTATTCCGACTGCCCAGCATATCCTTATAGTCTGCACAAAACTTTTTCCGTTGGCATTTCCGACAATGCACACCACTCCAAATGTCATCAAACTGTGCCATGATTTCATTCACAAGACCATTGTCATCAGTGATAATTCCCGATTCAAAATTTCGTTTGGGTTGAGATTTCATACCCATTCCTGCCCCCGTCAAATTAGCACTGCCGGTATAGGCAAACTGGCCATCAATGATCACCGTTTTTAAATGGACACGGGGGCATAAGATTCGTTCCATTCCAGTTATCAGATTGGGATACTTATCAAAATCCCTTCGAAATGCCTGTCCCGGCTCTTTTGCATGCAATAGCCTTATCTCAACATGTTTGCCTATTAATCCAGATAGTACCTCAAGAAAAGGTACGACCCTGTTTCCTTTATCAACATGCAGGTCTTTTAAATCAGAAGTAGCAATCCATAAGAGCTTTTTGGCCAAGGGAATCTTCTGACAAATGACCTCTTGGTAAATTTCAATATCTGTTATGAATCTTATCATAGCTGTTATAATATTCCTGTTTTGACTGCTCGCCAAGATTATTTTTAAAACGTCCCAGTAAAAACAACGAAATCATCTCGTTCCTTGTTTTACCTTGCACGACATTGAAATCAGAAGTCGGATAAAGGCTGGCCTTTCAGGCCGGGGGGATTGCGACTGATGATTGGGTGGAACAGGGTTTATTTTCGATTTTCAATTTCCCAATTTCCTATTTTGATGGAATTTTCGAGACTGTGGCATAGATACCGGGATATTTTAATGAAGTCGTAGCTGTTTAGCCGAAAAAACTCCTGAACGAATTGATTTAGCCCATGTTTTCAGGAGAGATGGCTATGGCAGAACCCGGTGAATATGTATCGGATATAACGGAAGGCATTACATGTGTTGAAGCGTTGCCCAAAGCAAAAATCAAACGGCGGTCGCGACGGCGTACAGGGTCGGCTCAAAGACTATGCCGGAGTAAAACCGCGCGTTTGGCATCGCACCACGGCTTGTCGTTTGGCGATTGATTATTGATTGTCTCAAATTTCAAATTTGAGATTTGAAATTCTGTCTTCTGTCTGCTGACAGCTGGTTGCCGGGGGTTATCCGGCCGGTTGCGGGGCTGGGGTTTTGTTGCCGATGACGCAGGCCTCGAAGATTTCATCGAGATTCAGGGCGGATTCTTCCATTGCGGTCTGTGACAGCTCACGGATTTTATGGCGGGTTTGGGCGTCACACTGTTCGAGGGTGACGGCTATATTGTCTCCGGCGACGGTCAGATCGAGCAGGCCGGGCAGCGAGGCAAGGTCTGCCTCCGGTTTCGGGGTGAAGATGAATTTGCGAACGGTTTCACGGAGCATCTCGGTTTTGCCGCATTTGCGGATGACGCCGTCGTCGAGAATGGCGATGTGGTCGGCGACCGGTTCGATCTCGTAGAGCAGGTGGCTGGAAAAGAAGACCGTAACGCCATTGCTTTGGAGGAGGTCGATGACGCGGCGGAGGAAGTCTTTTCGGGCGATGGGGTCCAGGCCCAGCGTGGGGTCGTCGAGGATGACCAGTTCGGGGTGGTGGCCCAGGGCCAGGAGGAGGGCCAGGCTGGAGTTCTGGCCTTTGGAGAGCGCCCTGACTTTGGTCTGCTTTGAGAGGCGGAGCATGTCGACCAGTCTGTCTGTGAAAGCGTTGTCCCAGTTCGGGTAGAACGCGCCGACCCATCGGATGATCTGGCCGACGGTCATCCAGCCGTACATCTGCTGGTCTTCGGCCATGTAGCCGATGCGTTTGCGAACCTCAAGGGCGTGCGCAAAACAATCCATCCCCAAAATAGTCGCCGTGCCGGCGGAGGACTTCTGCAGGCCCAGCAGCGTCTTGATCAGCGTGGTCTTGCCGGCGCCGTTGCGGCCCAGAAAGCCGAAGATCGAGCCTTTGGGGACATTCAGGTTGACGCCCGTGAGCACCTTCCTGCGGCCGTAGGAAAAATGCAGGTTTTTGATTTCGATTGCCGTGTCGGTCATTTTTCTAACCCTTTCATTCGGGATTTTTTAACACGTACATAGTAAATGTCGCATAATGGACACCGTCGGTGTGTTGGTGCCATCCGGTACTGACTGCCATCACAAGATTGCCGTCTTCCAGTACTTCCATATCCGTGATTCCAAAATTATCGGTCAACCTCTCCCAATGTCCCAATTTGCGAATGCGTTCGGAGCGGACATCAAACACCATCAGCTTCTGCATGCCATGGGCATAGAGTTTCCCGTTGCGAATAAAATACCGTTCAAGCCTCAAAGACCGGCCGCGATCAAGCTGTTCAAGAAACGTAAAGGGCCGGGCGCTTTGGAATCTGCAATAGATATAGTCGTCATCCCAACGGAGCACCTCGTATCGGGCGACGTCTTGATCCGAGACCAGATAATAACGGATGGTATTGTTGTGAATGTCCACGATCGAATCGCCGACAATCCATGAGGGTTTATAGGTATAATCCAGCGCAAACCGAATGCGTTCCTGAAAGTCAATCGTGTCGGTTTTAATGAGAGGAATCTGAATGATGCGATTGCGGTCTTTCTGCAAAATATGATATCGCGTCAGAGGTTCGCGGTCAAGCAGTTCTATTTCGCCGGACTCGTTTACGGCCGCAGAGAGACACTGGTTTCCGACAAAGGCGATGATCTTGTCATCGATCAACCGTATCGCAAAGCGATTGAAAGAGTCTTCTTCGCTCGCCAGACATTCGGAAACGTCAAGTGTTGAAACGGGAAATAATTCGTCATTGAGTACCTTAAAACTTCTCAAATAGGCATGTTTGTACTCGATCATTCCTCTTTTGGAATAGATATGCAGGGCGAACGCATAAAGCTGTCCGTTGATTCTGCGATAAATAGCATGCAGCGCGGGATAGGTCCTCAATTCCAACTTCTGCTCGCTATGGTCAGGGCGGTTGTGATCATTGACTGTCCACGACCTTTCGGTCTTAAACCAGTCGGCGGCTTCAAATACCTTGATTCGACCGTCAGAGGTTTGTATTTCCTGACGGCCATGAAAATACAAGCGGTCGTCAATGCGATAAAAAGGAGCATCCCACCCCCAACCGGATTCAAGTTTAATCTCATCCAGCACCTTGATATTGGCAACCTGACGGCTAAAGAGCATGGCCAGCAGAAAGACGATAGCGGCGCCGGCCCAGAGAAGGCCTTTGAGATTGGTGTGCAGATGCCAGTTGCGGTCGGCGGCAACCAGGGAGAGGGCAAACGCCAGAGCGGAAGACCCTATCGTTATGGACAGATACACCGCTGAGGTAACAACCAGAACATCGCCGACAATATCTTTGAAATGGAAAGGCAGGATAAAAGGAAGAACCATCATAAGGCATGCCGCCGCCATCCCGACCAGCCAGGCGCGGGCGGTCTTTCGTATCAGCACATTGCAGAAAAAGCAAACGGAATACGTCAAGAGAGAAATCAACTGAAATACAGCGATTACGACAAAGAACTCTCGTTCGTTTTTTTCAGTCTGGACGATTTGACAAGTGACAAATGCAAACACAAAAGGACATGCAATAATAATCAAGGCCGTGACCATACCGATCAGGAATTTAATCGACATAAACGTTTTGACTCCCGCCGGCCTGGATCGCCAAAACAGATAGCGCTTATCGTCCAAGTCCGCCTGGACATTTGCGCAGGCGATGAGTCCGGCCAGAAGCGGTGCGGCAATGATGGGGATGAAGAGCGACAATCTTCCTGCATAAAAGCCTTCCCCCTGCCATGCGTTCATCACGGCCTCTTCCAGCGGCATCGCCATGACAAGACCCAGACAGGCCAGGACATGCCATTTGAGCTGAACGATCTGCTGATGGATAACCGGGCCGAGCTTCATAGCACCCTCCTGACTTTGACGAAGCGATAGCAGGCGACGGCGATTGCCGCCGTCAGCGCAATGATGTGAGAAGTGATGAGAGAAGACAACCTAAACCATTCGGGCACCTCACGAAACGCCCAGAAGAATATTGAATAGGGCGTAAAATGATTTGCCCACGGCACTTCGCAGACCAACGACCAGAAAAAGATGATTCCCCAGCCGATCATGACGCCGAACACGGCAACGAGTGAACCCGCCTCGCTGCGGCTTTGTACGGCAAATGCGCAGAACCATGTAAATAATATCACGGCCACTACGCCGAATAATAAGGTGTTATTTACCAAAAGTCCAGTTGGCGCTTCCCGCTCGTGTCCGAAGATTGCCATCGACAGGCCTGTCGCGGCAAATACGAGGCTCATGCCCAGGACACAGACGAGGTATTTGCTGAAGAAGATTTTCCATCGCGGGACGGGGAACTTAAACAGGAGGTGAATGGTTCGATTGCTCATCTCGCCGGAGAAGATATCGAGTGCGTACACAACCGGCACCACCAGCATCTGGACAAAGGAGATAATGACGCCGTTGGCTGCATCCGGAAACAGACGGATGCGGAAGAGCAAGGCCGCAAAGGCCACTCTGACCGTGCCGCAAAAGACGAGCTTCCAGAGGTTTTCACGCCATTCTTTCCAGAGCAGTTGTCTAAACATGGGGGGACTCCTTGCTGCCGCCGGAGAGGGAGTTGCGCTGGGCGAGGATTGTTTCGTACTCGGAGTGCAAAAGTTGAGCGGCCAGGTCGAGGGGGATGTCCAGTTGGATGGCCAGGGCGGCGGCTTGGCGCAGGGGGCCAGCGAGCATGTCGCGTTTTTCCTGCGTAGAGATGGTGTGTTGTTCGGCTAAAACGTATGTCCCCTCGCCGCGTTCGATCTTGAGGACGTTTTCCCGGCAAAGTTCATTGTATACTTTTAGTATCGTGTTTTGATTGACGGCCAGTTGTAAGGCTAACTCCCTTACACTGAGGACTTTATCGCCTTTTTTCAGGATTCCGGCGGCGACCTGGTACCGTATCTGGTCAATGATCTGCCGATAAATCGGAACGGATGATGATGGCTCTATTCGAATAAACACGTCTTACTCCTGTTTTGAGCACCATTTCTGTTATATATAACTATAACAGTATATCGGCAGGAGTCAAGAGAAATTTCGAAAAATAAATAAAATTTATAGCGACAAGTTATATCTGCTTTATAAAGTGATTGAATAGGATGCGAATCGTGGTAAAATGATGGGTCTATGAGTATCGGGAAATTTCAGATCAAGAGTGCGTTCCAGCCGCGGGGGGATCAGCCGGCGGCGATTGAGCGGTTGGTGGCGGCGATTCGGGACGGGCAGCGGTATCAGACGCTGTTGGGGGTCACGGGCAGCGGCAAGACGTTCACGATGGCCAATGTGATTGCGCGTGTGGGCAAGCCGGCGCTGGTGATCTCGCATAACAAGACGCTGGCGGCGCAGTTGTTTGAGGAGTTTCGGGAGCTTTTTCCGGAGAATGCCGTCGAGTATTTTGTCAGCTATTACGATTATTATCAGCCGGAGGCGTACATCCCGCAGCGGGATATTTACATTGAAAAGGACGCCTCGCGGAACGATGAGCTGGACCGGCTGCGGCTGTCGACGACGACAAGCCTGATGAGCCGTCAGGATGCGGTGATCGTGGCCAGCGTGTCGTGCATCTTCGGGCTGGGCAGTCCGGAGGATTATCAGGCCAGCGTAATCCCGGTGCGGGTGGGGGATACGATTGAGCGGAACGAGCTTTTGGGGCGGTTTGCGGATTTGCAGTATGACCGCAACGATATCGACTTTTCGCGTGGGAAGTTTCGCGTGCGGGGGGATGTGGTGGAACTGTGGCCATCGTATGAGAGCTTCGGGGTGCGGTTTTCGTTTTTCGGGGATGAGATCGAGGCGATCTCGTATATCCACCCGGTCAGCGCCGAGGTGCTGGCCGAGGAGACGCAGGTGTTTATCTATCCGGCCAAGCATTATATTCTGCCGGCCGAGCGGATTGAGGCGGCGTGTGCGGGGATTGCGGCGGAACTGGATGCGCGGCTGTTGCAGCTTCGGCATGAGGGCAAGCTGCTGGAGGCGCAGCGACTGGAGGCGCGGACGAAATACGATCTGGAGATGATTCAGGAAGTCGGGTATTGCAGCGGCATCGAGAACTATGCCCGGCACATGGCGGGGCTGAAGCCTGGGTCGCGGCCGTTTACGCTGATTGACTATTTTCCGGAGGATTTTTTGCTGTTTATTGACGAGTCGCATGTGACGATTCCGCAGATTCGGGCGATGTGGGCCGGCGACCGGCGGCGTAAAGAGGTACTGGTCGAGCACGGGTTTCGGCTGCCCAGTGCGCTGGACAACCGGCCGTTGCGGTTTGAGGAGTTTCAGGAACGCTGGAAGCAGGTGGTGTTTGTGTCGGCGACGCCAGCGCCGTACGAGTTGGAGTTGTGCGACGGCGAGGTGGTCGAGCAGATTATCCGGCCGACGGGGCTGGTGGATCCGGAGATATTCGTGCATCCGGCCAGCGACCAGATTCAGCATCTAATGGGCCAGATCGAGCAGCGGACGGCCGCCGGGGAGCGGGTGCTGGTGACGACGCTGACCAAGCGGCTGGCGGAGGATTTGTCGAGCTTTCTGGCGAGCAAGGGGATTCGCTGCCGGTATCTGCACAGTGAGGTTTTGACGCTGGATCGGGTGGAACTGCTGCGGAATCTGCGGCAAGGGGAGTTTGATGTGCTGGTGGGGATCAATCTGCTGAGGGAGGGGCTGGATTTGCCGGAGGTGTCGCTGGTGGCGATTCTGGATGCGGACAAGGAGGGGTTTCTGCGGAGCGAGACGTCGCTGATCCAGACCATCGGGCGGACAGCCCGGAATGTCAACGCCAAGGTCATTCTGTACGCGGACCGAATTACCGATTCGATGAAAAAGGCCATTGACGAAACGGAGCGGCGGCGTACAATTCAGTTGGCCTACAACGCCGAACATGGCATCACGCCGCAGACCATCCGCAAAGAGATCCAGCGCGGGCTGTCCGACGAGCTAAAGGCGCGAAAGCGTGCGCAGGAAGCGATACATCTGGACGAAACCGAGTTTGATCGGACAGAATTGATTGCCGAACTGGAACAGGCGATGCTGGCCGCGGCCGAGGCGCTGGAGTTTGAAAAGGCCGCCCAACTGCGCGATCGGTTGGCCGAATTGAAAGAAATGCCGCTGCTGGAAGGGCAAAAAAGCCCGCAGCCCAAACACAAAAAAGGTAAACGACGATGAAAAAAACCAAAACGAAAAAAGTGGCCCGTATACCCCTGCTGCAGGACGCTGTGTTTGTGGCCCGCACGATTAAAAAGTTGGATATGCAGCAGGTATTGCCGCTGATTGAGATGGCGGTGTATGAGGATTTCGGTCAGGGCGATCCGACCAGCGAGATTACCGTCGGCGCCGATGAGATCGCCCGCGGGCATTTGGTTTCGCGCGAGGAGATTGTGGTGTGCGGGATGGAGGTGGCCGCCGAGATTTTGAAGCGTTATGACAAGCGGTTGCGGCTCAAGCCGCTGGTTGTCGACGGGCAGCGCGCCAGCGTGGCCGACAAGCTGGGAACGATTGAGGGGCCGCTGCGGTCGATGCTCAGCGCCGAGCGGGTGGTGCTGAACTTTTTGCAGCGGCTGTGCGGTATCAGTACGATGACGTGGAAGTTTGTCAGCGCGACGCGCGGGACGAAAGCGAAGATTTATGACACGCGCAAGACGATTCCCGGCTGGCGCGAACTGGAAAAGTACGCCGTGCGCTGCGGCGGCGGCTACAACCACCGGATGAACCTGGGCGAGGCAGTGATGTTCAAGGACAACCATATCGCCGAGCTGGGCAGCCGGTTTATGCCGCGACTCAAGCGATTGGTGGCCGAGGCGCGCCGCAAGCCGGGCGTTATGTTTGTCGTGGTCGAAGTCGATCACGTCGACGACCAGTTGGATCGGGTGCTGACCATTCCGGGCATCGATGTGATTCTGCTGGACAATATGGGGCAGTGGCAGCTCAAGCACGCCGTCGAGATGCGCAACGCGATGTGCGGCAAACGCCCGCTGCTGGAGGCCAGCGGCGGCATCACGCTCAACAACGTGCTGACCGTGGCCAGTTGCGGGGTGGACCGCATCGCCGTCGGCGCGATCACGCATTCGGCAGTAGCCGTCGATATCGGGCTGGATCGATAGGATTGACGAAGGACAATTGACGATGGACGAATGTGAACAGGGACTTCTAAGGTCGATACCGAAGACGAGCAATTTTTCGAAATGCGGAAAACCTGTTGGCTGAGTCAACCATGTTTCTCTTTGGCAATTTGGATGTTTGCGTTTTACGTTTTAGAAGGAGATGGGCTA
The DNA here is from genome assembly GCA_012729675.1 of Phycisphaerae bacterium. GTDB lineage: Bacteria > Planctomycetota > Phycisphaerae > Sedimentisphaerales > Anaerohalosphaeraceae > T3Sed10-213. Next base: position 6,433 of record JAAYCR010000093.1, on the reverse strand, counting down.
AAGCTCATCTTGCGCAGGGTCTGGCTATGGCCTAATGTCAGCAATGCAAATTGATGTGAAAGGACAAGACAATGAAAAAATCTACTCTATAAAACACAGGGACAACGGGTCATATTCAACGTCTCCGTTGTCCTTTTTTTTTGATCATTGCCTCACGCAAAAAGGATGGGGGCAAATAAAAGGGGACCGAATGGGTTGACGACGGGGGTAGTTTTCTCTATAATGCGTCTGTTTGAGCGGTTTTACGAAAACACGAATTTTTGTGGAGTTTTAACAGGATGACCAAAGTGATTGCCAAGACCAAGACGAAAGCTGCGCCCAAAGTGACGCCGGCCTGCACAAAATGTACGGGGCTGTGCTGCCGGTATTTTGCCCTGCCGCTGGATAAGCCGGAGGAGTGGAAGGATTTTGACGATATCCGCTGGTATCTGTGCCATGAGCATACGTCGGTGTTTGTCGAGGACGGCGAGTGGTATCTGAATGTCAACACTAAGTGCCGGTATCTGTCCGAGCGGGATCATCGCTGTCAGTTGTACAGCATGCGGCCGAAGATCTGCCGCGGCTATGATACGGACAACTGCGATTTGACCGGCGGCGATTACGGCTATGAGCTGCATTTTACCACCGATACGCAGATGGAAGAGTATATGCGCATCAAGTTTGGCGACAAGGTGTTTGACAAGCTGGAGACGCCGAAAAAGAAGAAGAAGAAAAAGAAAAAAGCGTAAGGCCTATGAAGATTTTGCCGGTCAAAGGAACGCGGGATTTTTATCCGCCGCAGATGACGGTGCGGAATTTTATCTGTGACGGATGGAAGGCGGCGTCGCTGCGCAGCGGGTTTGTCGAGTATGACGGGCCGATTTTTGAGCATCTTCAGATGTATCAGATCAAGAGCGGCGACGAGATTGTCGAGCAGCTTTTTCACTTGACCGACCGCGGGGGGCGCGAGTTGGCGATTCGGCCGGAGATTACGCCGACGCTGGCGCGGATGGTCAATCAGCAAGTTAACGCTTTGCCGCGTCCGATCAAGTGGTTTTCGATGCCGCGGCTGTGCCGGGCCGAGCGGCCGCAAAAGGGGCGGCTGCGGGAGTTTTTTCAGTGGAATATCGATATTCTCGGCGTTGAGGATGTGCTGGCCGACGCGGAGGTGATTTTTTGTACACTGGATTATCTGCGGTCGGCAGGGCTGACGAGCAAGGATGTGATTGCCAAGATTTCCAGCCGAAAGCTGCTGGCGGCGCTGTTGCTGCATCTGGGGATTGCCGCCGACAGGCTGGAGACGCTGTATCCGATTCTGGATAAAAAAGCCAAGCTGCCCGCCGAGGCGTTTGAGGAGATGCTGGCCAAGGCGGTGGAGTCGTCTGCGACGGTGAAGACGATATTGGAGTTGATGGCGGCGCACTCGGCCGATGACATTCTGCATATTGTGCCGGATGTGGCGGCCAATGAGACGGCGCAGACGGCGTTGGATGAGCTGCAGCGGGTATTCGGCTATCTGAAGGCGATGGGGGTCGCCGAGTACTGCCGGTTCGATATGAGTATCGTGCGCGGGCTGGCGTACTATACGGGGATGGTCTTTGAGGTGCACGATGTGGTCGGCGACCTGCGGGCGGTCTGCGGCGGGGGGAGGTATGATAATCTGTTGAAGGACTTCGGCGGACCGGCGCTGTCGGCGACGGGGATGGGGATGGGCGATTGCGTGTTGGAGATTTTGCTGCGCGAGCGTGGACTGCTGACCGATGAGACATTCAAGCGGAAGCTGGATTATTTTGTGGCGTGTACGGATGCGGCGCTGACCTCGGCGGCGCTGGCGATCGCGGCCCGACTGCGCGCCGGCGGGGCGTCGGTGGAGCTGAGCTACAAGACTGGTAATCTGGGCAAGCAGCTTAAGCAGGCCGACGCCTGCGGGGCGATGCGCTGTTTGATCGTCGGGCAGGAATATCAGGACGGGGGGAAAGTCGTGGTCAAAGAAATGGCGACGGGAGAGCAGTCGCTGGTGTCCGAAGAGATGCTTTTAAACCGTTTGTAGTTCACACTTTAGTGTGTTTGTGTTAAAAGGAACAAGCTGAAGCTTGAAGGACAATCAGGGCAAACTTTCCTGTCGTCCAAGCGTATATTCAGGGAAAAACGGTCACTTGCAATCAGGAGAAATCACGATGACACGAACCCAAAAAAAACTCCTATTTTTGTCGTGTTTGGCTTTGGTTTCGGTCGTTCTCTTTGCTGAGCCGGTCGAGATCGCACGGCATCAGGAGGAACATTCATCGGCCCGGATCGTGGGGGTGCGGGTGGACGGCAAGCCGGCGATTGCACTTAAATTCAGCGGTACAGACGATTTACATTATTATGCCGATCCGGTCACGGCCCCTGCGCCGGGGCTGGAACTGACGGCGGCCGGCAGTGCGGAAGGGGTGCGGTTTGGGCCGACACGGTATCCGCAAGAGGCAATGTTTTTCGAGCCCTCGCTTGGCATGGAAATTGAGGTGTATGCGGAGGAGTTTGCGGTGGTGCTGCCCATCGAGGCGCATGAGGGGGGCGTGCGGACGGTTGCGGTGGAACTGACAGGAATCGCCTGTACGAGTAAATTGTGTCTGCCTCCGTTTGAGCGGGAGTTGACGGCGGAGATCGACTTATTCGATACCGAGATGTGGCCGGCCATTGAGTTTTCGGAAGGAAGGCGTGCCGCGGCCGCGACGGAGCCGCGTGCGGTGACCGCGGCGGTGCAGCCGGCGGCGTCTGCCGTTGAGGTGGTATTGATGCTGCTGCTGGCGGTGCTGGCGGGGCTGGCGTTTAATGTGATGCCGTGTGTGCTGCCGGTCTTGCCGCTGATTGCGTCGCGGATGATTAACATTGCCAAAGAAAATCCCCGGCGGCGGATTGCGTTGGGGTTGACGTTTTGCGTCGGGATAATTGCCTTTTTTGCGGCGGTGGGGGTGTTTTCGTCGGTGGTGCGGCTGACGACCGGGGCGGTGTTCAACTTGAGCGACCCGTACCGGTATCCGACGTTCAATATTGTGATGGCGGTGTTTCTGGTGGTCTTTGCGATGTTTATGTTCGATGTGCTGCCGCTGACGCTGCCGTCGAAGGTATCGGGCAAGTCGTCGGACGCAAGCACCTTTGGCGGGTCGTTCGGGATGGGGTTTCTGGCGGCGATATTGAGCATTCCGTGCAGTGGGGCGATTTTGGCGGCGGTGCTGATCTGGGTGCAGGCGCAGCACTGGCTGATGGGGTTTTGGGTGTTTGTGCTGATGGGGGTCGGGATGGCGCTGCCGTATGCGGCGCTGGTGCTGGCGCCGTCGCTGCTGAGTAAAATTCCCAAGCCCGGTCACTGGATGGATATGTTCAAAAAGGCGATGGGGTTTGCGATACTGCTGCTGGCGATCAAGCCGATGTCGGGGCTGCCGAAGGAGCGGATGCTGGATGTGGCGACGTTTGCGGTGATTGTTGCGTTTGCGGCGTGGATGTGGGGGACGTGGGTGTCGTACTCGGCGTCGGCGGGCAAAAAATGGCTGGTGCGCGGGGCGGCGGTGCTGCTGGCGGTGGTGTCGGGGTTGTGGCTCCTGCCGGAAAAGTTGGATATCATTGATTGGTACGACTATGATCGCGGCCTGATTCAGACGGCGGTGGCCGAGGAGCGGCCGGTGCTGGTGAAGTTTACGGCGGATTGGTGCACCAACTGCAAGATTTTGGAAAGCCGGGTATTTTATGACCCCGAAGTGGCGGCGTTTTTGAAGGCCAACGATGTCCTTCCGGTCAAGGCGGATACGACGCTGGCCGACTTTGCGGCGTCGAAGGACTTGCAGGCGATCTATGGCGTGCCGGGGACGGTGCCGATGACAATCCTGCATCTGCCGTGGAAAGACGAGCCGGTGCGGTTGTCGGGCATCTACGACAAGCAGGAATTGTTTGAGGCGATTGAAAGGGATGATTAAGACGAGAGACGGGTGGCATCGGCTCTGCGCAGCAGACCGATGGGAAATCGAACAAGATGAAAAACAACAATTGTCTTGATTTATCCCGCATGCTTCCTGTAATTTTAGATAGTTTTCGTCTCATAATAATATCGGCCGCATAAAATGAAACGCGAAAGGAGAGTTTCACATCTACGAGTCAAACAACGCATCCGAATCCACCCAACCTCCGACCTTCGCCGCCGCAGCGCCTCCCAAAACCAGCAGTCTGGCCATTGCCTCTTTTGTGATGGGGCTGGCAAGCTTAAGTGGATACTGGCCGTTCCTTTTTCTTCCGGCAATTATCTGCGGTGTGGCCGCATTATTGAAAATTAACCGATCAAATGGAATACTCAAGGGGAAAGGCCTTGCAATTACAGGTATTGCAGTTCCTTCAATTATCGGGGTTATTCTTGCAGCAGTGTTACCCACACTAATAACACACAGAAATGTAATCGTATGCAGCAGCAATCTTTCCGGTCTTAACACTGCATTGATTGTTTATGCAGCCATAGAGAATGAAGGAATAATACCCAACGCCGATGTTTGGTGCGATGTCCTGGTAAGCGAAGCGGATGTCTCGCCCAAATCGTTCATCTGCCCGTCAAGCGACGCCGTTGAGGGCCAATCCTCCTATGCCATTAACCGCAACGCCGCCGGAAAACGTCTCCGCGACCTGCCTGCCGATATGGTACTGCTGTTTGAAGTCTCCCCCGGCCCCCGCCGCTGGAATCCGTCCGGCGGCCCGGAATCCATCACCACGGAACACCACCGGGGCAAAGGCTGCAATGTCCTCTTCGCCGGCGGCAGCATCAGAATTGTCCCCGCCGCCCGGATTCACACCCTCCGCTGGACACCCGATTGACAGTCCATCGACAGGGGGGGGGTACTCATAAAATCTGTAGGGGCAGACCTGAGTGTCTGCCCCTGTCTCTTATTCAGCCCGCCGACACCTTCTTGGCCATTGTTTGTCATCCATTGTCAAATCAAATCTGTCAGCGACCATTACGACAAAAAACAGGAGTTGGTTGACGCGATTAGTCCGCTTGATTAGAATAACGGTATGACAAAGAAGAAGAAAACGCCCAACGTCGATGCGGCCGAGGCGAAGGCCCGTGTGTTGAAAATATTTCCGATTCTGCGAAAGGCGTATCCGGATGCGCGGGTGTCGCTGGATTTTACCACACCGCTGGAATTGCTGGTGGCGACGATATTGGCGGCGCAGTGTACGGATGCGCGGGTCAATATTGTCACCCAAGACCTGTTCCAAAAATACCGCAAGGCCGAGGACTGGCTGACGGTGTCGCAGGAGGAACTGGAGAACGATATCCGTTCGACGGGCTTTTTTCGAAACAAGGCCAAAAGCATCCAGAAGACGTGTGCGGCGATTATCGAAACGTTCGACGGACAAGTGCCGCAAACGATGGACGAACTGCTGACGCTCAACGGCGTCGGACGCAAGACGGCCAATGTGATTTTGGGCAATTGCTTCGGCGTGCAGGGGATCGTGTGCGATACGCACGTCATTCGCCTGAGCCGGCGGCTGGGGTTGTCGGCCAACAGCGACCCGGCCAAGCTGGAGTTTGATCTGATGGAGATCGTCCCCCGCAAAAAATACGGCGGCTGGACGATGTTCAGCCACTGCCTTGTGTTTCACGGCCGGGCGGAGTGCAACGCCCGCAAACCAAACTGCCCCGCCTGCCCGATTGCCGACGCTTGCCCCTCGGCCCACCGCCCCGATCTCTGGTAAGCAGGACGGCAAAGGAAACCTTGGAAACAATGATCGGTGTGCTGTTTTTCTGCATTGATGATGTTGTTAAACGTCCCCGACAGGATTCGAACCTGTAACCTTTGGCTTCGGAGGCCAACGCGCTATCCAATTGCGCCACGAGGACTGAATTCGCTATTATCGACGCCGTGTTGCCCAAAACACCCTATTACCTTAACAAATAAAGACGGGAATGCAACGAAATTCGGGGCAGAATCTATTTTGGGTGAATTTGCTGCAAGCCTTTGGCATCGGCTCGGCCGCGGATGATAGAATCACAGTATCCGGGGCGGCAGTTTAATACTTCCAATCATCAGCGATCGGTCTTCTTGGATTTGTGGGTTCAAGATGATACCGGTCCTGTTTTAGGAGGTACGAGAGAGATGTCACTCAAATCCGCTACGCGGTCCTTTTGTCGAGCTTATCTGTGAACTGGTTAGCGGCAGCGCGCAAAAAAAGAGATCCTTTCCTCCTCAAAGAAAAGAACCTCTCTTCGTAAAAATCATCTTTTCAGAAGATGACGAAGAAGCTTATTTGTTTCGACGCCTCAAGAGGGCCAAACCGCCCAGCCCCAGAATCGCCAGTGTCGCCGGTTCCGGAATTGCGGACGAATTAAAGGCAGCCGTCGCAGAAAAGGCGTCAAAATCCCGAGACTTCTTGACATACTGTATGGCGGCAAATGAAAAACTGAACAGCTCTTCACTGAGCGATTGGT
>JAAYCR010000092.1 GCA_012729675.1 Phycisphaerae bacterium | reverse complement strand
CCAGTGTGTCGATTTTCGAGAAAACACCCATTTCGGAAGCGTTTTCACAAGAGTTCGACAAAACACAAAAGAGCGATTATGATAACCAATTGTTATTATTCAACTTATAACCGGACAGTAGTGAAATAGTATATAGTCGGGTCGCCAATCATTCAAGACAGTAGGAAATGCGACAAATAAAATCAGTCCTATCCCACACCACATAGAAACAAGCTGTTTCTTGTTCATGTTTACTCCTCATTAATCGTTCCCCCTTAAGACACTTTCACCGCATATATACAGCCGCCAGCGGCCGGGCATAGCATTTTTCCTTTTTTTTTATGGGCGAACACGCGGGTTCGCCCCTACGGACTCGAAAGACAAGCTGAAGCTTGGACTACGAACGGTGATGGGCTAAAGCCCATCCTACGACTCGGCGGCCTCGGCGGTTAAATAATCCGCGTTCATTGGCGCAATCTGTGGTTGAGGCCTTCAATCCTGATTTGATAATAAACTGACCATTGGCGGTGTTGTCAACAAATTTTGCCGGAAAAATAAGAAAATTCACCCGAATGTTCGAAATGTCGCCCCTGTCGAGGCTTTGTGGAGATAGGGCGCGGGTTTCGGGTCCACGGCCTGACGGCCGAGGCTACACTATGGCGCCTGCTGCGCAGGCTGTTTGGTTGACTACGAACGGTGATAAGCTCAAGCCCATCCTACGGGTTGGAATATTGTGCGGGCAAGATGGCCGTGATACCTGATGATTAGGGGGTTTCGACCGTTATGGGTTTATCCCACATCGACCAGGCCGAGGGTTTCGCCGAAGCGGCGGATGAGTTCGGCGCGGAGCACGGCGCAGTCGGGGCCGGTCAGCGTTGGGTCTTGTGCGATCAGGGCGAAGGCGTCGCGTCGGGCCAGTCCCAGCAGGTCAAAATCATCGACGATGTTGGCGATCTTGAGGTCGGGCAGGCCGTGCTGGCGTGTGCTGAACAGCTCGCCGGGTCCGCGCAGCCGCAGGTCGTGTTCGGCGATCTCAAAGCCGTCGCGGCTGCGGGTCATCATCTCCAGACGGCTGACGGCCTCGGCGTCTTCGGTCTCGGCAAAGAGAAAACAGTAGGATTTGTTCTGGCCGCGTCCGATGCGTCCGCGGAGCTGGTGCAGTTGGGCCAGGCCGAAGCGGTTGGCGTTTTCAATGACCATCATCGTGGCGTTGGGCACATCGACGCCGACTTCAATGACGACGGTCGAGACCAGCACGTTCAGTTGGCCGTTGCGAAACTCCTCCATCGTGCGGCGTTTTTCCTCGGTCGTCATCTGGCCGTGCAGCAGGCCGACGCGGTATTCCACAAACACCCGCTCTTTGAGGCGGCGGTATTCTTCGACGGCCGCTTTGAGGTTGCCGCCGTTTTCGCCTTCCGTGTCGGCGTCGATACGCGGATAGACGAAATACGCCTGCCGCCCGGCACGCAGCCGCTGCCGGATAAAGTCTATCGCCGCGTCGCGGTTGTGCGGCTGTACCCATCGTGTGATGACATCCCCGCGGCCGGGCGGGCTGTGCCGGATCGTCGAAACGTCCAGGTCGCCGAAGGCCGTCATCGCCAGCGTCCGCGGGATGGGCGTGGCGGTCATCACCAGACAATGCGGGTTGCGCCCCTTACGCAGGGCGGCGCGCTGATGGACGCCGAATTTGTGCTGTTCGTCGATGATGACCAGGCCGAGCGCGGCAAAGTCGATGTCGGCCTGCAGCAGGGCGATGGTGCCGACGACGATATCGACCTCGCCGTCGCAGATGCGGCCGGTCAGTTCCTGCCGTTTTTTGCCGGTGATGCCGCCGGTGATCAACTCGCGGCGGACGCGGCTGCCCTTGAGAAACCGCTCGATGCTGTCAAAATGCTGCCGGGCGAGAATCTCGGTCGGCGCCATAATCGCCGTTTGCAGTTTGTTGGCCACCGCCGCCAGCGCCGCATAGAGAGCTACGACCGTCTTGCCCGACCCGACGTCGCCCTGCAGCAGCCGGTTCATCGGGATATTTTTGGCCAGATCGCCGCAGATTTCGGCGATGACCCGGCTTTGGTCTTCGGTCAGCAGAAAGGGAAATCGCTTGCGGATGCGGCTGTCGATCTGATCGTCCACGGCGATGACGGGCGCCGGAGCGGTGTGGCGCAGATGGTAGCGTTTGAGCGCAAGGCCGGTCTGCATCAGGAACAGCTCATCATATTTGAGGCGGCGTTTGGCGGCGGCAAGCTGTTTGTCGTCGGCGGGATTGTGAATCCCTTCAAACGCCTTGGCGCGCGGGATGAGCAGATTTTTTGTGCAAAATTCCGGCCTGTACAATTCCGGCATCAGCGCCGACAGTTCGGCGATGTGGGTACGGATGATTTTGCGGATTTGCCAGCTTGGCAGTTTGCCGCTGGCCGGATAGACCGGGCCGCTGAACGGCTCGGCCGCGTTGGCGCGGGGGCCGTCGAGGATGATGAATTTGGGGTTGGCCATCTGAAGCATGTGCTTGTAGCGGCTGACCGTGCCGTGGACGAGGAGGTATTGCCCCGGCTCAAGCTGGTTGGCCAGATACCCGCCGTGAAACCACAGCACGCGGCAGTAGCCCGTGGCGTCGGCCAGCATAACCTCGAAGATCGGCTTTCGGCGATAGGATTGATAATCCGTCGATTCGATCAGCCCCAACAGGGAGACTTTTTTGCCCGCCTGCATCCGCGCAATCGGGACCGGCTCTGGCATAAAGACCCAGTCGCGGGGGTAATACTCCAGCAGTTCGCGGACGGTACGTACCTCCAGTTCCGCCAGTGCCTCGGCGCGCACGGGTCCAACGCCCTTGAGATATTGCACGGGCGTCTCCAGCGTCAGCGATTGGGCAGGTGCGTGTTCCATTGACAGAAAATTATCGTCAAATGCCGCCAATAATCAATAACAATTAAAAAGCGAATGCAGCTCAGAATTGTATGTCGGTGGTCGTTTGGAAGTGTTCGACGAGTCGGCAGCGTTCGACTTGGACGCGAACGATGACGGTATCTGCCGCGTCAAGAAAAGAGTTGAGTTGGGGGTGCTTGTTCCGCAGGAGCGACACCGCGTCAGGCAGGGCGGTCGTCGAAAAAACAGCGGCGCGGCCGAGAAGCGTCACGGCCGCGCCGGTTTGGCAATCTTCGGGTCGATTGGAACGGTCATCCACCAGCAGCGCCACCCGCCCGTCGGCGCGGAGGTTCGCCGTTTTTTGCGTGTTTTCGGGGGTGGCAAAATAAATACACCTCAGGTTATTCTCTGCCGCAAAAGCGACTAACCCAGCGTACGGCCACCCCTCTGTGCTGGTACACAGCACCGCAAATCGCTGCTCAGTCAACAAAATCCTTATACGTTCCAACGCTGCATCAGACACCAAATGACCCGTCCCTTCCTCGTCAGAAATACGTTGATAAGCGATTAAAACCCATATATCTGGCGCAATTGAGCTTCAGTGGGCATTGACGGGTAGCGTTCGCCGCGCGGGCCGATGTAGGCCGGGCCTTCTTGGACCAGACGCACGGGAACCTCAGAACCGTTGCTGTTTGTGATCCAGACCGTTACCGTGTTGGATTCGTTTTGTGCCGCTTGCACCTGGCGACGCTGTTGGGCCTTATCCTGTTCGTTACCGAGCAAATAGCCGGCGGCGGTTCCGACCCCTGCACCGATTAGCGTGCCCGTCGTATCCCGTCCGATAGCCTGACCGGCAAGCGCGCCAATGCCCCCGCCTACCAGCGCACCGCTCTGTGCCTTGGTTTCACAACCGGTCAAGAGGACCAAACCAAACCCGACGGTGAATATCAATAATGCTGATAAGATTTTACGTTTCATAATGCGTTCCTTTCGTCTCAAACAACGTTTGCCACTTTTCGACCTCGAAGCCCTCATTTTAATACTCTGGTGCCTTATAATGGTTCATCTCTTGTCAAAAACGACACGGAAGCTATAATAATTTCAATAATCAGTGAGGATAACCCCAAAAAAAGAGAGTTTAAGATGAAATACAGTCTTATTGTGAATGGCGCTGCCGGGCGAATGGGCAAACGCATTATGGCGTTTGCCTGCGAAGATGGATTTTTCTCTATTTCAGCGGCGATTGAGCATCCAAAACACCCTGATCTTGGCAAAAATATCGGCCAGTTGGCGGGAATCGAGGCCCTTAATGTCGCATTACAAAGTCAACTGCCGTCGGCGGGCGATGTGATGATCGACTTTTCACTGCCGGAGGCGGCGGACGCATCAATTCGTCATTGTGCCGATAATAACATCGCTTTGGTACTGGGCACGACGGGTTTGTCGGCGGCGCAGTTTGAGCTGCTTCGGCAGGCGGCTGGAAAAATCGCGATTGTGCAAGCGACCAATATGAGCCTGGGGATGAACCTGCTGTTTTCGCTGGTCGGCAAGGTGGCCAAGTCGCTGGGGGCTGAGTATGACATTGAGATTATCGAGGCGCATCACCGGTTCAAGAAGGATGCGCCCAGCGGCTCGGCGCTGTCGCTGGCCGAGGCGATCTGCAAGGAGACGGGTCGGAGCTATCCCGGCGGTCTGGTGCATGGCCGGGAGGGGAAAGACGTGCCGCGTCAGGCCGGCGAGATCGGGATGCACGCCGTGCGGGCCGGCGATATCATCGGCCAGCACACGGTGCTGTACAGTTCGCTGGGCGAAAGCGTGACCATTGCCCACAATGCCCACACCCGCGACACATTCGCCCGCGGCGCACTGCGGGCGGCCAAATGGGTCGTTGAGCAAAAACCGGGTTTGTATTCGATGAAAGATGTGCTGGGCTTGCAGTAGCCGTTGATCTGTATTTATTACAGGCAATCGCGTCTCAATAAAAATTAGGGAAGCCATGGTAGATCGTCCCCCCTTATGGCATATTCTTCTTTGGTGATGTAGTCGGGTCCGATCCAGTCTATCATCAGTGGTGGGAGCTTGACAAGGTCGATTTTCATTTCGGGCCACTG
>JAAYCR010000091.1 GCA_012729675.1 Phycisphaerae bacterium | reverse complement strand
TCCTTTCTGATCAAATGGCCGAAATCGTACAGGCAAATTCAAATCGTTTGTAGTTGTTTTTTTGTTCAACATATTGTAAATTATGAAGTTACAAGAAAATCAAAATTCAATAACCGGACAGTAGTGAGTTATCAAAGTACTTTAGCATAAAGCACAAAAGGGATAATTTCAATTTTTATCTTATCCGGCCCTTGCTTTTCCTCTGAATACTCTTGATTTTTGGCGAAGATTTTGCGATTCTACCTAATAATATTGGAATTTACGATGCCCAAAATAATAGCCTATTGTTTATTTAAATACTTTGCACACGGCGGGTTACAGCGGGATATGCTGCGCATTGCACTGGCGTGTCAGCAGGCCGGGGCGGCGATCCGCGTCTATACGATGCAGTGGGATGGCCCGCAACCGGAGGGCTTTGACGTCCGCATCGTGCCGACACGCGGCCTGACCAATCATGGCCGGGCCAAACAATTCGCCGCCCAAGTGAAGCGGCTGCTCGCCGCCGACCCCGTCGCGCTGGTTGTCGGGTACAACCGTATGCCGGGGCTGGACGTGTATTTTGGCAGTGATGTTTGCTTTGCACAGGCCATTCGCTCCCGAAACCCCTTGTATCTCCTGACGCCGCGGTGTCGTACATATCTGGCAATGGAACGGGCGGTCTTTTCTGCCGATAGCAACACTCACATTCTGCTGATCTCGTCGCAACAAGTCAAAGATTATAAAAAGCATTATGAGCTTTCCGATGACCGATTTACGCTATTGCCGCCGGGATTGGATAACACTTTTCGGCTGGCCGAAGACCCTGCCCAAGCCCGCCGCCGCATTCGCGCCGAATTCGCTGTGCGTCAGGATGATTTTCTGATGCTGCTGGTCGGCTCTGCCTTCAAGACAAAGGGCGTCGACCGTGCCATTCGTGCAATTGCCGACTTGCCGGATTCATTGCGAAGCCATTGCGTGTTTGTGGTCGCAGGCCAAGGCAAAGAAGCTCCCTATCGGCGTTTGGCAAATCGGCTGGGGATTGGCCCACAACTGCATCTGGCTGGCGTACGACACGATATCCCGGCTTTGATGGCGGCAGCGGACGTGCTGATTCATCCGGCGCGGGTGGAGAATACCGGCCTGACGCTGCTGGAAGCGTTGGCCAGTGACTTGCCGGTACTGTGCACCGCCGCCTGCGGGTATGCGCCCTACATCACTGATGCAAAGGGCGGCGTCGTGCTTGATGAGCCGTTCAGTCAGTCGAAAATGAATGCCGCACTGCAAACGATGCTGGAACCCCGCGTATTGGCACGATATCGCACGGCTATCGCCGACTACCGCCGCAAAACGCCGCTGGGCGGACTGGTGCAGCGGGCGGCGGAGGTGATTATGGAGCGGCTGCGGTGAACATCGTCGAACTCCACGAACCGCTGAAGACGCACTGGGCGGGCAAAGACCCGTTCGACCAGGCCGCCGCACTGGAAGGGCAGGTCTTTCGCGCCGTCAAAAACCGCCGCACCCTGCGTTTTGAGCTGGACGGCAAGGGATATTTTGCGAAAATTCACACCGGCGTCGGCTGGGCGGAGATTGTCAAAAATCTGCTGATGCTCAAGCGGCCGATTGTCGGCGCGGGCAATGAATTTCAGGCGATTCGCCGCCTGGAGACGCTGAAGATTGAAACGATGCACATCGTGGGATTCGGTCAGTGCGGCCGCAACCCGGCGCGGCTGGAATCGTTTTTGATTACGGAAGAGTTGAACGATGTGATCAGCCTGGAGGATTTCTGTCAGGACTGGCAGACAACCCCGCCGCCGTTTGCCCTCAAAAAAGCACTCATCGAAAAGCTCGCCGCCATTGCCCGCACGATGCACACCCACGGCGTCAACCATCGCGATTGTTATATCTGTCATTTCATGCTGGATGTGGCGAGCGGTACGCCGACGAACGCGGATGCGGTGAAGCTGTCGGTCATCGATCTGCATCGCGCCCAAGTCCGCAGCCGCACGCCCCGCCGCTGGGTGGTCAAGGATGTGGCGGGCTTGTGGTTTTCGGCGATGGATATCGGCCTGACGCGGCGCGACCGCCTGCGCTTTATGCGGGCGTACGCCCAAATGCCGCTGCGAAGCATCTTCGAATCTCAGTACCGCTTCTGGCGACAGGTGGATCGCACCGCGCGGCGGCTGTACAAAAAGGATTTCGGCAGACCGCCGAGGAAACAGATATAATTGATTTCAGGGTCAAATTCGAAGCACGAAATCCGAAATCCGAAACAAATTCAAAATTCAAATGACACAATACCAAAACAGGTTTTCCACCGGATGTGGCTGCTTTTGAGTTTTTGTCATTCGGATTTGTTTCGTATTTCGAGATTCGGATTTCGAATTTCTTTGGCCGGGGCGGCATCGGCTCTGCGCAGCAGACCGATGGGAAATCTGTTCAGCTTTCGCGGATCACGCAGCTTCGCCCACCCAATAGACCGTGCCGCCATTCGATCAATGCGAGGGGGGGGCGGGCATTTTTACCCCGATAGTGCGCCCGCCATTCGGCGAGCCACTGACGGCGAGCGAGCGAACCGAATAATCGGCTTTGGAGCTTTTGCCAAACGCCGCCCGCACAAAACAGTTCCGCCTCAAAGCGCTGTCCCTCAAGGGTTACTGTATGAATCCGGTCTTTGGATGCGTCAATCGCCTCGATGACGCCAATCAGTGCCTCGGCCTGATGACTGGAAAATGCCTGCCGGGAAAACACCGCCCGCACGTGTTGCCGCCGGACGACAAGAAATGCGGTGCAGTTTCGGAGCGTTTTTTTCAGGGCATGCGGCAGCTTTTTTTTGTGGAATGCGGCCGCCCGTCGGCGAACGCCTTCGAGCATCTCCGAGGTGTACGGTATGCCGCGTTCCTCACAATAAGCCTCAAGCAGTTCCGCCCGCCACGCCGCATGTTGCGGTCCAAGCCCCGCCGATAGAATCGCAAGCTGACCCCGCGACGCGCCCTCGGCGGCGGGCGTTTTTCGAAACCGCATCCACGCCGGATCGATGGCGTAGATGTCCGAGTCGCTGACCAGAAAATTCCCCGGATGCAAATCATTCTGAATCACTCCCGCCTGATGCATTCGGGCGACATAACGAAACAATGCGAACAGAATCGTTTTGGCTGCCTCCTCCGAGACCGCCGTGTTCAGCACGCTTCGAACATCGACGGCCCCGTCGATCTTTTCAATCACAAGCACCGCCCGACCGTCGACGTCTTTGCCGGCCAGCAGTACCTTCGGCACGGCCAGCCCGCGTTCGGCCAGCCGCTCCAGCCCCCGCTTTTCGCGTCGGCAGCGAAAGGGGCCGAAAACATCCTCAAACCGCTTGACGATGACCCCGCGATCGGCGCAGATGCCGTCAAAGACCGTCCGCCGTCCTTCGATGCGGCGTAAAATCCCCCGGCAGCAGACCGTATGCGTGCGGCCGTCCGGCGTCTTCAGGATGAGGTTTGAATGATTCATACTTCAGTGCCGCTTTTTTCAGGTAGTCCCCAACGCTTCAGCAACAGCGGCGCCAGCAGCGGCTCTCGCAGCAGAAACCGCCGATCCCGCTGGACGCAGGCGCGCCGATGAAACGGACGGATGGGTCTGCCCGATCGCGAATCGATGGGGGTAAGGGTCACCCCGCCGTCTGTTCGGGTGACCAGCAGATTGCGCGGCTTAAAATCCCAATGACAAAACGCCCCGGTGTGCATTACGTCCAGCAGGCGAACCAATTCGTCGGCAATCGTGGCCAGCAAGGCAGCATCCGACGCGGCGGAAAGCCGCTCAAGAAGGCAATCCAGCGACTCGGCGTTTTCCACCTCGCGCATCATATACACCCCGCACCGGGGCAGTCCGAATCGGTTGACCGCTACCGCCGTCAAAAGCGGCTCGGCCTGCGGCACGCCCAGCCGCGCTAGCCGCTGCGAGCTTTCGAACTCCCGCACCGCGAGATTTTTGCGAAACGCCCCCAGCAGCCGATTTTGCTGCGGAAAATACCGCTTGACATAGACCGTTCCGACGCCGTCGAGCGTCCAGCGGTACACATCCGCCCAATTTTTATGGACGATCCGCTCGCCGCGATCCCACTGCACAATCGCCGCTTCACTCAGCACGCCCGCCGCATCCAGCGCCGCCCGCACATCCGGATTGATATAAAGAATTCTCAGCAAATCAAATCGTCAATCGTCAGTTGTCAATCGTCTATTCTTCACACTCCGCCGATCAACTGTGTTTCGTAGAGCTTGATATATGTCGGACAGGTCTGTATCAGTTCCTCATGACGGCCCTCTGCGACAATACGGCCATGGTCAATGACGACAATGCGATCCGCCGAGATGACCGTGCTGAACCGATGGGCGATCAGAAAACACGTTCGCCCCTTCATCAACTCCGCCAGTGCCTTATGGATTTTGGATTCGCTTTCGGCATCGACCTGGCTCATCGCCTCGTCAAAGATCAAAATCTTCGGATTCTTGAGGATGGCACGGGCAATCACGATCCGCTGAAGCTGCCCGCCGGAAAACCCGCTGCTGTGCTCGCCGATCAGATGATCATACTCGTCCGGAAGCGTGCCGATAAATTCGTGAGCGTAGGCCTTTCGGGCCGCCGCCACGATCTCATCCCGCGTTGCGTCCGGCTTGCTGTAGGCGATATTGTTGGCGACGGTATCCTTGAACGTGACCACGTTCTGCGTGACCATACTGATCTGGTCGCGCAGACTCCGAAACGTGGCGCAGTGGATATCCTGTCCGTCGATCAGAATCTGCCCGCTGTCAGGATCGTAAAACCGCGGCAGCAGATTGACCAGCGTCGTCTTGCCCGACCCATTGGACCCGACCACGGCCACCGTCTGTCCGGCCGGAACCGTCAGATCGATATTCTGCAGCGCCGGCTGCGCGGCACCGGGATAGGTAAACGTTATGTTGCGAAATTCGATTTGGCGCGACAGCGGCGTCAGGTCAAACGCCCCCGGCTCTTCGCGTTCAACCTGTTCATCAATAACTGCAAACACTCGCTCGGCCGCCGCATTGGCCTGCTGGACGTTGTTCCACACATCGCTGACCTTCCGCACCGACTCGGCCGCAATGCCCAATCCCGCCAACAGCGTAAAAAACGAACTGGCCTGCATCCCATCATACTGTTTGGTTACCCACGCCGCCCCCAACAGAATTACCGCTCCGCCCGTGATCATCCCCAGCGCATCCATCAGCGGATTGGTCATCGCCTCGATCTTAGACATCTTCAAATTATGCTTCAGCAGCGTCTGGTTGGACTTCTCATATTGCCCGATCTCCCAATCCTGACGGTTATATACCTTGACCACCCGCAGCGCGCCGATGGCCTCCTGAATGCGTCCCAGCAGATGAGCGCTGGTGACCAGTGACTTTTTGGTCGCTCTTTTCATCTTCTTACCGAGCACTGCAATCACCCCGATCACCAGCGGCGCCGCACACATGAAAATCAGCGTCAGCTTCCAACTGATGATAAACGCCCCCGTCAGTGCCCCGATAGCCACCAACGGCTCGCGCAGCGTCTTGCCGAAGAGAATCTTGATACCTCGCCCGCTTATGTTCACGTCGCCGATAATCCTGCTGGTCGTATCGCTGGTCCCGCGCGATGAGAAAAACCCCACCGGCATAAACATCACATGCCGAAACACATCTTCGCGCAGACGGGCATTGGCGATACTGGTGATCTTCTCGGCCAGATACGCCTGCTTGAATCGCGCAAAGCACCGCAAAATCGTAATCACCGTCAGCCCGACAATCACCAGCGTCATCGCCGGTAGAAGCGTCTCTCCGGGCTTGTCTCGCGGGATAAAACTGACCGGCCACTGCGCCCAGTCAGCATAAAACGGTTTCGCGGCGGCCGTCTGCGACACAACCAGCGGCGTCGATTCTCCGTCGGCGTCCAGCCGCCGCAGCGACAGCGACAGCGCTGCGCCGGAGTCCGACGTCGCCAGCAACTCCAGCATACGCGCCGGCGTTCTTGCCTGGTCCTCATCCGCAATGCCCAAAACGTCCACGGCAACGATATGGTCGTCGCGGCGCAGACCCGCCTCATACGCCCAACTGTCTTTCTTAACGCGATTGATCAGCAGATAACGCGCCGCAACCGAGGTCTCATCCTCAAAATCGCTTCGGCCGGGCACATAAAAATCCATCCCGTACCGGCCGTTGCACATCTTCCGATCCACCCAGCTATGCAGACCTTCTTCCTCCATCATAACCTTCAGCAGCGGAATAATGGTCAGAAAACTGGCCGAGAACATCAGTGAAATCAGCACCGACCACAACAGCACCGCGATCAGGCTGGGCCACTGCGGCCAGACGTACTGCAGCACCCGTGAAAATGCTGTTAATTCCTTAGTTTTGCTCATAGACACCTTTCGTGTTTCGTTAACAATACAAAACATAAAACCTTATCCGATGCAGGCCGTCCTGTCAAGGCTGAATCGCCTCGAAAGTGGGATGGGCAGGGAACATCGTATCCCCCTCAAGCGGATACGGTGTATGACTGTACAGCGGTATCAGGAGTTAAAGCAGGTGTGGGCTGGGGGCATGCCCCCAGCGGATTAAATGTATCCAGATAG
>JAAYCR010000090.1 GCA_012729675.1 Phycisphaerae bacterium | reverse complement strand
TCCTTTCTGATCAAATGGCCGAAATCGTACAGGCAAATTCAAATCGTTTGTAGTTGTTTTTTTGTTCAACATATTGTAAATTATGAAGTTACAAGAAAATCAAAATTCAATAACCGGACAGTAGTGTATGAATATAATGTTTTAATCGGAACGGTGTTTCTAAATGAGAAACCAGACAGATTCCGGAGGGAATTAAAATGAGAACGACAACATTAGTACTGTTAGCGGCGGCGGTGTTATTGATGACGGCGGCAGGTTGCGAGTGTAAGCAAGCTCGACAACAAAGTGCTGTGTTACGATGGGAAAGGGCACTGGAGACGGCTTGCCTTGAGGCCGCTCACGAATCGCTGGCTCAGGGCCAGTACGCTTATGCCCGCAAGGTGCTGGATGCCGGTGTGCATTCGGAACGGCACCTTCAGGAAGCCGAACAGATGTTGGCTCAGATCCAGGAAGCCGACCTGATGTACGCCCAGGTGAACAGCTCCCGCAATGAAGATGAGCAGGAACTGGCCTACTGAGTCGCGTCTTGCATCCGAGTCGTAAATATGACCTGAACGGCTCGGCCTGTCCGTAAAACCGAGGCGTAAGCCGTTCGGGAAAGGAGTTTCTAAAGACCTCATCCCGTCTTGTCCAACGCGGACAAGGCGGGTTTTTTTGTTTCATATAGACCCGCCGGAGTGGGTTTGATACAATGCGGGGGCGATAAACTTCTGGAGCCTTTGTGATGTGGGACCTTTCACCCCCCAAACCGGTCAAGCTGATCTGCGGCATTCTGGCCTGCGATGCCGAGGCGCTGGACGCTGCGCGGCGGCGGCTGGAAGCGGAATTGGGCACGATGGATATGGTCAGCGAGGTGTGGCCGTTTGACTTGACGGGGTATTATGCGCAGCAGGCCGGGCCGGAGATCCTGCGGCAATTTGCGGCGTTTGCCGAGCGGATCGATCCGGGGCGGCTGGCGGAGATCAAGCACACGACCAACCGGCTGGAGCGCGAGCTGGCAGCGGACTTGGGCAGGCCGTGGCCGCGACCGGTCAATTTTGACCCCGGCCTGATCGAGCCGAGCAAGTTGGTCCTGGCCTCGACCAAGAATTTCGCCCATCGCATCTATATCGGCGACGGAATGTACGCCGAGGTCACCCTGATCTACGTGCGGGGGACGTGGGAGAGCTTTCCCTTCACCTTCCCCGATTTCAAGAGCGGACGGTACGACGCCTTTTTAACACAGGTACGCCAGCGGCTGATCGAACAGACAAAACGAAAAGAAGACAAGCCATAAGTGCAGAAAACGGCAAATAACAGACAGGAGTCAAAAGAACGATGTCACAAATGATTTTTTTGGGGATGATGCTGCCGGCGGCGGCGGTGGGGGTGTGTGCGGTGCTGACGGTCGTGGCGCGCAGGCGGGCGGTGCGGACGGGGTTTGTCGCGCGGCCGCAGCAGGATCGGTATCACCGGTCGGTTATCGCTCTGGGCGGCGGCATTGCGATCTTCTGGACGCTGGCGATTTTTATCCTGTGCGGAGCGACGTTTGTGGCATTTGTCGCCGCACCGGGTCATGCGAATTGGCTGTCGCCCGGCGTCCAGCAGCACGCGGCGGGGTTTATGGACAAGCTTCCGGATTTGCTGGTGGTGCTGGCCGTGGCGATGGGGCTGCATCTGCTGGGACTATGGGATGACAAAAAGCACCTGGGCCCGTTTTTCAAGCTGGGGGTGCAGTTTGCCGCGGCGATTGTCGCGGCGGTGTGGGCGGATGTGCGGGTGGAGATGTTCATCGAAAACAAGGTCATCACGACAGCCTTGTCGGTGGTATGGATTGTGCTGATGATCAACGTATTCAATTTTCTGGACAATATGGATGGCCTCAGCGCCGGCATTGCGGCGATTGCGACCGCGGCGCTGATGACGGCGGCGTTTGTCAGCGGGCAGGTGTTTGTCGGGGCGATGGGGTTGGTGTTCTCCGGGACGCTGGTCGGGTTTCTGGTGTTTAACTTTCCGCCGGCGACGATTTTTATGGGCGACGCCGGCTCGATGGTCGTCGGCTATTTTGTCGCCCTTTTGACCCTGCGGACGACGTACTATAATCCGGAAGTCGGCACGCCCCTGTATTCGGTGTTGATGCCGGCGGTGGTGATGGCGGTGCCGCTGTATGACTTTGTGACGGTGACGTTTCTGCGGCTCAAACAGGGCAAAAGCCCGTTTGTCGGCGATACGCAGCATTTTTCGCACCGGCTCAAGCGCCGCGGCCTGACCGACCGGCAGGTGGCGCTGACCCTGTACCTGGCGACCCTGTGCACGGCCATCGGCGGCGTCATCCTCCAGCAGGTCGGGCTGGTCGGGGCGGCCTTGGTAGCGGCCCAGACCGTGATGATATTGGTGATCGTCGGCATTTTTGAAGCGACAGGAAATATAAGTTCGTAGTTCTTAGTTCTTAGTTGTGAGTTTTGAGTTGTGAGTTGAAATGCGAAACGATAAGCATAATCTGATGGCGGGCGTGAAAGGGCCGGGGTGGATTGGCATCGTGGAAAGTGCGCTGTTGGTATGGGTGCTGGCGGTTGCGGTGCTGCGGGCGACATTTATTGAAACGCCGCACGTCGAGGGGATGTGGCGCACCAGTGCGTTGAGCAACGAGGCGACGAGTCTGCTGCTGTCGGTCAGTGCGTTGGCGGCGCTGGCCGTGTGGGTAATCGTGGGGGCAATAGCCGGCAGGCTGCGGCGGCGACGGACGTATTTTGCCGGGGCGGTCGGGGTGTTTTGTGCGGTCGCGCTGGCGGGGGCGTGGTTTGCATCGGACAAGCGTGCGGCGCTGACGGATCTGGTGACACTGGCGTCCGGCCCGGCGGCGGGGCTGCTGGCGGTGCAGTTGTTTGACCGAAGGGAAAAGGTACGGCTGTTTTTGTGGCTGCTGCTGGCGGTCGGGGCGGCGGCGACCTATGCCTGCTACGACAAGATGACCTCGACAGGCGGTATGCTGATCGCCGAGTATGAAAAGAATCCCGAAGCGTTTTTGGAAACACTCGGGATCGAAACGGGCAGTCTGGAACACTGGCAGTATGAACATCGCCTCTATGGGCAGGATGTGTCGGGGTTCTTGACGACAAGTAATTCGACGGGGTCGTTTTTCCTGCTTGCGGTGTTTGCCGGAGCGGGACTGTGTCTGGAGGCCTTTGCCGCGCGGCGCGGTTCCGAGCCGACCTTGGTGGCGCTGCTCTGCACGGCCCTGGCGACGGGACTTGTGCTGGCGGGACTGTTAATGACGCAAAGCAAGGGGGCTATCGGATCATTAATCATATTCACGTCGATACTGTGTATTGTTGTGGTATTCCGACAGACGTTGTGGGTGCATCGGCGAAGTCTGTGTGTGGGGCTGGTTGTGCTGGCCGTCGGGGCGGTCGCGGCGATGACGGCCTATGGCCTGCGGCACGGACGGCTGCCGGGCGGCAATTCAATGCTGGTGCGGTGGCAGTATTGGCATTCTTCGGCACAGATGGCCAGCGATTCTCCGCTCTTGGGCATCGGCGGCGGCAACTATGCGACGCATTATCTCAAATACAAAGAACCGGCCGCGCCGGAAACAATCGGCGATCCTCACAATTGGGTGTTTTCGTTGTTGTGTCAATTCGGGATCATCGGCTTGGCGGCGATGGGGCTGGCAATGATACGCCCGGCGAGCAGACTATTGGGGGCGGTACTGAGACAGCCAGAAAAAACAGAGCTGTATAATGGCCCGCCTTACGGGGAGCGGTATGTGTGGCTGGGGATAGCGGCTGGTGTGACGGCGGCGATGATTCTCATTCGGCCGAGCTTACTGCAACTGGGCGGGCCGGATCCGGGGTCGCTCGAACAGGCGGCGGCCTACCTGCTGATGGTTGTGATACCGGCGGGAATCGTGGCGGGCGTATTCGGTTTGCTGCGGTTTACGGGGGCCGGCGATG
Organism: Phycisphaerae bacterium; assembly: GCA_012729675.1. Taxonomy (GTDB): domain Bacteria; phylum Planctomycetota; class Phycisphaerae; order Sedimentisphaerales; family Anaerohalosphaeraceae; genus T3Sed10-213. The sequence goes on along the minus strand of JAAYCR010000090.1, from coordinate 6,821 downwards.
TGTCGCTGGGCGGGCCGAACCGGCGGCTGGCCGCGGCGCTGGCGTGTGGGATGGGGGCGGTGTTGCTTCATAATCTGGTGGATTTTGCCCTGTTTGAGCCGGGCGTGTGGATGATGTTCTGGCTGACGGCCGCGGCAGGTGTTGCCTTGATTGATAACCAAACGACGGAGGGCGGATACCGACTGATACCGCTTGCAACGCTTCGGCAGCGAGCGGTGATGGCGCTGGTTCCAGCGGGGGTGATGGCCGCAATCGTTCTATGTGCAGTGGTGCCGCCGCTGCGTCGAGGGGCGCTGATACACGAAGCGATTCACACTCCCAACGTCGTTGCGGCTCAATCGCTGATCGAGCAGGCAGCAGCAGCGGACCGCTTGTCGCCCAGCGCAGCGGCCACGGGGGCGAGGCTGATGCTGCAACGCTTCAAGCAACAGCCGGCGTCCGGGGACAGGACACTTCCGGACACGGCGCGCGTCTTTGCGGAAACGGCGATTGAGCGGTCGCCGGCCGATCCGCGCCCGCGGCGATTGCTGGGCGATATCCTGCTGGCCAAGGCCGAACTGAGCGACCCTGGGGCCGAAAAGCTGTCGCTTCAGGAACAGGCGTACACGACATTTCAGGAGGCGGTTGCCCGGTATCCGGGGGCCGATGCCCTGCACTACCGGCTGGGCGTGCTGGCCGAGGAAGTGGGGCAAGACGATGCGGCGATTGCTCATCTGGAGACCGCACTGGCGATTGAGACGGCCTATCGGGCGCAGTTTCGCGTGATGTACCCCGACCAAGACGAGGTCGTCAGCCGCCTTGGCCCGAAGGCCTACGAAGACGTGACACAACGGCTGGAACGGCTTAAGCACTCGTTATTTTGAATGTAAAGCGTTTTGTTTAATAAGTTTAAAGTCCCATCGGGAACATCGAAACATATCCGCAATAGAAGTGTCCTATATCGATAATTCATTGTTTCAACTCGAGCCAATTCCAATGAGCACCGCAAACGTTGGGATGTTGTTGGAATCTTTCCTATCATTCCCATTTTGCCTATTTTTACGTTAAGCTCCGCCTATCTTGTGTCGAAACCCTCTTCAGCACGGAACATTAAGCCGGAAACGAACAGGATTATAGGAGATTGCCATGGATTGCGTTACGGAACGACGACGGGAAGCACGATTGCGTTACAGTTGGCCCATCTGGTTTGCAGAGGACTTCGACGACATACTCACTCAGGGACAAATGGTGGACGTTTCCAGCAACGGGGCCGCCTTTACCTGCTATGCCGACCGCTGCCCGACGCCCGGCGAACACATCACCGCGCGTTTCAGCGTGCCCAAGTCCGGCATGGCCGACGCTTTTGATCTGACCAACTTCATCCGTGACGGCCAGATCTGCCGCATCGATGAACTCGGCCCCCACGTCCGCCGCGTCGCTTTCCAGTTCAGCCAGCCGCTGCCCTTCCAGCCGGCCGAGCAAAATGGCGAACTGGTACACGCCTGACCGCATCGCCGAAAAACCAAACAATCACAAAGCCCAGCCGAATCTTTCTTTCGGCCGGGCTTTTTGTCTAAACATTTTGACCGTGCTGTAACGCAGCTCTTCCATCACCCCTTTCGGCAGCTTTATCGGGCAGAAAAACCCTTGCAGTCGCTCGAAAAATACGGTAAAAGACGGACGGCAATACCTTTAACATTATGCTGAGGCGGATGGGATTTGCCCCGTCCTTGATTTTGAGAGAATCCGGAGTAACAAATATGGCAACAGAAGTAACCATGCCAAAGCTGGGGCAGACGATGGTTGAAGGCACGGTCGTCAGAACGTCGGTCAAGCCGGGCGATCAGGTGCGTCAGGGCGATGTGCTGTTTGAGATCGAAACCGACAAGGCGACGGTTGACGTGGAATCTCCCGCCGACGGCTGTGTCAAACGCATTTTGGTGCAGGACGGCCAGACCCTGCCGGTCAATGCCCCGATGCTGATATTGGCCGCCGCCGACGAAGCTATCGACGACCTTGTGCCTGCTGCGCCGTCTGCGGCCGCCTCGCCGGCAGTATCGATTGCGTCACCGGTCGCGGTGTCACCGGCCGCGTTCACGGCGCCGCCAAGTCCTTCAACCGGCCCTGTTATTCCTCTAAGCCCTCATCATCGCCAGATGGCCGAAAAGCTGCTGTGGTCCAAGCAGAACATTCCCTGTTTTTACCTGAATATCCGCGCCGACGTGACGGAACTGATGGCCTTGCTGGACACGCTGAACGCTTCGGCTGCCATTCCGCTGACGCTGGACGACTTTCTTCTGCGCGCCGTGGCCGTGTCGATGCGGCATTATCCCATTATGACCGGGCGGCTGGACGACGACGCGATTCGGCTGGCCGAGACGCTGGATATCGGGCTGGCGGTTGAAACCGAAGACGGCATGACCATTCCGAGGGTGCGCGACTGCGGCGACAAGAGCGTCTATGAATTGGCCGCCTGCCGCACAGCACTAAGCGAACAAGCCCGCGCCGGGACACTGTCGCCGGATGACCAGCAGGGCGGCAGCATCACGATCAGCAACCTGAGCGCATCGGGTGTCGAGATGTTTATCCCCATCGTCATCCCCGGCCAGACCAGTATCCTCGGCGTCGGCGCCATCGTCGATACGCTTGTCCCTGCCGAAGGCGACTTGCCCGTTCGCAAGTTGATCAACCTGACGATTTCGGTCGATCACAAGGTCGTCAACGGGGCCGAGGCCGCCCAGTTTCTCGACTTTGTCAAAAAGCATCTCGAACACCCCGACACACTGATATAAAACAGAGCCCCCAATACAAACGCGGCCCTGTGGGGAATCCACAGAGCCGCGTTGACTGTGTTTGCAGAAAGGGCGGTTGCCCGATCTTTAGAAGCGAAGCGTAAAGTCCACCGTCGCCATGTCAAAATCATTCGTTTCGCCGCTGCGAGTACGTTCGGCCATCAAATACGTTAAGCCGAATGCCGTATTTTTGGCAAGCTGATAATTAACGCCGAACTTGTGCCCCTTGACATTGGTCCCGCCTCCGCCGAAGGCCGCCTCCGCCAGCACGCCCAGCAGGGCATCGGCCTCAACATCACGGAAGTTATACGACAGTGCCCACGTGCCCGGAGTGCTCGTCCGGCCCAGGCTTGCCCCGATCAGGTAGGCCGTATCCTGATTCGACACCGCCCGTGTGTTGCAGATATAATCGGCAAAGAGCCGAAGCGGCAGATCGCCCAGCGGCACACCGATCTCGGCAAACCCCTGCACCAGGTCAAAATCACTGTCAAACACGCCGCCCGTCGAGCGGTTGCCGTAGAACTGCGTATTGTCCGTTCCCAGCCCCGCACGTCCCTTGGCATTGCCGTAATTGTAGTAACCGGCCCCGGCCGTCAGGTGCGACTTTTTCGCGTCGTCGAATTTCAGCGTCGCACCGCCCTGGATACCCCACAGGCTCGTATCGGCATCTTCCGACCGTTCACGCACATAATAACCGCCTGCCGCCCCGAACACGTTGACCGTTTCAGAGAGACTGGTATTATACACCGCCGCGATACCTTCCGGCGTCACATCCGTGTCAAACATCAGGTCGCTGTTGCCGACCCGGTGATACGGATTGTTCATCTTGCCGCCGTACACATTCAGCCCGGCAATCGCCTTGGGGTGATAGTCAAAGTACGCCAGATCCAGCCAGATATTTTTGCTCGAAAATGCGTTGCCCAGATCCTGGTTGTGCGATATCGGCGACCCTTCATCACGAAGCGGAGCCTCGCTGTTGCCGCTGGCCAGCCGGAAACCATAAGCCAACTCCTCATTGACGGTCCCATTGAGGGCTATCCGGGCCTGAATGCGATGACGGTTGCGATCAGCGACCTTGCTGGCATCGTCCGTCCACTCATGCCGATAACGGAAATCGCCGCTGAGCTTCATATTGCTCAACCAGTCCGGCACCTTCGGCTGCTGAGCCATTTTCTGCTCGACAGCGCGATCCACCGCTGCATTGATCGCCTGTTCGCTGGCCGGTGCAGTCGGCTGTGACGGCTGATTCTTCAGCAGCGCCAATTCCCGCTGCATCGCCGCCAACTGTGCTTCAAGCCGCTCAATCCGGTCTTCCTGAGTGTCGGCCTGCACCGACGGCACAAGCACGGCGAACACCCCGACCAATACCCATGCTAACCCTGTCTTACAATTGTTCATTGACTGTCCTTTCCTGTTTAACGCTGTATTACCGTTCTCTGATACACGTCCCTTTTCTGCGCAATCCGTGCGCCGAAAATGGAATTGATCAGCCGTTAAAATCTGAAAAGTCATCCTCCAGCGGAATCGTCGTTCGGGCGACAGACTTGAAAGACGAACGCCTTCCCTTTCCGTCGCTGATCGCATGAAACGCCTGGTCGCTGACGCCGAGTGTACCGCCGTCTGAACCAGCCGCCGCTGCACGTTCGATGCCGCGGCCCTGTCTCCGGGCGCCGTCGACCAGTGCGACCAATTCTTCAACAATGGCATTCATCGATTCAGCTTGAGCATTCAGCTCTTCACTGGCGCTGGCCGACTGTTCCGCATTCGCCGCATTCTGCTGCGTGACCTTGTCCATATGGGCCACGGCCGTATTGACCAGATCGATTCCCTGAGCCTGCTCGGCGCTGGCCGCGGCGATCTCGCCGACCAGATCCGTCGTCTTGGCGATGCCGGCAACGATGCCTTCCAGCGAGCTGCTGACTTCGTTTGAAATCGTAACGCCGTTCTTGGCGATCTTGACCGACTCTTCGATCATATTGGCGGTGTTCTTGGCCGCCTCGGCGCTGCGCATCGCCAGATTTCGCACTTCTTCCGCCACCACGGCAAATCCCTTGCCTGCTTCGCCCGCACGAGCCGCTTCGACCGCGGCATTCAGCGCCAGCAGATTCGTCTGGAACGCGATCTCATCGATAACCTTGATGATCTTCGCTGTCTGGTCCGACGACTTTTGAATGTCATCAATGGCGCTACTCATCCGCTCCATCAACTCGGCCCCGCCCTGAGCGGCATTGCGTGCCTCGGCAGCCAGCGTATTGGCCAACTGGGCATTGTCGGCGTTCTGTTTGGTCATGCTGCTCATCTCTTCAAGGCTTGACGACGTTTCCTCAAGTCCCGCCGCCTGCTCGGTTGCGCCTTCCGCCAGCGACTGCGATGCCGAAGAAATCTCATCCGAAGCGCTGACCACCTGCTCGGATCCGCTGAACAACTGACGAATGATTTCGGTCAGCGTCCTGACCAGTTTCCGAATCATCCAAACTGCCGTCACAAGCGCAAACACAAATATCCCCGCCGCGCTGAAAAGACACATCACATTGACGCGACTCATGCTTGCATTCAGATCCGCCGCTTCGGTCTGCGCAAGCTTGCCCTGAGATGCCATCGCTCCCATTTGCTTTGCAATCCGATCTTCCATCTGCCCGCTCATCACATCAATCGTCGTACGCATCTGGGCAAAAGCCTTCAGGCTGTTTGCCGCATCGGCTTGACGCAACGCGTGCTAAGTTTGCGCCGGTAATATCCGCCACTTGAAGGCACAAACCGTTCCATTCCTTCAGCAGCTCAACAAATTTGCCGTATTCGGTGCGCATCGCCTCGTCATAGACCGCCGCCGCCTGCTGCGTACGATCGAGAACCTGCTCGTACTCGCTCACGTAAGTCTCCACCATCGCCGTAAATCGCGTTTCGTCGGTCGCATGCGAATACTCCAGAAGGGCCACCAGCGCCTGATAGGCATCCCGGTCGGCATTCAGCAGCAATTCAATACTCTCAAACAAAGCAAGCTGCCGTGTCTTGTCCTCGGCATCCTGAAGCGATTCAATCTCTTTCTCGATCAGCCCCACAACGTCATCCAGTTGCTGACGCATCACGTCAAACGATTTGACGCTTTCCCGATAAATCCCTTCCCGACGCTCAAACTCACGCGCCAGGATCAGCGAAGTCTGCATCACCGAATCAGTGGATGCTTTCCACTGATCAAAGTAACGCCCATACTCCGCATACGTTTGACGGCCCTGCTCGTCAAACTGAGCCGACGCCAGCCCCACTCGCTCGGACACCTGCCCGATCTCCGTACCGTGTGTCCCGATAAGTTCGGCCACCCGTGACTCGCTCTGGGCCGTCAAGACCTGCATCTCCACCAGATACCCCTGATAGGCGTCGCGATTGGCGTTCAGCAAAAATTCAATGCTGTTGTTCAGATCGTTCATCAGCGGTATTTCCTCCGTAATGATCGGCAGCAGGTTTTGCCCGACTGCATGCTTGACAACACCTGAGACATGCCGAAGCATAAATCCGTTTGCCGCCGCAATCACGGCAAGACCCGCCAGCGGGATTGCCACCAGTGTCAGTATTCTTCCTTTAAGTGTCAATGCAATTCTCCGAAAATCCTACATAACATTAGTATAATAATCGCACCGTCGTTTTCAATTCGCTGCTGTTCCAATCATTGCTGTGCCGTCGCCTGTGCGCCGCTTTGTTCTGTATAAAAAAGTCGTGATGCAAATCGATGTTTTGTCACGAGTGCTGAATTGAAGATAAAGGCCATTTGGCCTTAGCGACATTGCTGATTTGAGCGATTTCCATCGCAAGTGAAAACCCGACATCCATCACGCGGCTGAATTCCGGACTCATAACGTCCCGGATGCGATGTTCCTCAAGAAATTCCCGCGCCAGTTCCGCCGCACTGTCGCATTGTCCCGCGGCCAGCCGTTGACGCATCCAGTCCTTTATCATTGTCTCGCTGATCATACGCTGTTCCTTCCCTGAAAACCTGATTTCCTGAATGCTTGTCGGTAATTGTACGGATAGACTTGAGGGATATCCCCCCCCCCC